>JAGXNS010000078.1 GCA_019894855.1 Promethearchaeota archaeon
GGAAATACTATTCCTTCTTTATGTAATTCGCCACAATTTTTATTGAGCTTTTGTACAAAACTTATGAAGCCGTCATCAAAATAATTAAGGTATTTGTTAGAATGGACAACTTGCATCAAATCAGTATCGTCAACTCTAACTTCAATTTCTTTAAAGTCCTCAATTCCAAGCAGTTTGTCTATTACTACTTTATCTTTCTCACTTACACTCTTCATAATAACTTCACACACTCCTAAAGTAATAACTTAAAAATTTTTAAAAATAATATAATAAAAAAGAATAGGAATCTAGAATTTATTTCTCTAATTTCTTTCCTTTCATCGCCTTTCGAAACTTCTCAAGTTGCTTTCTTGGTGTAACAGTTGGTCTTTCGTATCTTTTTAGTTTGGATTTAATTCCAAAAAGGTACTTAGAAATATTTTTCAATTTCTCAAGATCGTAACGCATCATCATAGTTATAGTTTCCATTGACGGTGATCCTCCACCATGTAAGCCAGCTACTTGTAATAGACCTGCTATTTCTGAAACCGCAAAAGCTTCAATGCCTCTAAAACAGCGTAAAATATTTTCTGGTTTAACTCTTGGATTTCTCTTCATATATTTCATAGCAAGTTCGCCAACATCTTCAGAGAAAAACGATCCTTCATAGGGTAGCGTTGCAATAAGACCACCAGAAATGTCTGCTAAAACTTTATATTCCTCGTAAATCATTTCTCCCGCAAGTCTCCTTCCAGCATTGGTTAAAATCTCGTCCGGAACTTGTGTTCCAGAAGGAGCTTTTTCAGAGTGTTTTGCACTAGATTCGCCGGCAGCAAAAACGAGTTCCGCAGTACCTATTAAGTGAGAAAGTTTGTCTTGAACATGAGATGTTTTTTCAATGCCATTGTATTCTGCAACTAATGCTGCAGCACTTGCTATAACTTCTGTTATGGCAGGTTTACAGCCAGTATAACTATGGCGGTGGTAATGAGCAAACATAAGTGCTAGAAAGCCCGCATATGCAGTTTGACGCGGATCGCCATTTCCGTTTAAAAATATTCGATCGTTCGGAACAAAAACATCATCAAAGATAATGAAAGTCTCTGCGTCTCCAAAATTCCCAGCAGGAAATTCCATGTGTTTACTTTTTCTAAAGCTAGCAGGTCTCGTTAATAGTTTAACTCCATCCCAATCTGTAGGTAATGCAAATGCTACGGCGTAATCTTTATCTTCTGGGCCCATATACCTACAAGGGACTACAATCAGCTCATCTGCGTATGGTGTGTTTGTAATGCTTTGTTTGCACCCTCTAACAACAATTCCATCTTCTCTCGTTTCAATAACCCTTAAATATAGATCGGGGTCTTCTTGTTCGTGTGGCCTCTTCAAACGGTCTCCTTTAGCGTCAGTTTGAGCTGCACTAGCAACCAAATCGTTCTCTTGAAAATATTCTAAATACTTCTTAAACCGTTCGTAATGATCTGTTCCTAACGCCTGATCTAGCTCGTAAGTAATTACAGAAAGAGCGTTTAAAGCGTCGCACCCCATGCACCTTTGAATGCACCCTCCTACTCGATGACATAATAATCGCGTCATTAACTGCTTTTTTAAAAGATCATCTTCGCTCTGATGGATGTGGCAAAACCGGTTAATCTTCTTTCCAGTTAAATGAGAGGTGGCTACGCATAAATCTTCAAATTCCTCGCTATGAGCACAATCATAGGTAACTTTTATGATATTTTGACCGCCCTGTAATCGAGGGTCATCCCGACCTACTAATTCGTCACCAATGTAAATGTTAGGCTTCATTTTATATAATCGGGCTAAATAATCTTCAAATGTTTTCAATTTTATTTCCTCTTATAATATATTTTTAATATGTAAATTATCCTAATTAATTAATAAGAATTTCTGCAGAATATAAAATTATTGCTGCTATTCTCTTCTTAAATCGATTAAAATCTAATATTGCTTAAGCTATTTCAATTAAATAAATGTAGTTAAAAAAAAAAATACTGAAACCATTTTATTTAATATTTTAATAAAACCTTAGAAAAATAGAGAAAAATTGCGATTACCAACTAAATCTTCTTTAATTCAATCTATATTTCTTTTTTTATTTGGTCTAAAGCCGCCCTTAAGGTCGGTTTTGGAATGTTACCTTTAATATATCCCATTGGTAAAACAGTTAGTAAGTAATCATTTTCGGTTAAACCTAATATTTCTTTAGCTTTTTCCCTATTCATTGATCCAATCCAACACGTCCCTATACCCAAAGACCATGCCATTAACATCATAGTCATTGACACCAAAGATGTATCTTGAATATAGTAATTAGGACTCGTTGTTTTTTTTCCAACTATTGCAATAGCAAAAGGTGCTCTTTTGATATGGCTACCATAAAGAGCGTTTTTCGAGATTTCTTTTAAGATCTCTTTATCTCTGATGAGATAAAATTCCCAGGGTTGCTTATTCGAAGCGCTTGGAGCCCATCTTCCTGCCTCTAGGATCATTTGAATCTCATTATCCGGAACTTTTTTATCTTGAAAGCTCCTAATACTTCTTCGGTTTTTTATAAATTCTAAAAGATCTTCTGGATTTATCATTATTTTAAATTTTGATTAGAGAAATTGAATTACTAATTTTAAAATTGAAGATATATTAAAGCTATGCCTAATTGTCTATAAGTAAAAAATTTTCATTAGAAATGGGGATTATTTTTCCCAGTAACGCCGAATTGGAGAAGAAAGTTGTTCACAGCCATTAGTTTTAGAAACTACATCGTCTTCGATGCGAACACCAAATTTTCCTGGTATATAGATGCCTGGTTCAATAGTAAATGTATTTTTTAACCCTAATGGAACCAAATTCGTCTGGATTATATACGGAGCTTCGTGAACATCTAAACCTATACCATGACCTGTTCGATGCATAAAATATTGTCCGTACCCCTTTTCTACGATATAATCTCGGGCTACAGCATCAACTTGAGAAGGTAAGGTTCCAACACTTCCAGCATCTTTTGCGCGATGATTAGCCTCCTCTACAATATTATAAATTTCCAAGAATTTTTCATTTGGGTGGCCAAACACGGTTGTATTAGTGATATCGCCGACATAGCCATTATAAGAGGTACCTGCATCAATTAAGACAACCTCGTCTCTTTTTAATTTTTTATTTGAAGGGGAACCATGTGGGTTTGAAGAATTCGCTCCAAACTGAACTAAGGCAAATAATGATGACTCTCCTGATAATAAACTCACTTCCTTTTCAACTAAAGCTGAAGCTTCTTTTTCAGTCATACCAATCGAAAGTTGATCAAACGCTGCTTCAATTCCTCTCGCAGAAAAATAACTGGCCTTTTTTAAAAAATCGATTTCTTGATCGGTTTTTACGATACGCGCGGTTTCCATTATCGGAAGAGCATCTACAAATGTAGCACGAGGAAGAACAGATTTAATCTTCGAAAAAACAGTGAAGGAGGTTTGCGGAGATATCGCAATATTTGCATCCTGAATGCCATTATCTATACAAATTTTCTTTACTTGTAAGTAGGGATCCTCAGTTTCTTCCCAAATGCTAATATCGTCTCGAGATAAGGGAGTATTTTCTATATAATTTTGCAATTCGAAAGCAGGACATATCAGATGGGGAATTCCGTCTGATTTAAAGATCGCTAAAACCAATCTTTCAAAAGATTCGCACTTTGCGTTAAGTAAATACTGAAAATTTGTTCCTAATGTGCAAAAGAATGCTTGGATCGATCGATCCCGTAATAATTTTTTAGTTTTTTCAATCCGCAGATAAAATTCTTGGTTAGATATTGAGCTCAAAACACCACATCATAGACTAATTAAAGATTTAATATAGAATCAAATCTCACAATGCTTAACAACATTACTAAATATATAACGCCCCGCCCTGTTTTTTGCCTTACAAGAATCTCTACTTATCCGTGTTATTAAAATAATCTGATTCCAAATTGGGATAGATTTTTTTCTTTCTCCCTTCACTTCTGAAGTGAATGAGATTTAGGTCCTTTAACTTATTAATATGATATTGAATTGTTTTATGGTCAACTTTAAAATGTTTTGTAATTACACTATTCCAAAGACCTGGCTCTTTCTCGATCATTTCGAGAATGCCTAATGTTAACTTGCTTTTACTCAATCGAAGATTGATGTTCGAAATAGGATTTTTTTGATAATAGGGAAAATATGCTATGAAGTTTCCGATCCTTTTTTTACCCACTACCTTATAAGTTTCTAAAATATCGAGGTGCCAGACGAGATTACCAGCAGCTATTTCAGTTTTTCGCAATAACTCATTAAAATGAATTCCAGGTTCTTTAAGAATTAAGTCAATAATTTTATTCCTATTCTCGTTCTCTAAGACGTCTTCTAAGCTTAAACGATGCGCACCCTTTTCAATTGGAATGGTTCTAGTTTTTAGGTATTGAAAATAATCTTTTTTTGAAATTAAAATCGCGATTGAAGCAATTCCTATAACACCAACAATTAAAATAATTATGAAAAACCAATTGTCAAAGATATTAGCGACCTCATAAAAAGTAATATAATATTCCGTGTCTGCTTGGATGTTAGAGACTGAACCGGCTAAAGTATATTCCGAACTAGATTCGTTTAGTAACTCGATTGTATCGATAAGCTCCCAAGAGTCTTGTGAGGATTCATACAACGCTAAGGAATATTCTATATTAGGATTTAAGCCGTATATAGACCTTTTGATATTGTTAATTGTCAGAGATTCTATTGTAGTATTAGTTTTAATTTGAAGAATGCAATTATATCTATACTGAAATTGAGTTTCGCCTTTTCTCGGCTCCTGAGGCATTCCAGGCATTCCAAAATTCTGCATTGAAACTTTAGAACTTATATTTAGAGAAATAGGATTGCTATTGTTGATAAGAAAATATATTTGACGATTTTCAATATTATTTTCGTAATGGATGTTAAGATCGATAAAAGAATCGGTGGAGATATCGAAAATTATATTATTAAAAAAGACGTATTTCACAGATTCGTTAGGGTAGACCTTATCTTGAGTAGAAAATCCCGGAATATTTTCAGTTCTATGGGATAAAACTTGAGAAATTAGAATATTGAAATTAATGAATACTAATAATAGAATAAAAATACTGTATAATTTTGATCTGTTCTTTAATTTTAATGTAAACATATAGTTAATCTAATTCTTGGTAGTTAGAATATTTTTACTTAAAAATTTAAAAAAAAATTATTAGTTATATATTAACTTTGTCAATTATTTTCTCTTTTTAATGTAGAACACTGAACCGACTATTATTATTGCAGCAACTCCGCCAGCAATACTGAACCCAACGATTGCTAGGGTGTAATCAGGCATGAGTATTGTCCATGTCGAAAAGTGAGTTACCTCTGCAGTCAAATAACCATCTACTACGGTTGTTGGCACGCTAACCCATTCTTCTGTTGCTTCGTCGTAGTAAGCCCATTCACCCATTCGATTTTCGTCAGTAGCGCTTATACTTAGCCTTGCTCGTGTAAAAGTTCCATTGCATTCTAATGAGACAACAAATCCTTCTTCGTAATGGACCTGATTACGATTGCGAGTTCTTATTTGATGTGTATTCCCCATCATTATCCCTGATTCTGCCTGTTCTTCAGTACAAGTCATAGTCATTTGAAGATCGCCAGTACCTTGAATTTCGACAGCAAAATCTTTATCTCCAATTCTTAAAGCATCACAATCAAGGTTTAAATTTAAATTGACATTGGCTTCTACTCTTAATCGAGTTCTGTTCCTAATTTGAAACATGCTCATAGTGTTAGCTTGTATTTGTGCTTGGTAAGTGTCAGTTGGAACATCTATTGTATCATCGGGATCAGCAACTGCTACGACATTGAACGAAGTAATCGTCGAAAATAAAATCATTAGGAAAAATGTGCCTAAGAGAATTTTACTTAATTTTTTCATTTTTTTTTATCACTAAATTGTTTTAATTAATACAAATAAAAGCGGTATTTAAAGGATTGAGGAATAATATTCCCCCATTAAATGATGAAATTAAGCTTGAGAATTGACAAATTTGTTTTTTTTTATAATTAGATTTGAATAAAGGAATTTATTGTATGATTATTTTATCGAATAAGATTAAAGTCTCAAAAAATGAAGCTTCTTAATCCTTAAGTTTTAATATAATAATTTTGAAAATATTATTATACATATTAAAATTTTATAAAAATATTGAAAAGGAATTCAAGTAATTATATTTTAATCAGAATTTTAAAAATCTAAAATTAGAGAAAATCTTATGAGCTTAAAAGAATTCACGAAGGAAATTTTCACTCGATTTGGTTTTACTGAAGAACAAATTAATGTATACATCGTATATCTAAGAGTCCCAAGAGCAACTTCATCTGAAGTATATTTGAGCTTAGTAGAAAACCACCCGGAATTAACATATGAAGCCGTTCTCGAGATTACTAATTGGTTAGTAGAGAAAGGCTTTCTTAAAAAAGTTACAGGAATAGTGGACAGATACATCCCATTAGAGCCTTTCTTTGAACTTTACATAGGAGAGTCAAAAATATTCAGGGACGAGATTGGGGAGATTAAAGATTCTATTTTATCTGATCAATCAAATCGATTTGAGAAATTAGAAGCGATTCAAGATAAAAGCATTAACGAAGTGGCAACTGCGGTTGAAGATCAAATTAGTCTATTTTTTGAAGACTCGGATACTAAGAATAACACCAAAAGAGAGAGGATAAATAGCTCGAGAAATCGTTTTACTGACACTTCAAAGACTTTAGAAGAAAATTTGCATTCCATTATGGATACTCTAAACTCTAATAACAAAAATATTTGTGATACTAGAGTAAGTGAAAACGAATCTACCGTTATTAAAGCTAAAGATAATTTAACTAGTTTGATTGCAGAACTATTATCTGATTTTTCTAAAAGAATTGAAGATTTAGAAAAAGAATTAAAAAGTAACTTAGATGATCATGTTGATAGACATCAGACTATTGCAAACGATCTTAAACCAAGAATGGAACAAATACTCGAAAAGTATTTAGAACGGATGGATAAAATTGTAGTTGATCTTAAAGTAAGAATTTCTAACTTGTTAAAAGAGCATTTGAACCATCTTAAAAATACGACTGATACGCTTCAAACTAACTTAAAAGCTACAGTTGATGAAAGACACAGGGTTTTAACAGATCAAACCAACGAATTTAAAAGTATGACTTTAACGCTTATTGATAACCTACTAGAACATGCCAATAGGTTTACTGATTTTACAGCAGAAATGGGCAAGAAGGGATTTTTCTGGATGGGAAAGAAGAAAAAGTACAAAGCACGACACGAAACTACAATTCAGAGCATTTTAACATTTACTGAACCAATGAAAGCTGATTTTGCAAAAACAAGTGAAGATTACGTTAAAACTACAAGAGAAACCACAGATTTGTTAAAAACCGAAGTAACAGATATAGTGACAAAAGAGAACGATAATGTCATAACAGAAACAACAGAACTTGACCATAAAGCTCAAGAAACAATAAATGTGCAGTTAGAAACGCTTGCAACCGACATGTCAGGTGAAATCGATAGTACTTTACAAAGTGGAGTAAAAGATTGCTCTGATACCACGACTAAGCTGAAAGATTCGTTAGGGAATTCGCTTAAAACACATAACCACCAGTACGACGAAGCTATTAATAGACATAAAGATGATTCCTTAAGACATTATAGTGAGTATGATACAGATGTCAAACGAATTAAAGAAGACTGGATTAGAGGTCTCGATGATAAATTTATCGGTGGGAAAAGAAATATATCCGATAAAATAACTGAAGAGATAAGTCTGTGGGGTGATGAGTCAGCTGACCTGGATCGAAATTTGGGCGAAATGTTAATAGATCATAAATCAAAATACGAAGAAAATGCAAAATCGCTCCAAGGTAGTTTAACTGTTACAACAAGAGACACAACCCAAAACATTAAAGATGCCATAGCGGATTTTACACTTCAATTTATGAACTCAATTGACGATGCTACAGAAATTGCAGAAAAAAATGAAAACACTTTAGGTGATATTAATAACGCTTCAAGCTCCATTCCTGAAATCGAAGAAATTACGACTTGGCAAATAGTAGGACGAGATGCCTTAATAGCTGCGATTAAAGACGCTATCTATAGAGTTAAATCTTCAATAATTATCGTAATGCCTTATGTTATTCCTGAAATTTTACAAGTGATTAGCGAATTTGCTTACCAGAAAAAAGCTGTTCGCTTCATGTTGACCTCCAGATTCGAAATGGGTCAGTATGGTGATATTATTCGTAAAATGATGGGTTTGGGCAACATCCAATTCCGACAATTAAGTGGTGCTGGAGAATTCTTCGCACTCACTCGAGATGCCGAGGAAGTAATACTCGGTCCCGCAACTGAGAAGGAAGGCGAAATGATAAGCGTAGTGTCCAATCAAACTGCTTTCAGCATTTTGTATAGTCAGTTTATTGGCCCTATCTTTCAAGCGAATAGTCGCCCGATTAAGTAAGAGGAGCTTACCCAGAATCGTAAACCGAAGAGTTTAATACATAATTTATTTTTTATCTTTCTTTTTTTCCATTTTGAATAGATTCTAAACACTTTATTGATGCCCCAAAAACTAATCCGCAAAGATTGTTTAACGAATCATTAGGTACATGTTTAAAAGAGAAAAACAGGTCAAGGTATAGTCTTGAAAAAGTCGAAATTGAATAATATCTGACAGTTAATTTACTAATTAAACCTATTGTTCCTTTTACATATAGGCGTTCCAATCATCGACAGCTCTAAAGTATTCAAGAGCAAGCTTTTCTGAACCCATAAATTCAATCTAAAAAGTGTAAGTTTAATGTCTTCTGATAACGATTATATCAAAACCTTATTATAGTTTTCTTTATAAAATAAAGATATATCCAATTTAAATAATATGTGGAATTAGTATGGAACTCTTTATCACATTCATTTTCTCAAATCCAATGGCCTTAATTAGCTATTTATTAAACGCAATTCCGATCATAATATACAATATTCTATTGTTTTTGGCAGTAAAAAAAGATCGGCAAGAATTTCGTAAAGCAAAAATGATGACTATGACATGTTTAGTTGCTATAATTCTGTCAGTTGCTTACATTTTTGTGCCTGGCATTGGTGCTACAAATGTAAGCCAAGAGGAAAGCGAAATTCTCTCAATCATCTTCAATCTTTATAATGCCGGGTATATAATTCCATACATTATAACCCAAGGTGTTATTCTGCTCATGTTTGGAATAAAAAATAAAGAAAAATATAATTACTTCATTTTCGTTGCTGGCTTGTTATTGACTATTAATTATACATATGTGCTTACTACTTACCCCTTTATTTCTAACTATGAAGTATACATGGCATTTATTTTATTGTTTACAGTATTGAGATTCATTAATTTTGCGGTACTTGTCACCGCTTATGTTTTCTTACTAATTCAGGGAATTAAATATCGTCAGAACCTTTTTATAGCTTTAGGGATAACGATGGGTTCGTTTCGAATAGTTTTTTATTTCCTTTTTCCTTTTATAATGATGTTGGCAACCGGGAGTATTTAAAGAAAAATTTTATTATTATTTTTACTCGGATTTACTTTGGAATTACTTTAAGTATGGCCAATTTGTTTGGATTCTATTCTTAATGTTGTATAGATTTAGAAACTTTTTTCAGCGATAAGAATAAAACTTTAAAAATTGCAAGCCATTTAGTGAATTGATTAAAATATAGAGCTGGATATGAAAACGGAAATATTTTTAAGTGTTTTAATTTTATTATTATTAGGAAATTCTACAAAAATCTCAAGACGCTAGAGATTTTACATTTTTAAACTTTAGATTATAAAATTTAGAAGGTGGAAAGTGTTTTTAACTTTCCAAATCACTTCTGAGCGTATATCTTGTATCGATTTTATAGATTTCGAAAAATAGGTTCAAATTTTCAGATTAAATCCGTTATTATTTAGCAATTTATTTAAAAATTAAAAGAGGTGTTTAAAATTTTTGAATTCAGATAGAAAAGTTAATACTCAACATTTAACGGAAAAAAATAGAAAAATATTACATATAAATAATATTAACATGATTTTAAATTAATTTGGAGAATATCAAGTTTTAACATATTTAATTAAAAAATTATCTCAAAACAAAACAAAAAAAATAAAAAAAATCATGATAATTGGAGAAGATCTATTACGAGTTTATCCACAATTAAATAAAAGTTCTCCAGATGCGCAATATTACATTACT
>JAGXNS010000079.1 GCA_019894855.1 Promethearchaeota archaeon
GTTTTGCGTTTGAAAACTACTTCCTGATTTATTTCGCCATACTTTTAATATTTAGCACAGTTGTAAGTTTACCATTATTCTATTACCAAATGAATATCGATGAATTAAGAGTTCATAGAGAACTTGAAAAAGAGAAAGTGTTCAAAGACGATTTCGTTCATGTTAAAGTAATCGTTGAGAACACTGGTAAAAGTAGTTTTGATTTTCTTGAAATTAGAGATTACTACAATCCTCAACTCTTTAGGTTAGTGTTAGGAGAAAATTTTATTTCAACTAGAATTGGTCCAAAGAAAATAGTAAAGTTCAGCTACATTCTCGAACCAAAAGTAAGAGGCGAGTATCCTTTGGGTCCTCTTTCTCTAATAGTCAAAGATAGGTTAGGATTTAACTCTGTAGAAAGAGTTGTTCCGGATAGTGTATCTGATATCTTAATTTATCCACCGTACGAGGATATTAAAAGAATTGAAATTTTAGGTTCTAAGCGCTCTTTAAACTTAAATTACGGAATACAACGATCTAAGCTAAAAGGACTTGGATCTGAATTCTATGGAATGAGAAAATATGTCTTTGGAGATCAATTTAGATTGATTGACTGGAAAGCAAGTGCACGAACTCAAAAATTAATTGTTAAAGAATTTGAAAGTGATAGAGATGTTACCGTTATGATCTTGGTGGATTCGTCTAATTCTATGGCAGGCGGTGCTATTGAAAACACAAAATTCGAGTATGCTATTAGAGCCTGCATGCTTTTAACTAAAGTCGCGTTGTCTCGCAAAGACAATGTTGGCGTTTTTACATTTTCAGATAGGAAAAATTTCAAATTTTTAAAACCTGGGAGTGGAGAAGATCATTTTTATCAGGTGTTAGATTTTGTTGCTAGAATAAAACCAGAGGGTAAGTCGAGATTTGTTGAAGCGATGGGTTTTTTAATCAAGCGCTTTCAAAAACGAAGTTTAATTTTCATTATATCGGATTTAGAATCAAATGTTAAGGAATTAGGGCAAGCAATCAGAAAACTAGTAACTTTCAACCATACTATTATTTTAATCAATCCTTTCAGTCCATGGTTTGAAATTCATGAAATTGATTTATCGTCCACAGATAAAGCTCTTGCAGAAGCTATTAGCGAAGAAATGATGGAGCATATCACAACATTAAAGCAAGAAGTAAGAAATTTAGGAGTAAACATCATAACAGTTGGACCTGATGATATGATGAACCAAGTGTTAGGGAAGTATATGGAAGCAAAGAAAAAGGGGAGTGCGTATTAAAAGATGACGAGATATTATCTTTTAATTTTAAAGGTTATTAATGCACTTGTTTTCCTATGGATTTTAGCTATTTTTCTATCTATTTTTCATTTTAACGAAGTTATCATAACTAGTGAAGGAGAATTTGTTTTATCATCATTTCTGACTAGTTTAAGAAATATTTTGACATATGCAATATTTACAGTAGCATATGGAGTTGCGTTTATTTGTGTTATGGTAGCTTCTATTCTGTTTATTGCAGTTCAACCGTTTATGCGTACTTTATTAGAGCAATTTTTTCGAGGATTGTTAAGTCTCTGGTTTACTTTTCCGAATGGTACTACACCGGAATTCAGTGAAATTCCAGATTTAATAGGTCAAGAATTCGCAGTATTCAGTGAAAATTTCTATTTAATTGCATTTCAAATATTGTTCATTATTGCTATCTATTATGCTATCAAAGCATTTCTGAAAACAGATCCAAAAAACGATCTACGAGTTGTAGGATCAATCGTTCTCATGTTAGTAGTTCCACTTATGGTTTTTGGATTTAAAGATATGTTAGAATTATTCAATATAACAATTCCGTATTTAGAAGATCTACCTTATCCTTTAGATCCATCATTAGAGGTAATTCCTATCGATAATATATTTCAATTTTATGCAAGTCCTGTAATTCTTCTTGCAATCGCTTCTTATATATATTTAGAAATGGCTTTTCAAATAAATTATACATTCACTGTTACTAAACCATCTTTAGAAAGAAGTTATAGGTTAGAAGCTCAGCTACATGTGTTACAAAGTGAATCCTATTATATAACAGCAAACGTTGACAAAATCAAGGAAGAAGCAAAAAAAAGGAAACAGGAATTAAAAATTGAAGAAAAAGCAACTATAGGAAAATTTTTCGCTAAGACAGGAGATACATTTTCTTATGTTAAGGAAATGATTGAAAAAAGGAAATTAGAGGACGAAGAAAAGAAATTAATTACCGCTGCTTCTAAGACGAGAAGACTTGGAAGATACATACACCGACTTTTTCAAGAAGATAATGAAGCCCGCGATACTCTAACAGCCAAATCATCAGCTCCTAAACCTAAAAGCTTAATAGTTTCAACTATTATCAATTTTATATTCCGGGTTGGCTTATTGATAATCATTAGCTTTATTATTATCCATCCAAAATGGTTCATGGAAAATGTTTTTAATTTACCACCTGCAATCATAGAAAGCGTTGCAATGTATTCTCCAGAAGTTATAATAATACTATTAGTTCCATTAATGCTAATATTCCCTGTGATTTCAAAGATTATCTCTTCAATAAAACATAGGAATTTAATTATTCGGCTCCAACAAGAAGGTAGGATAAAAGAGATACTAGCTTCAGTAGGGGATTATGTGAAGAAAGAAGATATAAAAGAAGATAAAGATATTGAAATTCAAGAAACTACAGTGTGAAGCCGACAACATTATATTTCTAAACTAATTGTAAACCTTGCCAATTCTTTCTTTTTTTCTTTTGAGACCATTAAGGTATCAAAACAATAAGTGTTTATATCCATTCCCTTAATATTTGGTTTTAATGCACAATCTTTATTATCAATGACGAAATGGCCTATTACATCTCTATAATAATGCGCCACTCCAACAGAAGAAACTTCGAGCCCTAAATGTTTCATCATTTTATCTGCTGGACCTTTTACTGTTGTTCCTTCAATAATTGGGCTTATTGCAATTACCTTTTGCTTTATGCGTTTCAAAGTTTCCCTAATTCCGGGGATCGTTAGTATAGTTCCAATAGAGACTACAGGGTTCGAAGGACAAATTATAACTCTCTCAGCATGCTTTATGTAATCGAGTACCCCCTTAACTGGTTTTGCTTTATCAATTCCTTGGAACTGAATGTCTAATATTCTTGGTTTACAATTGTATCTAATAAAATATTCTTCAAAATGCATTTCTTCTGAATCAGTGGTAATTATCGTTTGAACACTCTCATTAGTCATTGGTATGAGATGAGATGTTATCCCCATTTTTTCAGCTATTTTCATAGTAATTTCTGCTTTACTAAATCCCTTTTTAAAAAGGTCCGATCTGTATATATGCGTTGCTAAGTCTTTGTCTCCTAAATTGAACCACTTAAAATCGTAAAATTGTTTTAAAGATTTTAAACAATTAAAAGACTCGTCTTGAAACCCCCACCCTTTTTCTTTATCTACAATTCCCGCTAAAGTGTACGTTATTATATCTATATCAGGGCAGATTTGTAAACCGTATAATTCTATATCGTCACCTGTATTTATTACGATCTTTAATAAAGCAGGATCAATCACATTCGCCAATCCTTCTATAAATTTAGCCGCTCCTACTCCACCTGCAAGTACTAAATAATAAATATCATCCATATTTTAACACTCATTCTTCTTTACTTATTCTAAAGATAATATCGTTCAATTCCTTACGATATGGTTTTTGGGTTGATTTAGTCGAATATCCTACTGTAAAAAATGCCATCGGTACGAAAGAACTTGGCAGTTTCAGTACTTCCTTGATAATTTCTTTTGCAAATAAAGGTGCGCAATACCAGCACGCTGATAATCCTTTATTTTCAAACGCAAGAAGTAAATAGGTCGCTGAGGCGCTTACACTCTGCACTCCCATTATATACTCATTAAATTCTCGTGTATTATCTGAATAGGGCTCCAAATCGCGTGTATCCATGCATAGGAGTATTAAATAAGGTGAATTGAGAAATTGATTTTTTGTTTTATTTGTTTTCTTAAAAACATAATTATCTGATTTGCCTTCTGATATCAAGTCTTCTTTCAATTTAGAATTCATCTTCTTAATCAAAGTTTCACGAATCTTTCCTTTTTCAATTATAGAATATCGCCAGAATTGGTAATTGTGAGCACTTGGAGCCCATCGAGATACATCTATACAATCTTCTATAAGTTTAATACTAACTTCTTTATCGTTAAACTCTGATTTATAACTTCTCCGAGATTTAAGAATGGTTTTAAAATCCCTATTTATTGGTTTCTCTCTAAATAAATCTATTTCGCTTTTTCTTAAAATTTGGTTTATAGAAGATTTCTCCATTATTGAATATTCATATCCCCTGATTATTACAACTGGTAGACCTTCGTCCGCTTCTCCCATGACTAATTGAGCAGCAGAAGTCAAATTGTCAATCTGACCGATGATTGTACTCTGTAATTCTTTCCCATATAAGTCCATACTACCTCGTTTGTCCAATATTGAAGATATTCCAGAAACACCTAAGGCTACTCCTACTGCTCCCAATCTAAACGATCTTCCAAACGAGTCTGAAATTACTACAGCAATTTTTTTTTGTGTTAAATTTTGAAGTGAAATCCGGATTTTTTCGGCTTCTTTATCTGAATCTAAAGGGAGCAGAGAAATTATATCCCCTTTTCCGACATTAGATTTATCAATACCTGCATTTGCACATATAAAACCGTGGTTCGTTTCAACAATCATTACATGTTCTGCTTTCAATACTTGTTTCGATTCATCTAATATTGCTTGAATTAGCTCAGGGCTTTTACCAGGTAAATCATTTTTTTTTATCAAAGGGGCCATGATATCGTGCAGATCGATAGCCTCTTGAGTTGGGATGATGTCTCTTATATTTCTTAGTCTTCCCAAACTTTTCGATATTATGGTTTGGGCAATAATCACAATGTCTCCTTCTTCTAATGAAATCCTGTTTTTTGTTAAAGCATTAAAAATGATTAATGGAATATTGTCGCGGGGTTTTATTAGGGGGATATCTTCTACTCCGAAAATTTCTATTTTTCCTCTCATATCCTTAAATCTTCCTTTTTAAAAATTAAATCTTATAATTCTTTAAATCTGAATCCTTGCTTTTTGCATATTTTTCAAATTTATCTGGAATCGCACAACACGCTGAGAAGAAATTGAAGACAACATCAGGATCATTTTTTTTTACCCATTTTAAAGTATTTTTTGAAGGTATTTCAATCCTATTTATCCCAGCTTTAATTGCATATTTTTCTATATCTAATTTTACTTCCCCTCTTGGTCTCATACACCCTAAGGAAATTTCTGCGTTTGGGTAGACAAATCTAGTAGTCGCAATAATTTTTGCGATATCCCCTGGTTGAGGTCTAAGAAAATTATTTACGGAATTATTTGGAGGGATTAAAGCAATCAATACTATTAAAGAGGGATCTAGTCCCGATTCTTTCAGAAACTTAATTGTTTCCAATTCTTTGTGAATCTTGCCATAGAATAATCCAATGCATATATGAGGAACGATATTTATTTCATATTTTTGCATGAGACTGATTGCTTTTTTATAATCGTCAATTTCTTTATTTAAATGGTAAATATTGTTTATTACATCTTTATCCATAGTAACATCAAACGAAACGATATCAACTCCCGCAAGTGCTAATTGCTTTGCAGTTTCTTCATTAAGCAAACCTGTATGAGCGTTAATTATTAAATTCGTTTTCTTCTTAATTTCTTTAATAGTATCTAGAAAATTTAATAAAGGCACTGAACCATCGGGAAGACATCCTCCCGAAAGTAAAACACCAATTCCATCTTTTTTGTATAATTCTAGCAAATAGGATTTTAATTCGGAATTATTTAGGATAGGTTTCATACCATCTAAATATTTTTTATTACAATGATCGCAGTGTAATGAACATTCACTTCCAGTAATGCTTATGGCTGGAAACCGTTTATTAGGGATATAAATTTTTATTAGATTTCCAAATTTTCTCTTCTTTACTTTGTAAGCAAGATTTAAAATCGGTTCTAATTCTCTATCATCAAGTTTTAACAATTTTTCATAATCTAACCATGTTTGACTACCTAATTCAAATCTCTTAACTAAATCCTTAATATCATTCATATTTTTCCAGCCAATTCTTATTAGAATATTTTTTGGACACAAGTTTATCTGCTAAATTCAATTCATAATCTGTGAAATTTCCGTCTATTAATTTAATTCCTAATGTCGCCTCGAAACCAGCTTTAAGATAGAGCAAGAATTTCGTTTCGTCATATTGGTCTAATCGTTCTTTGATGCCGATGCACTTCGCATATACAGATTTCACCATTTTAGTTTTTCCTACATCATAGGGTGCTTTTAAAACGGAATACATAAGGTTTGGATCGAGCTCCAACAAAATTGTTCCATGTTGAAGGAGATACCCCTTTTTTCTTATTTGTGCATTTCCTGAAAATTTCTTTCCATCTAAAAAAATAGCAGGGCAATGAATAACTCCTTTTTGAGGCTGCAATCCATATTGTGTTAAAGCATTAACAATACCCGCCTCGATAATTTCAAATTGCTCAATCACATTCTTAGCATTAAGGTTTTCTAGAAATTTCAAAGAACACACAATAGAATATGTAATTTCACGAGTACTATCGTGGAATACCGCACCTCCTCCAGTTATCCTCCGTATAACATTAAAACCGTTCTCTCTAACAGCATTCAAATCTACTTCGTTAGAAATACTTTGATTTCTTCCAATAGATACGGTTGATGGCTCCCATTTGAAAAATCTTAGAGTATTAGGAATTTTTTTTTCAATAGCTGCATTTAGTATCGCTTCATCTAAAGCCATATTCCAATATCCATTTCTAGTTTCTAAGGGAAGAAATCTCCATTCTCTCAAGCCTTTTTCCACTCTATTTATGAATAGTATTCATTAAACTTTTAAAAATTTCATCCATCTCATGTGTTACTAATGTTCTAGGATAATTATAAATAGGACCCGAAGGTTTTGATGTATAATAAGGACGGTTACAACCGGGACACCCCGAAGTTAAAAACGCATCTGAATTGCAAACAATTTGCCATAACTCTTTCTCGTTTAAACTGAACTTAACAATTTCGCCAAAATTATTAAAAGTAAAGTCATTAAGAGTTCTATTATTGTTCACTAGAAGATATCTTCCTAATTGTATTTTTCTAAAATTTAATAAATCCGGTTGGCTTAAATTTTCAAGTAATGTCCCTTTTATGGGCATAAATGCAAAAAGACTTACTCGTATTCTTAAATCGTGAAGTTTCTTAATCATTTTCAAGATTGCAATAGCAGTCTCTCCCAATCCCACGATTAAATGCGTTGTAACATTTCCCTCTCCAAAAATTGTAAGCGCTTCTTTGAGATTTTGAATGTGGTTACTCCAATTATAAGGGCCTTTTACTGCTTTTCCTTTTACTCGTTCAAAAATTTCAGGAGTAGCACCATCAAGAGCTATACCTACCCGATCCACACCAAGAAGTTTTAATCTTTCTAAATTTTCTTTCCCCATAGGCGGTATTGCTATAGATATTGGAATGTTGCTTCTTTTTCTAATCTGGGATACGATTTCTATGAGATCTTGAAAATTTTGCAAATATTTTAAGGTTTGGATACAAATTCTTTTAAATCTTTTTGTACGGGGCATGTAATTCAATTTCGTCAAAAAATCTTTAAAACTAAAAACTGGCCAACTAACACGTGACAATAATTCAATGGAACTTCCTGATTCTCTAGCTTGCGGACAAAAACCACAATTTGCTGTACAATGACCATCTTTATAAGTCATTAAATAACAGGTCGTTGGAATGTCCTCAAATCCTTTACTCTCGTATAACCCTAGTACTGAAGCACTACCTATCGACACTCTAATCTTATCTATTGCCATTATTAAAACGAAAATTTTTGTGAGGAATACCTTTTTGATAAAGAATATACCTTAATTCAAAAAAAATTTATTGTTTAAATTATTCATGTTTATATTTTAATAAGCGACATTAAAAAATTGATTTTGATTTAAAATGGTTAATACTGAATACAATTTTCAAAAAATTGAGGAAAAATGGCAAGAAAGATGGGAACTTGAGAAAATTTTTGAAGTTAAAGAAGATTTGAGCAAAAACGGCAAAGAAAAATATTATGTACTAGAGATGTATCCATATCCAAGTTCTGATTTACATATCGGACACCTCCGCAATTATTCAATAGGGGATTCGTTTGCAAGATTTAAAAGAATGAAAGGATTTAACGTTTTATATCCAATGGGATATGACAGTTATGGATTACCCGCAGAAAACGCTGCAATTGATCACGGAATTGATCCCGAAGAGTGGACAAACTTAAATATAAAATCAATTCAAAAACAACAAAAACGGATAGGACTTTCATACGATTGGACGCGAATGGTCTTTAGTCACGATCCTAATTATTACAAATGGGATCAGTGGTTCTTCTTGAAAATGTATGAAAAAGGTTTAGCATACCGTCAAGAAAGCTACGTAAATTGGTGTCCAAAATGTATAACAGTATTAGCTAACGAACAAGTACAAAGTGGTAAATGTTGGCGCTGTAGTTCTGAAGTTGAACAACAATTTTTAACTCAATGGTTTTTAAAAATTCGTGATTATGCTGAAGAACTCTTAGACGGTTTGGATACGGTGGATTGGCCAGATAAAGTGAAGATTATGCAACGAAATTGGATATCTAAATCGGAAGGAAGTACCATACGATTCCCAATTGCTAAAGAGGACAGAACCATTGACATCTTTACAACTCGTGCTGACACATTGTTTGGTGTAACCTTTATGGTTTTCGCACCAGAACATCCTTGGATAAAGGAATGGGTAAAAGGAACGGAATATGATGAATTATTTGAACAGTTTTATAATGATGTAATGAAACAAGATAAATTTGAAAGAACTAATATTGATATTGAGAAGAAGGGAATGTTCATTGGTAAACATGCTATTAACCCAATAACTAAGGAAGAAATTCCGATTTATATTGGGAACTTTGTTATTTACGAATATGGTGCTGGAGCCGTTATGGCAGTCCCTGGACATGACCAGCGTGATTTTGAATTTGCCAAGAAGTATAATATTCCAATAAAAGTTGTTATTCAACCATTTGAATATGAATTAAATGCGGATAGGATGACTAGAGCTTACGAAGGGGATGGAATTCTAGTTAATTCTGATGAATTTAATGGCATGGAAAACCGATCTGCAATAGATTCAATTTCAAAAAAGCTAGAATCAATAGGAATGGGAGAAAAAACTGTAAATTACAAATTAAGGGATTGGTTAATTTCACGGCAACGTTATTGGGGGTGTCCAATACCAATAATTTACTGTGATACTTGTGGAATCGTACCCATTCCGTATAATGAATTACCTGTAGAGTTACCAAAAGATATAAAATTCACAGGAAGAGGAAATCCCCTCAAAACAAGTGAAATTTATGTTAATGTTCCATGTCCAAAATGTGGGAAACAAGCAAAAAGGGAAACAGACACTATGGATACATTTGTAGATAGCTCTTGGTATTTTTTTAGGTATTGCGATCCCGATGAGAAAGATTTACCTTACAGAAAAGAAATCGCAGATTATTGGATGAATGTTGATCAATATATTGGTGGAATAGAACATGCTATTATGCATTTATTATACGCTCGATTTTTTACTAAAGTAGCTCGAGATATCGGTCTTCACTCATTTAGTGAACCCTTCCAGCGTCTTTTAACTCAAGGAATGGTTAATAAAGCGCATCCTTTCTGTCCTGAATGCGAAACATTCGCATTGAAAGCAGAAATGCACAATAAAAAGTGTAAACGATGTGGAACTGATTTTATTTTGAGAAGTGTTAAGATGAGTAAAAGTTATGGCAATACAGTAGATCCAATTGGAATTATGAACAAATATGGAGCAGATGCAGCTAGATTATTTATTTTATTTGGAGCAAGCCCTAAATCTGGATTAGAATGGTC
>JAGXNS010000007.1 GCA_019894855.1 Promethearchaeota archaeon
GCCTTTGAGTCCCTAAGTCTTCTCTAGACATGAAACATCCATATGAGGGATGAGAATGATACCAACCACAGATAAATTGCTTACTTTTTACAATATCTTCATAAGCTCGAGTAAAATTGTTATAATCTTTAATTTCAGCATAGACTGCCGTACCGTGCCCCATTGGATATGCATCTTCTAAATATAATATTCCATTGTCATATCTTCCAGCGAGTAACCCTATCACCTCAACCCAGTTCTCTTTCTTAATTTTAGAATTCGCATATTTTAAAGCATGACTTGAGATCTTGAGGATTGCTTTTACCGTTATTTTTATCTTTGCAGAAATTTTATCACTTTTATTACCTTTAGCGACAGTTATTACAGGTTCCATAGGAATTGGTTCTAATTTGGTTTTTATACCTTCTGAATGGTTTAAAGATTTCGCATCAAAAATTTCGGCAGTTATTTCTTCCTGTAATTCTTCGAGCTGTAATTCGGTATATACTTCCTCAAGTATTTCTTTTTTGATCTTTTCCTTTATTTTTTGTTTAATTGCATCTCTAATTTTTTCACCATTCTTATCGTCAATGTTCATAAAATCACCATTTATCCTTGGCATACTTCTTTACTAAATTTTTAACTTTTTTATCAAAATATTTCGGATCTTTCATCATTTCTATAGCTGCCTTTTTATTAAACACATCAGTCGGATTAACAAATTTTCCTCGAGTGTTTAACATGGCAATTATTGCTTGAACAACTGTAACCGCTGTTTTTGAAGGACTCCATCCTCCCTTTTTGCCAATTAGAGACGGATCTACTAAAGATAAGCAAATATTTCTTTGTCCTTTATATTCACTAGGTTTTGGCCAAAAATTTGGATGCCATATTGGTGTATGCAATCTAACAAAAGGAGGTTGTTTAGGATATTGCGCAGGAAATTTCATTTCTAATCTAAATAAGCCCCCTGCATACGCTGTTCCTTTAGGCCCTTTAATCGTAATTGCTAAATGATCAATACTCTTCTTTTTCGGATTAAAAGGTTTTAATTGAACAATACTTCCATTTTTTGCCATTTTCTTCAACCCCGCAAAATCTCGAGAAACTCGACTACTTCTTATACTCATATTTTCAACCCCGTTTTTTTTTATTTTTTTTTACGTATTTTAATTTTTATTATATTTTTCTATTTTAATTTCAGGGTAACAAAAATCTCCCCATTTTTAAAACCTGCTACGGTTAAATATTCGAAATTTCTTAAATTATTTTCAGCAACACTCTTTTCCAAATCTAATATTAGGATATCGTTAAAATCTAATAATGTTATAATCGGTTCAAGATCAGGCTCCAATTGGAATCCATTTTTTTCTAATGTTTTAATTATATTCATGCAAATTGAGTTAGGGTTCATTTTTATCACAACTCTTCTTCTTTTTTTCCCGCATTGAATACACTCTGGATTTCTTTCCTTTTCAATATGATATAATTTCATGGTCATTGCATTAAAAATAACGTAATTTGTTACAGGTTCTCCTAATCCTTTATGTCCTTTTTTCCAGTGAATTATTTTCACTACTTCATGAGATTGTAATGCAGAAATAACTGAATTAATAGTAATGATACCAGGATCGTGACGATCAATAATTATTACGATATCATCTTCAGTAAATTCGGGTAAGAAATTATGTTTATTTACTAATTCATTTGTGACTTTCTGAATATATCTTATATCGTTTATATTTTTGGGACTAGGATCCCTATCAAATTTCTCTTTGAAAGCCATATCTCCCTTAAATAAGCAATGAATTCTTTTTCGAGGGATACCCACCACAGTACAAGCTGCCATTTCATCGTTTTCTAATTCTGGTAGTGGATTACATTCATAACATGCATTTCTATAAGGAAAAATCGTATATACATGACCATGATAACCAGAAACTCCTCCATCTACTAAAGGTTTTCTAAATCTTACACTTTGAACGTTCAAGTTTAATCGAGCGTTCATCGAATCAAGACCCCCTACAATAACATCCGCTTTATTATATAATGAGGGGTCTAATCTTTCTAAGGATGTGTGATATCCTTTTACTGTGATATTTGGATTAATTTCACGTAATTTTTTTGCAGCTGCAAGAGCTTTAGGGGAACCTAATTTCGCACCAACAAAAAGTAGTTGCCTATTAAAATTGGAATGCTCAATAATATCTAAGTCAACAAGATCTAAATGACCAACACCTAACATTGCTAAGTTTTTAGCAATTTCACAGCCTAAACCACCCACTCCAGCGATTAATACTCTGGAGTTTTTGATTAGTTTTTGGGACCAACCTTCTAAGCGAAATTGCCGATCATATAAATCTCTCTCTTCTTCTGACATTCCTTTTGCAAAAAAATCTGAATCTTTACGCAATATTATCACCATTAATTTTAATTGAAAAAATAAAAAAAAATGAAGGGCTTATTGCCCTTATCATATATTATATTTTATGAAAAGAATTATTTAAAAGTATCCAGCTTTAATTTCCAGCTGTACTCGCTGGAATTAACAAAATATCGTCGCCGTCGCTTACATTATAGTCTTTTAATTGACTCCCTTCATCCATTGTTCTTCCACCGGAACTAAGGTGAAATTCATCGGGATCAAGGCCAAATAAATTTCCTAATGTTTGTTTGATATCACTTACGTGATTAGCGTCATTTACGGTTAACTTTTCCTTCTTTTCACCAGGACCAATAGTTGACATGAAATATAAAGTCAATTTCTTGCCTGTTGAGGGTACTTTGCTTGATGGGGTTTTAGACTTAACTGGCTCTAATTCTTCATCAAAATCTTCATCAAAACTCATTCAAATCACTCCTTTATTTTTTTAATTTAAGTTTTTTTTAAAACTTAATACTATCATGAATTAGATGATATTAAAAACCCATTGGAATGATTTTGAAGTTTTTTAAGTTTTATTTGAAATGTAAGTATCTATATTATAAAGCCTAATAAAATATATTTATAAATTAAATGAACGTCTATCAATATATATAAGTAGGAAAATATCGTTTTAGAGAGAAGATTTGATTATACAAATCAGTTAATTCAACACGTTAAAATAAATTGCTCATGAGCACTACGGATAGCCTTCAATCTATTGTTTGCGAAATAATAAAGGAATACTTACAAAAGAAACCTTTCTTTTCAATAGAAGATATTGTAGTGTTCATCAATAATAGAGTAAGAACTAACCCTAATTTAAACAGAAACAGCATTGAACTCATCATTAAAAATCTCATTAAAAAAAGAATTCTGATCCCTGGAACCAAATTAATGAAGAATAACATCATTGAGCATCCAATAAGAAATGAAATCTATAATTATATAAGAAAGAATCCATCTAACATTAACGATATAATGAAAGCAATCAATATTGGAAGTAATCAAGCGTTATGGCATTTATCCTGTTTAGAAAAATTTAGATTTACACGATCAAAAAAAATCGATAATCAAAGAATGATTTTTGAATATGAATCAAATTCAGATTTAGATGAGTTGTATTACTATTTAAAACAGGATATTGTACGAGATATTATCAACTTTCTGAAAAAAGAACGCAATGCCTTTAAAATCACGGATATAGTTGCTAACATAAAAAGAAATTACAATACAGTAAAGAAATACCTTGAAATATTAAGAAATCTCAAAATAGTAAAAATTGAAAAAAATAAAAAAAGAGTGCTATATAGATTAGACATCGAGAAATATGATAAAATTAGGAAATCAATTATTGAAGGGGAATTATAAAAATTACGAATTTATTCCAATGGAATTTATATTTTGAATTATATATTAGAAAATTAGAGAATACTATACTCAAAAAATCATGAAGAAAAAATATAGAGTTTTAAATATCATAACTCTTTATGTTGTTTTCGCTTTAGTTTATTTGGTTTTCTTCCTATTACAATTAGATAGTTTACCATTATTTCTCTTTCTAACTATTGGGAGTGTTGCTGTATTATCTACAGGCACGATTTATACCGTTGTTCAATCTAAAAGCAGTCCAGGGAGGAGGATAAAAAAGGATAAATATTATCAAAAACCAAAATCAATCAAAAGAACTTCGAGTGATCTGATTGAGGATTACATCGAAGCCATGCCATTAATAGATCAATACGCTGATACTGATGAAACTTTTGAAAATATTGAATCAATCGACGATTATATTTTTACTTTTTTCACTCAGGAAGTATTAGATAAAATCGATTTGTTAGGGTTTTCAAAAATGGATAAAATCTTTTTTATCAGAGAGATGTTGTATTTTGATCCTAACGAGAGAAAGCAACTAATTGAAGATATTTTAAAAAATAAAGATATCACTGATGAACAGATAAAATACAACCCTCCATTAAACGCGATTGGAATGGATGACAAAATACGCGTTTATATAAGATCGTTAGTCGAACCGGGTGAGAAAACCAAGATAAATATTATTGAAACCTCTGAATTAATAGATATAATCAAGGAACAAATTGGAATTCTATTTGATTATAGCTTAGAGGATTTTCTCTTATCCACAGGAGGGATATTATTAGACGAGACTAAGCAAATAAAGGACTATTTTATTGATGATGATGACGAAATTGCTTTGATTCCATCGAGAAAAAAATGAAATAGAAAAAATATTTTTAAAATTTTTTGTCCTTCCAATATATTCAGCCAGCAATGCTAGCTGGAATTATTAAAATGTCATCTCCATCAGTTACGTTGTAATCACTTAGCTGGTTATTCTCATCCATAGTTACTCCTCCAGAAGATAAATGAAAATCAGATGGATCTAAAGCAAATAAATTTGCTACAGTATCCTTGATGTCTCCAACTTTATTCCCTGTGAATACAAGCAATTTTTGTTTTTTCTCCCCTGGGCCTATAGTGGACAGAAAAAAAACTGAAATCTTTTTTCCTTCAGAAGAAATTTTGTGTTCTGGAGTCTTGGCTCTAAAATCTTTCGTAGGGTGCTTTGTAGAGGGCTCGTCATAATCTTCCTCCAAGTTTTCATCAAAATCCTCATCAAATTCTTCGTCAAACCCATCTTCATCCATTAGATTAACACCATAAATATAGATTACTTAATTTTATATTTCTTTTAAAAAATAATGAAATTTATGTTATATAAATAGACTTCACAAAACAAAATAATTTCTCAAATTGAAATTACAAACACTTTAGAATTTGAGTCAATATAATATTATTAATAATTTACGTAAGGTTAAGAACTGCCATGAAAGAGAAGCCTATTCCAAAGTATCAAATTCGAGAAAAAACGCCCGAAGAGCAACTAGATACCCTCCCTAATGCGAAATTACTCAAAAAAATTAAGGAAGAAAGAATTAAATTAAATAGAGAGAAAACTGAATGGGAGCGAATTATTAATAAAATTGATGGTTATCAAGATAACATTCAAGATTTAGAAAAAAAAAGAAAAGAAAAAGAACTTCAAGTAAGGGGTCTTCAAAACCAACACGAACAACTAAAAGGCAAATTAGACAATATGAGAAACGAAATAAAAGAAAGTAAAAATAATCTCAATGAGAAAGAAAGGGAGTTAGACCAGAAAAATGCTGACCTAGAGCGGAATCAAGAGAGATTAGAAGGATTAAGAGACGAATTAGAAAGTGAGAAGAAATATATAAAAAGAGAAAAAGAAAAAGCAACAGAAAGAATTAAAGAAATTAAAACCAAGTTGCCCGGAATGGAACGGAGAGAGAGTGCGTTAGAGAGAACAATTGAAAAGTTGGAAAACAATTTAATGGATTTAAGAAACGAAGCTAAGAGTTTAACTAGAGAAAGAGATAACTTAAACACAGAAATCAATGGTTTGAGAAGAGAGATAGTAGATGAAAAAAATCGAATTGATGACGAGAAGAGGAGATTAAAAGATGAAAAGGAAAAGGTTCGCTATAAGAAAAACGACTTAAGTCTTCAAGCTCGTGATATTGAGAAAAAAAAAGAAAAATTGGGAAAATTTAAAGAAAATGTAGATCACGATGTAAAAGATTTAGAAAGAAAGAAAAAAGGGCAGGAAGTAAGATTAAAAGAATTAGATAGGAAGGTACCTAAGGCAGAAGATACTTATTTTTCCTTAGAACATAAAATTCGTAATTCAGAAAATAAACTGAAAAGTTTAAGAAATGAAATTAAAAAATTAGAAAGGGAAAAATCGAAAATAGAGGATGAAAAATTTTCAATTAGAAAGGAGAGGCAAAGATTAGGCAGCGATAAAGAGAGATTTCTTAAAGAAAAAAGAGATTTTGAGAGAGAATTAAAAAAAACAAAGGAAATACCAAAATATAAAATCAAATCAAAAACACCTTCGAAATATTAATTAGTAAAGTTGGGGGACTTATGAAGATTCCAGAAGGAATTGAAGGGGATTACCTTGAAACAAAAGAAAACCACCTTTTTTTCGATATAAAAGGTTATCACCACCCCCAAGACCGAAAAATTTGTTTTTTAAGATTTTACCCAGATCAAAATGGGGAAAGAATAAAGGAAGGCAAAAACTATAAAAAAATCTATTCCTTGGACGAAAGATATTTGAAATTAAAAGAGGAATACCCCCAATATCTTTTTTATTCAAACGAACTTGATTTAGAACTTCAAGGCGTTAAAATCGGAGACATTAAAAAAATATACACGCCAAGAGACTATTACAACGCACTAATCATGAAGAAAAAATTAGTAGGCTTCGAACTGGTTTTAGTACAGTTGTGTGAACTGTTTATCAAGAAAGGCAAAGTGCTTGAAAACTCAATAGGAATATCTGGGTCACCTATGGTCGGATTAAATAAAGAGAAGTCTGATTTAGATATTTTAATTTACGGTACTCGCGAAAGTTTAGAATTTCAAGACAATTTAAAAAAAATCTTTAGCGTATCAAAGAGTTTAAGGAAATATAATATACAAGAATATGAAACTCACTACGATTGGAGATTTGGAGGTTCTAACTTTAGCTTTGACCATTTTCTTAAAAGTGAAAAAAGAAAGCTCCATCAAGGAAAATTTCAAGGAAAAGATTTATTTATTAGGTATATCAAAAGTCCGGAAGATTGGAATGGAAATTTTTACGATTACAAATTTAAGAATTTAGGAAGGATTGAAATAAAAGCAAAGATTGTAGATTCAACCGATTCCATTTTTACTCCCTGCTCTTATAAAATTAAAGTTATAGAAATCGCGGATAAAAATCTAATTATAAATGAAGTAAATTTAAAAGATATTACTGAAGTCAACTCATTTCGCGGTAGATTTTGTGAACACGCTAAAGATGGAGAAACCGTGTTAGTTAAAGGAAAACTAGAAGAAGTAATTTTCAAAGGTAATCAAAAACATCTAAGAATTTTACTTACGGATCAAACTCAAGATATTTTTTGCGTAATATAGCTTTAACTATCATACTAAACTTAAAGAAACGCTTTTTTTCCTAAAACAAAAAAAATAATAGGTATATAACATTTAAGTATTTCATATATATCTGACTTAGAATATGATCGAGAGATATAAAAAATCAGCAGAATTAGATCCTAATGATGCTGATGCGTGGATCAATTTAGCGGATGCCTATTACGATGAAGGTAAATACGAAAAAGCGATAGAAGCGTATCAAAAGGCGATAGAACTTAATCCTTTTTTTTCGGAAGTATGGAATAATTTAGGCCTTACATTTAGTATGATACATCAGTTCGAAGAAGCTATAGAATGTTATCAAGAAGCGCTTAAAATCGAACCTGACGACGCAATTTCTTACTATAACATGGGATTTGCATATGAGGATTTAGAGGATTACGATAATGCGTTAAAATTTTACAAGATTGCACTAGATTATGAACCAAGCTACTCAGATGTGTGGAATAATATTGCTTTAATTTATAGAGAAAAAGAACAATATGATGAAGCAATAGAATGCTACAAAAAAGCGATAAAAATCAACCCAGATGAGCAGATGTTATATAATAATTTAGCTATCATCTATTACGATAACCAGAACTTCGATGAAGCCATAAAGATTTATAAAAAAGCTATTGATTTAAATCCCAACAATGCTGAATTATGGTTTGATTTAGGTGATGTTGTATATGAACAAAACGATTATGAATTGGCAATAAACTGTTACACAAAAGCAACTGAGCTTAACCCTCAATTCCTTGAAGCATGGAATAATTTGGGGTTATCCTACACATTTACGGAAAAATTTGAAAAATCAATAAAATGCTATAAGGAAGCTTTAAATCTTCAAGAAGAAGATGCGGTGTTATTCGAAAATTTAGCATTCAGTTATAGTGCTTTAAATGATTTTGATAATGCCATTTTGTGTTATCAAAACACTCTTAAAATCGATCCAGATAACATCAACGCACTTAAAAAATTAGGGGTAATATTTTGCGATGTAAAAAATAATTACGAAGGAGCCATAATACTGTTTGATAAAGTTTTCTCTCTCGATCCTTCAGATGTGGATTTTTGGGAATCAGCAGCTCGTTGCCACAAGAAAGTGGGAAATTCTGAGAAAGCTAAAGAGTGGATTGAAACTGGTTCAAGATTAAAAGCAAATGATTAATAATAGATTCTAATTTTAAATCAACTAATGGATTCATTTAATGCTGACTTACACATTCACTCACCTCATTCAATTGCGGTATCTAAAAAACTTGATTTAGATACTATGGTCGAAACCTGTAAGAAAAAAGGGTTGGATATCCTCGGTACTGGTGATGTTTTACAACCAGATTGGTTAAAATATTTAGAAAAAAACCTGAAAAAAGATAGCGACGGAGCTTTTTCCTATAAAACGGTTTTCTTTATTTTACAAACAGAGATTGAAGATCTAGATAGTATTCATGAAGTAGTTTTTTTCCCCGATTTTTCAACTGTAAGAGAAGTCCAAAAAAAGCTTAAACCGTATTCAAAAAATATTTTGGGTGAATGGGGGGGTCGCCCAAGGGTTAATTTGCCTTCTACGGAACTAGTTGATGTTATCACAGATTTTGGAGCAGTGATAGGTCCTGCTCACGCTTTTACTCCATTTAGAGCAATTTTTCGCCAAAATAAGTACGCAACTCTCGAACAATGCTATCAAGATGCCGTTAAAAAAGTGAAATTTTTAGAATTAGGGCTCTCAGCTAATACAGATTTAGCTGATAGATTAGATTCTCTTAAAAACATATCTTTTCTAAGCAATAGCGATGCGCATTCTGAAAGTCCTCGTTCTTTAGGGAGAGAATTTAACAAAATCAAAATGGAAAACCCTTCGTTTGATGAATTAGCGTTAGCCTTAGAAAGAAAAAATCAACGCAAAATTGAACTAAATGTAGGACTTCACCCGAAGCTAGGAAAATATTATAATATGTTCTGCAACAAATGTAGAAGAAGAGTAACCTTCGGTAAATCAGAAAAAACTAGAGATACACTATTTAATGATTATACTATTTCAGAAGAATTCATAAAAATCGTATCACAAAACCCGTTAAATGCGAGAAAAGCATATATTAACAATGTATCCAAAGGGAAAATTGTGTGTCCTGCTTGCAAAGAAAAAATTAATAAAAACATTAAAATTAAATTAGGAGTCAGTGAAAGAATTGAAGTTATTTCTACTTCAGCCGAACCAATACATCCAAATCATAGGCCCCTATACTTCAATGTAGTTCCTTTAATGGATATAATTCGCGCAGTTAAAAAAATTAAGAGCACAAATAGTGTTACAGTCTTAAAGTCATATGATAAAATGTTAAATGAACTAGGCACTGAATTTGATATTTTAATTGATAAAGAAATTGAAGAAATCAAAAAATTTGACGAGAAAATTGCCACGGTTATCGAAGCAATAAGAAATAATAAAGTTGAATATACGCCTGGTGGAGGTGGAACTTATGGGCAAATTCAACTCGAAATATAACTTTCTAAAGAATAATTTAAATTGCTATCAATAAGAAAAGCCTTATATATAAAAAGTTTCAAAATTTGGCTATATTTCAAACTCTATATTAAGATTTAAAAGTTCTCCACATTTAGAGCAAGTCATAAAATCAAAAATTTTAAATGCTACAACCATAAGTTCTAAATCTTTCCTAGGGAATCGGTTTTTAAACTTTTTTTTATAATCTCCGGAAGGACAGCTAATAATCGCTCGAACATTGATTATGTCCTCCACTTCCGGACTCTCAAAAGTTTGTTCGGTTGCGTTCTTATTCATTTCAATTTCCATTTTTGCTCAACCCCGGGCATATAGAACATAGTCTTCAGTCATTTAAATGTATCTATATCAAAATTTGTCATCTTTATCACACGAACAAGTGGAAATTTGATGTTTTTTCAGTGTTACCTAAATAACACCTATATTAATAATATTAATTTTGATATGTATTATTAGCGTATTATATAGCTAATTACTCCATATTATGGTAATGATTAATGAAAAACGATGAATTTGATCTAAGCGAGATTGTAAAATCGAGAGAATCTGTTAGATCTAGGTTTAATGAGATAGCGCGTCAAAATGTTAAATCAAGTAAGGTGTCAAATCTAGATGACGACACTTATCTGGCTGATCTGCTTAAAGTTTTAAAAATTAAGTCTTTAGTTGTTGGGGTCGGTGGAGCTGGGAATAACACCGTATCAAGAATGTACGATATTGAATCGGATACCATCGACACACTCACTATTAATACGGATGCTCACGATTTATATTACTCAAATTCTAACCAGAAACTTTTAATCGGAAAAGAGATTTGTAACGGACTAGGGTCTGGTAACGATCCCAGCGTCGGTAGTGCGGCTGCTGAAGAAGATGTAGAACGCCTTTCTCAGGTGTTAAACGCTGATGTAGTTTTCCTTACTTTTGGCTTGGGTGGTGGTACTGGTACTGGAGCAGCTCCTATTATCGCTAGGGAAGCGAAAAAAAATAATGCCACGGTTGTATCCTTTTGTTCTGTTCCCTTTAAATCTGAAGGAGTGGAACGAAGTTTAAGAGCAAGAAAAGGTTTAGAGGAACTAATGAAATATTCTGATACGCTAATCCCTATTCCAAACGATAATCTTCTCCGCTTTAACAAAAAATTACCTGTTCTGGCAGGTTTTAAGATTATGGATGAGGTATTAATCAGGTGTATTAACGAAATAATCAATCTAATAAATAACTGTGGTTTGATTAATATTGATTACGCAGATGTTAGAAAAGTGTTAGAAAAAAAGGGGAATTATCCTTCTGGGTTAATCGGTATTACAGAATCGTTAGGCGAAGAATTCGATTTAATAAAGAAGGCTAAATTAGCAATACACAATCCTCTTTTAGAACCGGACACAAATAAAGTTGACAAATGCATAGTTTCTGTTTCTGGTGATCATCAATTATCGTTATCTAAAATAGATAAGGTTATCTCAACAATTTCCAGCGAAATTCCAGATAATGCGTCTCTTAAATTCGGAACCTCTTTAAATCCAGCTCTAGGATCTAAAATTAGGATTATGGCGTTAGGTCGAGGCCCAATCTCGCCATATGTTCAAGCGGCAATAGATGGGACTGACTTTCCACACTCTAACACAAGCCAACTTTAATAATATTCTATATAATATCAGTAGTTAATAATCAATTTTCATCCTTCCATAACCTTTTTTAAAAAAAATCCTTCTATTTCATATTAATTGCATCAAGGTGAATCTAAAATAGGAAATCAAATGCCTAAAGAAGATTTAAAAAAAGTAATTCGAGATTTTTTAGAAAAAAGAAAAATACTCGTACTCTGTACTTGTTCAGATAACACGCCTCGCGCAACGCCTATGGATTTTTACATGGATAAGGTATCTAATGATTTTAATATATATGTAGGACCTGCTCCTGGGAGAAAGGTAAAAAATATCGAAGAAAATCCAAATATTAGTATTGGAATCTATACTCCTATGGATACTGGGAAAATACAAGGTATGCAAATTACTGCATCTGGGAAAGAGAGATTAGTCTTTTTAAGGGAAGGGGACAAGGAATTTGATAAGGTTCAACGAATTGTCCGAGGAAAAAGAAATCTCCTCTTAAAAATAATTCCAGAAAAAATTGAACTTCTCGATTATGATTTTATAAAAAATGGATATTCACGGCTTCAAATTTTAGACCTTTAGGTTGGAGTTATAATAAAAAAAAGAAATATATAATATTTTTAAAGTTCTATTAACCAAACATATATTTAATGGCATCATCTGCATTCATAAGTATCTCAATTTTAAAAGTATATCCTTCTATAGAGGCATAAAAGCCAAATCTTTTAGATAAAGCTATCATACTTTCAATTACTTTATCGTCTGGAAACTCATATAAGTGGTACCACATTTCAAATTTGAAGGATTTGATTTAGAGAAAAAGATTTTAGGAAAACATTAATTGTATAAATTAATAATATCAGATGATCATCAATACTTCACTTTTGATTAACATGTTATCCGATGAAGATAGAACGCAATTAAAAAGCGCTACTAACGATAAGGAGCTCAAAAAAATATTTAAATTAATCGCATCAAAGAATCCCGACGAATTTTTTCCAACCGAGGAACTGAAACATTTAGGTTACACGAGAAGGCAATGTGAGTGCTGTGGTGCTTATTTCTGGACCACCATCCATGATAGAAAGGTTTGTGGAGATCCTGTTTGTTCTGGGGGCTTCCAAGTCACCGTTAATAATCCTGCGAAAGTAAAACTCTCCTATATTGGTGTATGGAAAAAAATTGTAGAGATACTAGAACCTCGAGGATACCTTCCAATTAAAAGGTACCCATGCGTAGCAAGATGGAATCCTACTTCAGAATTCACTATAGCGTCAATATCCGCTTTTCAACCTTATGTTATTACTGGCGAAGTTGAACCACCTGCAAAAAAATTAATCATTCCTCAATTTTGTTTGAGGTTTAACGATATTGAGAATGTAGGATTAACCGGGTCGCATAATACAGGCTTTGTTATGATAGGACAGCATGTTTTTGTTCCACCTGAAGAGTGGAATCAAGGAGAGCTCTTTCTAGATATTCATACTTTTATCCACGAAGGTGTAGGTTTACCAAAGGAAGAAATCACGATTCACGAAGACAGTTGGGCAGGAGGTGGATCATTTGGATGTAGTCTTGAATTTTTTAGTCGAGGAGTCGAATTGTTCAATCAAGTGTATACTATGTTTGAGCAAACTCTAGATGGTCCTCGAGAGTTGAGTTTAAAAGTTTTAGATATGGGGCTAGGTCAAGAGCGTGTAGCATGGTTCTCCCAAGGAACCCCAAACATTTACGAAGCAACATTTCCATATGTGATCTCTAAATTAAGAGATATTACTAAGGTTAAAACACATTTTGAGTTATATAATAAATTTTCACGATATTCGGCTTATTTAAATATTGATGAAGTAGACGACATGGATGCTGCCTGGGAGAAAGTAGGAAATGAGCTTAATATCGATGTAACTGAGTTAAAACAAAAAATTTTACCTATGACAGCGGTGTATTCTATTGCTGACCATGCGAGAACGTTATTATTTGCAATTAACGATGGAAAACTCCCTTCTAATGTAGGTGGCGGATACAATCTTAGAGTTATTCTAAGACGTGCTCTAAACTTTATCGATAAATTTGGATGGGACATAGAAATTTCAGATGTATGCAATTGGCATGCGAAAGAACTGAAGGAACTATTTCCGGAAGTTTCTGGACGGTTAGATGAAATAAAGAAGATTTTGAGAGTTGAAAAAGAAAAGTATTATACTACAAAACAAAAAGCGGGTAAGATGTTAGAAAAATTACTTGCCGAGGGAGATATTTCTACCGAAACATTGATAGAAATTTATGATTCTAGAGGAATAAACCCAGAGATGGTTAAAGACGCTGCGGCAAAATTTGGCAAAAAAATCAATATTCCTGATAATTTTTATAGTCTAGTAGTAGAAAGACACGAGCATAAGGAAAAAATCGACGCTACATCAACCGAACTCAAGTTAGATTTAAGTAGTGTTTTAGAAACCGAATCTCTTTACTATTACGATTATACTAAGACATCTAACAATGCTACAGTTTTAAAACTAGTTGGAAACAATGTAATCCTTGATCAATCAGTTGCTTATCCTACTTCAGGTGGTCAAGTGCACGATATTGGAACAATAGACGGTCAAAAATTCAATAGTGTGTTGAAGCAAGGTAATCATATTATTCATGTTTTATCTGAAAAACCACACTTCAAAGAAGGAGAGATGGTAAAAGTTGAAGTTGATAAAAAATGGCGCACTCAACTTTCTCAACATCATACTGCGACTCATATTGTAAATGCTGCGGCTCGTTCTATATTGGGTGGCCATATTAATCAAGCTGGAGCTAAGAAGACTATGAAACATTCCAACTTGGACATTACTCACTACGAACAAATTTCTCGAGAAGATTTATTAAAAATAGAAAAAAAAGCAAATGAAATTGTTGATAACGCAATTGATATGAAACTATTTTTTATACCCCGTTCTGAAGCTGAACAAAAATATGGTATGGCAATTTACCAAGGAGGTGCTGTTCCTGGAAAAAATATTAGAATCGTTAAGATTCCGGGTGTGGATGTAGAAGCTTGTGGTGGCACGCATTTGAATAACACTTCAGAGACCGGAAGAATTAAAATAATTAAATCTCAAAAAATTCAAGATGGTATCGTGAGATTGACCTTTACTGCGGGATCTGCCACTAAAGAACTTGAAGCAGAGGAATCTCTAAGCTTAACCCAACTACAATCTTTATTGGAAATTCCACAAAATAAAATTGTAGGTAGAGTTGAAGAATTACTATATAAGTGGAAAAACTTAAATAAAGCATTACAGACCGGAAAACTTGATGAAACGGATATGGTGCTGAATTCAAGTAATAATATTGAAGTGGAAATTTTAACAGAATTATCTCGAATTCTAAATACAAAAAAAGACGATATTTTCTCGAAAGTAAAAAAATTATATGACGAATGGAACGGTGCTAAGGCAAAATTAAAAGAAGTGGAAAACTTACTTGACGAAAAATTCATCAAAACTCTTATAAATTCAGCAATTTCACTAAACGATTCTAAAATGATTCTTAGATCCTTTGAAAATCTTACTCCAAACGATCTTAAGAATCTAAGCGTGAAAATTCTCCGTAAATCTGAAGATTTAAACACAATTTTTATCAATAAAGACGAGAAAGGTATAACTATAATTGGAATGGTAGGAAAAGGACTTTTAAAAAGATCCGACTTCAATATGGGAAATTTTGTTAAAACTATCGCTTCGAGATACAACGGTAAGGGTGGTGGCAAAATTGATTATGGACAAGTGTTTATCGGTGATAAGGAATTAAAAATTGACGATTTGGTTAACCACATAAAAGAGAAACTAACAGGCAGCTAAATTATTCGTAGCATCCAATTGAAATTATAAATAATGTAATATATAGTATTTAATAATATCATACAAAGTTTGCCTTCTTCTAACTTCTACTTATATCTTCTATCTATATAGATTCTATATACTACATCGAAATTGTTTAAATCGAGCAATAATCTTATTTTAATTAAGATAAAAAGGAAAATATGAGATTAAATATGTTTGAAGTAATATCAGAAGATTTAACAGAAAAAAAGGAAGATTATTTAACACTCAGCAGAAATCTAACAGAAACACCGCTTGAGAAATCTATTGATATTGACAATATAATAGACATGATTAATCTCGATATTGTTAAAATCTTAAAATATAATAGAATTTAATGGTGAAATTTATAGTGAAATTAATATATCAAGAATTTTTATGCCCTAAATGCGGCCAAATTAGGTGGCTAAAGGTTAAAAATATGTGCGTAGATTGTAAAGATAAATTGTTTTTAGAGAAAATGTCTCAATCCAGAAAAGAGCAACATGTTTTTAATGAGCAAATATGTGTATAAGAAATGGACAAATTATCGCTTTTTAAACTTATTTTGAGAGTAATTTTTTTTGTAGCGATTTATTAGTAAAATTTTTCTAAGTCCATATTAACATTCTTTATTGTAGGTTAAAATTTAATATGTATTAAAACACCTAATATACATAATAGTTTGTTCAAGAGTGGTTGTTCTCAAATGGTTAACCTCATACAAATAAGCGATTTGCATTATGGTTCTGAGTTTGTACCTGAATATATGGATAATGTTATCAAATACATTAAATATAATTCTCCTGATGCTGTAATATGCACTGGAGATCTAATTCATAAAGGAAGAATAACTCAATTTAAGGGGATATTACCTTATATAAATAGAATTAGAGAAACTACAAAATTTTTAGCGGTACCTGGGAATCACGATGCAAAGAATAGTGGAATAATCTTTTTCGAAAGACTTATAGGTCCAAGAAGATCAAGATTAATCCTAGATGATAAAGATACCATAATCGTAGGAATTTGCTCAGCGAGGGATGACATGAGTGAAGGAATGATTGGGGACGAACAACTCGATTTTTTGGGAAGATCCATGGATAAAAACTTAGAAAATAGGGTAATGGCACTCCACCATCATTTAATACCTGTACCTCTTTCGGGACAAAAATTCACAACCGTAAGAGATGCAGGAGAAATTCTCGAATTTACCCAACTATTTGAGCTAGATTTAGTTTTAATGGGACATAGACACGTTCCACACGCTTATGTAATCGGACCAACAACATTCCTCTATTGTGGTACATCAACTTCTAATAAAGTGAGAGCAGATGATAGTCCTAGCTTCAATCACATTATTTTAAATGAGGGTGATCTTGAAGTATATATGGTAAATTCTACAAACCTCGAAAGAAATCTACTTTTAGAACGAAAGTTAGGTCGTACAAAATTTGTAAGACCGCGTCGAACGCGTATAGAACATTTATTGAGCTCAGTTGTGTGGGATGATTAATAATGCCAAAACCTATAACTCCACTAGTAGCTGTTGATGCGGTTATAAAATATTCGGAAAACTCCATCGTTTTAATTCGCAGAAAAAATCATCCTTATAAAGGAGAATTAGCTCTGCCTGGTGGTTTTGTTGAAGTAGGTGAAAATGTTGAAGACGCATGCATTAGAGAAGCTTATGAAGAAACGAATATTAATGTAACAATTAGAAAACTAATTGGTGTTTTTTCAGCGCCCAATAGAGATCCTAGGGGTCATAACATCTCTATAGCGTTTTTATGTGAGCCGTTAACAGGTTCAGAGAAACCACTGGCCAAGGACGACGCTCTGTCTTTAGAAATTGTAAATTTAACAGATATTTCACGGTTGAAACTAGCGTTTGATCATAAGGATATAATAAATGCGTCAGGCATTATTAAGAATTAGACAGTATATTATCATTTAATCGAAAATCTTTTTATAACAATCGCAACAAGGAATTCCAAGAGTAATTTTATTGGAGTAATCAACTCTAATTTCTTCAATATTATTAACTAATCTGATTAGGCTCTCTTTTAATCTCAATGCATCAGAATCTACCATATTTTTATACACATTTTTTAATCCAACGTTGTTATGTATACTCTTTTTGCAGATGGGACATCGATCAAAGAAATTTTTTAACCTTATCAATTGCTCGTCTTCTTTATTAAAAGTTAAATTAAAGTGGGATAAAGTATGTCTTGGTTGTAGTGTTTTAATTAATCTCTTAAATATTTCCTCTAAATTCTCCTCTACACTTAATAGCGAAGTATACTCGATATATATAAGGTCTTCATTATTAGCAATCAAGTTAATGATCGCATCTTCAGATACTTCCCTATTTGCTAAATTGGCATTGGTCCCAATCAAAATTATTGGAAATTCTTCCATATTCTTTTTAAAAAGAGTTATCCACCTATTTAAGTCGGAGAAAGATTCTTTATTGGATAAATCAATGCATAACAATCCTGCACAAGCACCTCGACAGAATACAGGAAAAAGAAACCTAAATCTTTCGCGATCTTTCAAATCCCAGACAATAAACTTATAAATATCTTCTTCATTAACAAGGCATTCCACAGATTTAAAAGAAACCCCAATCGGGCTTCCGTTATCTTCATTAGTATTAATAACGGTATTTTTACCCGAGGCAGGTGATCCTCCTAGAACCAATTTTAACTTATAAGATTTGGGCATCTTAACTATACTCGTTCATTACTCGAGGACATAATATAAAGCTTCATGTTCTAATAAAATTCCACTCTAAAAAATATTACCGTTATGTTATTTAATTTCAAATAAATTCCCATAAGAATCTTTTAAAAATAAGTAGAAACCATCACTATTTTTTCGAGGTACTTGAATCACTTCAAAATTTAATTTTTTCGCGCTCTCGATTAATCTAATTCGATCCTCAACGATTAAGCAAGTATGGGTAAACTTATCGAGTGCTTGATTTTTATCGTCAGTTATAAACGCTTCCACGCTCAAATCTTCATTTTCGTATCTAATAATTCTTTGTGCTTTCTTAATATTGAAAAATTGTTCCATTAGGTCTTCAGGGACAACAAAATCTCTTTCTTTTTTCAGTTCTAAAAGATTCACGAAAAATTCATCAGCCTCTTCTTCGCTATTTGAGCTTACTGCAATATGCTCTATCTTCAAACTTTACATCACTTATAATTTTGAGTTATTCTGAAATTTATTTCAGAAAATGTATTACTTATCTTAAATGAAACTTTAATAATTTTTAGTGTTTAATATTTATTGATATAAAGGTAGTAGCTAGAAAGTTAAGGGATTTATGGATGACGAATGTAACTTCAGAAGAGTTTTTAACCAAACTATTTAGTGTTGTATACAAACTTTATACGATTGCAAAAACACAATCTGATCGTTTAAAAAAAGAATGGGATGAAAATTTCGCTTCATTACCCGAACAACCTCATTTAGTTCGCTCAGTTCGAGCTGAAAAAGAAAAATTCCTAACTGATATAGATTATAGAATTAAAGTTCTAAACACTATAAAGCTATCATTTGAAGATGGGTTTCATTCAATAAAAAAAATTCTTACAGCTCTCTATAATTCGTATTTTATGGAATCAGAAGTCTTTACACAGAATTTTGTTAGAGAGGATCAAAAAAGTCTTAAATATTTAGTAGCAAAAGAAATTTTGGGAAATCTGATTCAGTATAATCAACTCGATCATGAAACTGTACCACTAAAATATAACATACTAGCAAGAATTTACTTGTTAATAAAATTTAAAGAACAGAGCGCCACAAGTATTAATCAGAACCTAAAAAAAATCAACATAAATCTTAAACTCCCAGCGCTGAAAAGAATTTTAAACGAGATAGTTGCTGATGGATTTTTAAAAAAAACAAAAGTAGGCAAACACATATACTACGGTTTACCGCAGGAATTGGAATTATCAGAAAAGGGTAAACCAACTTACAATCAAACTATACGACCGTTAGTAGATTGGCCAACTTTATTTTATCGTAGCTACTATAATGTGAGAGAATTAAATGTTACCGTGAATGGCGATTGTAAGTACCCTGAATTTTTAAATAAAGTATTGCTTAAAGCTGCAACACAAGGGTATACTGCTTGCCACTATGTCTTCAAAAATTTAGTCAAGTATTACGAGAAATTAAAAGAAGAAGGGTAGTATTTTCCGCTGTGAATATTAAGCCTCCTTAAATTGTTGAAAAACTTCTCGTTTTCCTAATGGGAATATCAAATTGTTCGAGCAACGGAATAAGATGTTTCTTATCTTGAGAATTTGTACCCTTCCAATCTACTATAAAATAATCAATTTTTTCTAAGGTGTTGTCGATCATCATCTTAATTAGATTCTCGTTTAATTCTTGGATGTAATACTTCGGGCAGATAAATGAAAGAGCAATGTTATTATTGGTTATTAACCTATTAAAATTAGGAGCGTAGTGAGTACCACCGAATCCTAAACCTACTTGCTGAGTTTTTTCTTCTCTAAAATCAAGATATTTAAATACTGCGTTAACAATAGCATTTGCGACGAGTTCACCTGCTTCCTTAATTAACCATTCCTGTTTACTACTTCCTAGTTCCATAAATATTAAAGGAATATCGAGCGTGGTCGGGCCATGATGAGTTACTTCCATATCTAAAGAAAAATCAGGAATATTGATTTTCTCGATTTGTTCTCTTAGTGATTCAATACCCGCCTTATGTAGTAGAGCACTTGTTTTGGACAAATCTTGAGGCTTCCCACCAAAATCCGCATTCTTTCCCCAATTTCCAGTAGAATGAGCTAAAAAAGCAGGTCTTGCTGTTTTTGATGTATGTCTACTAGCGAAAATTATTAAATCCGGAGTGAGATTAGCTTCACCCAACTTGAGGTTTTCAAGGAATATTAGGGGTTCCGTTGTCAAACCTAAAAAGATTTGATTTTCTTTAAGAAAATTATCATATTTCCCTTCAAATGATGAATTCTCTAAACTAAATATTGGATTTTCCTGCCATATTGCACCAGTCTCTATAAAAGAATAATTTTGAGAATTTAAAAAAACTTCTCGCATATTTATAGAAGCTTTATCTTCTTTCGAATTTATAATAAAGAATTGAATTGACCAGCACCAAATATTTTTAATCTAGTTAGTTAATTAACGTAATAAACAAAAAAACAAAATAACTGTTTTAAAAAATCAATTTTATCTTTAAAAGATATCCCTAAATTCTAAAAACCTTTTAAATTAAATTTCTATTAAATTATGTAATGCCCATTAATTTTACAATTATCGCTGTCATCTCATTGGTATTTGGCGCACTTTTTTTCGTCGTAGATTTTTACGAACGAAAACATCCTAAACTCAATATTTCTTTAATTGCGGGTATTTCTATCTCTTATTTCTTCTTAGTACTCCTACCAGAAATTGCCGAAAATATACCCATATTTCCATTTGAGCTCACAATTTTTGAATACTTATTTGTGCTAATTGGTTTTGTATTTGTCCACACTTCTGAAAAATTAATTTTACAAAAGGTAGAGTCTAAATCGCAAAGGAGAATGCGTAAATTAATCGAGAAAGAAAAAATTGTAGCAGATGTTGAAGAAAATATTGAGAACATATTAACTAGAGAACTAGAAAAAGAAGAATTTGACAACGAAGCTCTGAGAGATATAGCCCAAACAATAGACGATTTACATAAACAAGGTAAGGGGTTCAATGAAGAAATAAATCGCTATAAGGTTAAGATTCAAACACACATCAACGAAGATTTACACAATCTACGGTTTTTTACTAATTTTTCATATCACCTCCTCGTCGGGATTATTGTAGTAGGGTTATTAGCTTTTGATATTATCAGCGGGATATTATTCTTTTTATTTGCCTGGTTTAGAGCAATTATAACAAACAGATCAGAAAAACATATCATATTTACTGATCTTGAAATTTATGAAATTTACGATGTCGAGGCGAATATAACAAGAAAGTACGTCCTTGCTTTTTCAAATTTTATTGGAGTTGTATTTGGATTAATTTTAGATTTATTAGCGTTTGAATACTCAGAATTGTTTTATATTTTATTTTCATTTATTTCGGGAGTAATTTTGTATACTATCGTACGGGAAATCATTCCTGAAAAAGAAAAAGGAAAACCATCATATTTTCTCATTGGATTCGTTGGATTTACGCTCGTAATATTTGTTATAAACATCTTCACAAGTCTAATGTGATAAGAAAAAACCTTATCACATCCAATTCGTTAAAAATGGGAAGAAAGAACCCGATTTCTATAATTAAAAAATAAATAAGGGTTATTTCTTATTATTTGTAATTATAGCATTATAAAATTTTAAAACTATCAAATATAAGTTTATATTATCGTATAGTTTTGAACAATATGGTATTGCGCATAAAAAGAATAATGAAAAAGATTAAATCTAAGGAGTGAAATGATGATTAAAAAAACCTTCAAGGAAATATTAGGAATTGACGACGCCGATTACAAGATAATTGAAATGATGGAAAAAGATGCAGACGTGACTCATAGCAAGATAGCAAGAGAAATCGAGAAGTCTCAACCTGCGGTAGGGGCAAGAATCATTAAATTAGAACGAAAACATTTGCTCACAAAGCAAGTTGGGTTTAATATAAAGAAGGTAGATATCAAAGTAGCGATTGTTTTCGTGGCAACTAAAGATGTAGAGACAATTGTCAGTAAAATAACAAAATGTCCTTTCGTAAACCACGCGTTCAAAATTTCGGGCGAATTCAATCTTTTATGTTTCGTTGCCGCTTCAGATCTTCAAACTATTGAGAAATTAGTCGATTTATGTTTTAGAAAAGATCCGAACGTAATTAATGTAAAGACTAATATTCTAATCGACTCGGTGCACGATTTTGTTATTCCTATTGATTTTCAAATAGAAAAATTCGATTTCCACTCGGGAAATTGCGGTCCTGAATGTAACAATTCAGTAAATTTACCTAAGTATAAATTTGATCTTTCATCAGAAGAAGTTGAAGAATAAAAAAAGAAAGTTCTTACTCTATATTATTAACTAATCCTTGGAGTTTAGCCATTTGGTATTTACATTTATCCCCGCAACCTGCTTCTAAAGTGGGTATATGTTCTTCGCTTTTGAAGTCAATGGGCAATATAAAATCTTTTGCTATTTCAGTTATCATATTCATCGAGACTAAAGTAACGTCAGGATTACTTCTAAAGTGGTAATTTACTATGTTATCTAATTTGTCAAGTTTAGAACTGGAGAGTAAAATACAAATATTATGAGCCCCACTTAACCTAAATGCGTTCAACATGAATGGACAGAACTTCGCCATTTCAAGAATCTCGTTTGGGCGTTTCGTATTCAGTTCCACGGTCGCCAAAAACAAATCCACCTTCTTAAAATTAATACCGGGCTGGAATTGAAGGATTCCCTCTTTCTCAAGCTTTTTTATTCTCATCCCAACAGTTGGCTGAGACCTATTAATTTGTTCCGCAATTTGAGTATGGGTTAGGTTCGGATCTTCTTGTACTAATGTAATAATTTTGCGATCGATATCATCGAGTTTTAATTTGGCTGAAATCATATCCATTTCCTATTATTAATTTAAATTCTTTCTCTAGATAATGATTTTACAAATTAAAAATTTACTTATAATTTATAAATTATGAAAAAAATTAACCTAACTAAATTAAAATGCCAATATAAAAGGAATTGGCGCATTTTATAAAAATTAGATTAATTTCTTACACTCAATCAATAGTTATAGCTCTTAATTTGCACGCAGTTGTACAGATATGACATTTAATGCAGTGATCTTCTCGTTCTTCTACAACAACGGACATAGGTTCAGAATCTTTATTTACAACCTTATAGATTCCTCTAAAGCAAGCATCTTCACACGAAAAAGCTTCACATCTTTTACATTTATTAGTATCAATATGATGGAACTTATAGCTCACAATTTTGCTTTTATCGGGTGCATCACTCATTATTTAAGATTAAACTGAAACTCCTTTTATCTCTATAGTTTATACAATATAATGAAATTTTTTTAAATTAAACAAAATAACCATAATTAAATAAATCCCATTTTGAGTCGTTTTAGAATGCATGCCGTCAAGGTACCTCTTTTTGAAATCCCAAATCTCAGAAAAGGAGTTTTTTTAACTCGGCCAAATAGATTTGTAAGTGAAATTAAATACAATCAGCAAGTAAAATCTGCTCATATTCACGATCCTGGGCGTTTAACAGAGTTGTTAGTTAAGGGAAGAGAAGTTTTGTTTACTGATTCTCGCGGAAAACTAGATTATTATGTAAAAGCGGTAAAAAATGGAGACGATTGGATTATAATTGATACAGCAATTCATTCTAAAATCGCTTTGAGAGTTTTTCCATATATATCTGAAATTGCGCAAGCATCAGAAATAAGAAAAGAAGTTAAAATTGGTAAAAGTAGGATAGATTTTGTGTTAGATGGCGTTCCATTGGAAGTAAAAGGAGTTACTCTCGTGAAAGAGGATTTGGCTTTATTTCCCGACGCTCCTACTGAGCGCGGAACGAGACACGTACAAGAAATTATCGACAATAATGGAATGCTTTTATTTCTGGTATTTCGTAAAGCGACTAAATTCAAACCAAATTTTGAAACTGACCCAAAATTTTACAATAAATTATCTGAAGCGAGAAAGAAAAACATAAAAATCTTTGTAGTACAACTCAGTTTTGATGGAAAAACGATATATTACAATGGAATTATCCCATTAGCAGACTTTTAAGGAAGGATAAATTTTAATGGATAGAGAAGTTCATTTGCTCTTTTTCTTTTTTTTTTTTCGTTTCTTGCCATGATCTTCAGGTTCTGGAGTGATGTCCACATCAACTTCAGCGATAATAAAAGCTAGCAAAATAGGACCAGCGTTGGAATATCGAGGATCGGAAAAAGCGCTAAATTTTATGTCTTTTACCTTAATATTCTTGTCACTTTGTCGCAAAATCATTAAGTTTTTGTTTACCTTACGTGTAAATTCAGAAGGGTCGTTGTATGTCCCTCCAACAGCAAAGACTTGGTCCATTCTTACTATTTGAGGAATTGGAGTTTCTTCTTCCATATTTTTTAACCGATTATTTGCTTTTTTTAATAAAAATTAAATTTCTTTGTCTTATAATTATTAGCCTTTTTTCACTTAGAACAAAAACTAACAATTTAATGAAAAATAAATTCACTAATATTCGATATTCATTTCTTTAATATAATCGAAGGCTGAATATGCTGCTACAACCCCTTCTGCTACTCCCGTAATAGCTTGTTTGAATGGTGCGTCTGCAACATCACCAGCAGCGAATATACCTGGGACATTTGTTTCCGACTTTCTATTGATAATAATTTCGTCCTTTTCATTTGTTTTTACACCTATGCGTTTTGCGAGATCTGAGTTAGGTATAGATCCTACTTCGATAAAGACTCCATCTACTTCAAATTCTGTGCCATTATTGAAAATAACTGACTTAACAGTATTATCCCCTTTAATCTCTACGATATTGGTTTTATAAATGATTTCAATTTTGTGATTTTCCTCTACTCTTTTCTTATTTATCGGTTCAGCGCGTATTTCTTCTCCACGATAAATGATATAAACTTTCTTTACATTCTGAGATAGAAATAACGCTTCTTTTGCAGCAGAATCACTTCCACCAATTACGCATACGGTTTTATCTTTGTAAAATGGACCATCGCATGTGGCACAATAAGATACACCCCTTCCAGCAAATTCCTCTTCACCGGGGATTCCCAACTTCTTCCTTTCCGATCCTGTGGCGATAACCACACTTTTTGCTTTAAATTTTTGAAAAAATGAGTGTAAAATAAAGTGGTCGTTCGTATTTTCTATGCTTCTTATCTCATCTGTTATGTAAGGAATGCTCAAGGAATTCATGTGTTCTTTAAACATATCCATCAACCCTTGACCGCTTGTAGAGGTGATTCCAGGATAATTTTCTACAAGGTGAGTTGTGGCAATCAACCCTCCGAATATTTTCCCTATGACTAATACATCCAATGCAAATCGAGCGGCATAGATAGCACAACCGATCGCAGTTGGTCCACCGCCTAAAACGATAAGATCGTAAGTCTTTTCTAAATCAATGCCTTCCATATCAATATTAAACAATTTTAAATCCTCCTTTGATGATATATCTTTTTATTCATAATTATATTTTTTTATTCATAACGTCTTATTTATGAGTTCATTTAAAAGTTCATCAGCAGTTATATCGCCTATTAGCTTTTTATCTTCATTAATGATTAAAGTTGGAACAGTGGTAACATTATATTGTTCACTAATCTCAGGATAAGCCATTATGTCAATAATAACTGTTTCCATTTTACCCTCTGAGGCTAACGCGAACAGACTGCAAATTGAAATGACAGAAGAACAATACGCACAATAATCAGAAATTAGTACCTTTATAACTGTAGGATTAATTTTATTCAGATTCTCTCTTATGATGTTTTCATAGTAATTAGGAGTTCCAGTAAGCACCATTAATGACTGTACAAACGGTTGAATTTTTGCAGCCGTAGGTATAGCTAAATAACGAATTATTACCTGATCTTTGGCATTTGTCATTAAAATCGTAGGTGCTTGTTGAATTTCATACTTTTTAACAAGATCAGAATTAGTTTCAAGCTTATATTCTTCTATCTTAAGCATGTCATTAGAGGATTTCTGATATATGTCCATCACATCCATCATTTTTACGGATTCTTGCAGATTCTTTGACGATGTAAAGATTTTCAATGTTACTGGCTTAATTAGATTTTTAATCTCTTCACGAATCATTCTGTTATAAATATATGATATAGGCATTTTTTTCACATCTTCTATATATTATTTCAAGGCTCACTATTCTCTTATTCTATATAAAAATAAAAGAAATCAAAAATCGTCTTGAAAGATTAAATAAATAATTGTTTGGTGTTGCTTTCTCTAATGTATTTTAAATTAGTATTGTACTTTTATATTTCCTCCGATAAGCGCCCGGAGTATTTCATTCGCCCCAACCATACCAACTAAAGTTTTTTTATCGTTTATAACGGTATAAGGCACTCCCGAAGCATCATAATACTGTCCAATATCCGGATTCGCCATTATATCAATGATTACGGTTCTAATCTTCCCTTCAGATGCAAGTGCAAACTGAGAGGCTGTAGCTACGACAGTAGGACAATATGGACATGTTTCTGTTATCATTACTTTGATAATTGATGGTTGAATACGGTCGAGATTTTGTTTTATTGTGGCTTCGTAATAATTCGGCGCTCCCGCAAATGTAAAGAGTGATTGGATAAATGGTTGGATTTCACCGCCTTGTGGAGCTGCTAAATAGCGTATTAATTCTTTGCCGTCGTCATTGACAAATAAAATTGTTGGCACCCGCTGAATATCATAACGCTTTGCGAATTCGGGATTATTATCTATAGATAGTTCTTCTATCGTTAACATTCCATTCGAATTTTCTTCATAAATCCTTAGGAGTGACATAAATTGTCCACAATCCATGCAAGCTCTTATTTTACTCCCATCTGCTTCTGTTCGTTGAGAAGTAAAAACCTTTAGTTTCACGGGTTTAGTGAGCTTCGCCATTTCTCTTTTAATAATTTCCTTATATTTATCATCTTGAGACATATTTAAAACACCTCTTAGAATATAGATTATGCATACATTCCTCCAAAATCTCTTTGACCTTTTGTTAATTTATCTAATAAATCCTGTGGAGTAAACATCCCAACAATTCGATCTTTTTCGTTCACAACAGTGAGTGGGACACCCTGAACTTCATACTTCCTTGCGATGTCAGGATTTAAGCTAACATCAATAACTTCTGCTGTTATTTTACCTTTAGAGACAATAGCGAATAATGTTAAAACTGGAACGGTCGCTGGACAATATGGACAAGTTGGAGTTATGAATATCTTCATCTCTGATTTATCGATCTTCTTTAGATGAGTTAGAATTTGGTCAGCATAATACGGTCTTACGCCACTAAAATATTGAATTGAATTTAGAAAGGGTACAAATTCAGATCCAGTAGGATGTGCCGAATAGCGGATTATTTCCTTACCGTCATCGTTAACGAATAAAATGGCCGGAATTCGGGTAACATTGTATTTTTTTGCTTCATCTTGATTTTCTTCAATGGATATCTCTTCGATACTCAACTTTCCGTTTGAGAGTTCTTCAAGTGATTTTAATAAATTATAGGCTCCCTCACATGACATGCACGCTCTTTTTTTTGAACCGTCTTCCAGAGTTTTAAAATCGGTAAACAATTTCAGCACTACTTCATGTTTTAATTTCGTCATTTCTCTCTTAACATTATCAAGTTCATTTGGGGAAAATAACATCAGATCACCAATTAATTTTCTTTCTATTGTGAATATTACAATTTTAAGCTCTTAAAATTTTTATCCGTTTAAATTATAAAAAACTTCATAAATAACCGATTTTAGGATAAAGTTTTTTAGATATTAGATTTAGAAAAATAAAGAATCCTATTCTTCTAATAGTTCACACATATCAACAAGTTTGTGTTTAGATTTTTGCTTTTTTCCAAAGAATTTTAATATCCAATACGCATCAGGGCAATATGTAGTAATATAACTAACGGTATCCCCACTTTCTGAATTAATGTCTCCGTTATCTTTAAATTCTTTCATTCTCTTAATTGCTATCATTTCAGAGATATCTGTTCTTAACTGATGTCCAACGCCTCCTCCACAACAGTTATGTGGGATTGGTATAACATTATACCCACTTTCTTCAAATAGCTTTTTTAATTCTTCTTCTAAACCCGGGAATTCTATATATTTTAGAGGACAGGCATGCTGAATTATTAGATTTCCTTTATCCTTTTCTCCCTTAACGCTAACCCTAATTTTTTTGTTGGTGAGGGTGTTTTGGTTTACTATTTTTTTTCTTACCTGTTCTTCCATTTTTTCTCTCTCCTTTTTGGTTTTGTTTTTAGATTAAAAAAAATTAAAATTAAAAAAAATAAGTTAATTAAACTTTAGAGGGTAAAACTTCTTCCCGTTCTTTTTGCGATAATAAGAGCGAACTCTCGAATACTTCCAAATTAGTTCGCACGTGGCTTTTAGTTGGGTTTTTTGTTTCTCTAAGTGCGAATTTCGGTAGTCGCATCCTTTTATCGTCGATCTGAGCAAAACTGCAGTACCGTCAATTTGGTTATTTATTTGGATTAGTTCCCGCGAGGATATCTTATCTTTAACTAATAATAATTCTACAGGATCCATTTTTGTGAGATCTGATAAATTTATAGCAAAAAATTCGGCGTCGTCTAATTTTGTTGTTATGCTCATTTTCTATCTTCTCCTTATTCTATATTTTATCTCGTATTCTTCTGAGGTATATTCTAAATTTCTTAGGTCTTGTTCGGTAGCGTTCATCACGCACTTAATCCAATCTCTAAACTCTTCGTACCCCATTGCTCATCAACCTTTGCAACGAGTTTAGGACAAGCAGAAATGAATATTTCTATTCTCTTTTTTAATACCTTTATGAAGAAGATTAATAAATTAAATATTAAAGTGAACTAAGCTAACCTTATTAGATTGATTTATTTTTGAAATTAAAGTTGAAGACCGCAGAAAGTTCATGCGAGAAATGAAAAAAAAAAGGAGTGATAAATTTGACACAAATAACAAATGAAAATATAATTCCATATCACTATGGAGGAGATTATAAAATTGAAGAATAAACAGACAATACTGATTGCTGGAGCGACTGGAAACATTGGGGGAGGTGCCGCGATCGCTTTAGCAAAACGTGGTGCTAAAGTTGTTTTGCTCGGACGTAAACAAGACAAATTAAAAGCCCGCGTGAACCATATCCGCAATGCTTTATCTGAAGCACAGATCGTTTATCAGGATATGGACATTGGCATGCTAGTTATCGATTTCTCTGATTTGGAGTCAGTGAAACACGCGGCAGCTGAAGCTATGGACCGATTCCCAATAATAAATGGTCTGATATTATCTGTTGGCGTTCTTATCCAAAAAGGTCCGAACATCCTGACCAGCGGTCATGAGGTGATGTTTGCCACAAACGTGATAGGGCCGTTTTTGTTCACCCAGCTGTTGTTAAAGAGGATGCAGCAATCAGACGGATTGGTCCTTCATGTGATTAAAAAAGCCTATAAAGAAATCGACTGGGAAGATCTTGAAAGCATCAGAAATCACGATACAGATACTGCATATAACAGGACCAAGACATGCAACTTGGTGATCGCTGCAGAGTTGGCTCGACGATATGCTGGAAAGATCTCCTCTGTAGCATTCAATCCTTGGTTCATCATCGATAAATCAGACCCGGAATTAGCCAAAAGGTGGCCATCCGGATTCTCGGGATTCGTCTGGCGGATAGCGACAGCACTTATTGCAAAGCCACCTGCTGTAGCGGGTGAGCCTATTGCGGATCTGATGCTGTCGTATCAAGATCGTAGTGCAATCAATGGAACCTTGTTTAAACTGGATAAACGCATCGAAAAACCTGATAAGGCAATGAATGACGAAGTATTAGGAAAACGGTTGTGGGATGAGTTGGTTCTAATAACAGGATTAAAAGCTGAATGAAACAAAACAAAAAAAGGAAACAAGTAGTCATAACTTTAGACTATAATTATTTTTTTTTTATTCGATATTAAATTTAATAAATCATAATTATAAAAAAGGTGAAAATTATAAAATCAAAAATAGCGAAAAAAAAGAAGAATAAATTGGAGGGTCCCCCTTGAGTATCGAAACATGGTTATCTGGCTTCTTTTTTCTGTTTATTATAATTACAAACATTTCAAGTGGTTTTTTTGTTTTTAATTAATACATGGGCAAGACTATCTAAAGAATCTCAGTGAATCCAGGAAGAATTACATACAGAAGGATTTAAGGATGTTACCTCGTATTTTTTTATTTACGAACTGGTATGATTGCGGGATAGAACAATTACTCAGAACAAAATAAAAAAAAAACACAAGATTGCTTTCCCAAATTTCAACTAGATGGAATAACTTTTGGTAGTATTAGTACCAATACCTATCCGTTTTAGTGCAAAATTGTGTAATTTAAAGTTTTTTCCAAGCATTTTTTTATTCTAAATTTTTGTAATTTTTATTATAAATTATTAAATTTCTATTTTATGACTATATGCTCTCATGCTCTTATAAGAGCCCCAATCCATATTAAAATTATAAAAAAAAATATATAAAAAAAAAGTTCTTAAGATAAATATTAATTACTCTATTCTTTTTTTAGCTTTGCGCCCGTTCTTTGAACTCCTACTTCTTTATTCGCAGGAATGGGACTACCACAATTGTCTTTTTTTCCATCGTTAGTCTTAAAAGCTTTATCTAATTCAGCTTCCAACTCTTCGTCTATTATTTCTTTATTTGGCATATATTATTAAGAGAACTCGAAATATTTAAGGATTATATTTATAAAAAATTGATATATAATAACTGCTGATTTTTGTTTTTTGATGTAAATTTAAAGAAGAGAATAAAAAGATTGTAGCCTATTTATTAAAATGTTCTGAAACGGCATTATCCTTTTCTATAGGTCTTCTTTCTGGAACATTTATATACTCCGTTTTAAATGTATCATAAAAATCTGGACGTAAGTATAAATTGCAATAACAAGCTCCAAATTCCTTCACATCATCAGATGCATAATCACAAGGACATATTAAATCTCTATCTAAATCTCTATTTCCTGAAGCGAGACGACATGGACAAGATTGATAACCCATTGATTTTTTATTATCAACCAACCCATTAATCAAGTCATTAAACATACTTTGGTCTTTGATTAGAATCCAGTTGTTTTTCTGGAGAACCATTCCAATATATTCTTTCATACCTTCGGTTGTTTCCATGTCCATTTTAATTTCCTCCATGATTGATTAATTCTTCATATTTATTTGGATTGTAGCCAACAACAAATTCATCATCGCACACAACAAATGGATATGATATTCTTTCTGGTTTGTAAGTTTCTCTCAAAAATGTAAGTACTTTCGATTTTTCACTAGGATCAATTTTATCAACATCTACATAACGATATTTGACATTCCTTTCATTTAACCATCGCTTACATTTATGGCACCATTGACAAGTCGATAATGTAAAAATTGTCCACTCTTGCGAGTCATTTTCACCAACAACGCTTTGAGTTAATTTTTCAATAAATTCTGGAAACATATCATTCACTTTTTAATTTGTTAGTTATTAGTTAAGATAATTATTATTAGATTTTACTATTTTCTGTGAGATTTTCCTTCCAATGAGGGTCTATACATTCAATAGCCTCTTCTGTGAACTTCTTTAAATCGCTTTCACACGATCTCGATAGTAATCCCAAATGTTTTAAAGCCCTTTTATCCCCAATCTTCATCAAACTCTCAACAATCAAAAATAAAAGGCTTTTATCTTGTTCGCTTTCCTGCTTTTCTAGTTCTCTTTTCAACAACTCTACGATAACTATAGTAGCCTTAGCATCATTAACTTCTCCCATAGCTTCAACAATTCTGTTTATAACTACAGGGTCTTCTTCTGAATTTAAAGCTCTTACCAACATATTTGTAGCTCTCCCGTCTTTGAAATGTCCTATCTGCCTTGCAGCAGAGGCACGCTCCATTACCTTACCATGAAATAAATTTTTAATAGCGAGATTGTACTCGTTATCTCGAGAATTATTAGAATTAGAATCCATTATGTTAGTAAAATAGACAAGCATTAAAAAATACGATTTTTATAAATTATTAAATCTAAGCGTATTATTGGTGAATATCTATGTAATTTTAAGGAAAAAACATTTGATATAAAACTAATCACGTCTTAAATATAATCTAGATTAAAACTAATTTCGTTTAATATTTCAATATTACTATGCCAAAAGAGGTCATCCTCTCTCTCAGTTATTTTGATTCGATCTTGGGTCCCAATCTCCTCTATAGTAGTTCCCCATTAAACCCTCAAGAACATCCCGATTTAGGTAGAATTCTGGAATTTACTGAGGAAGAAGGAAATTTTATATTTACTTTTAGAAAGTATCAAACTATTAACCACATTTTCTATATTGACTCCGAATTTGCGCGAGGAGGAAAAGAGCTCCTAATGATAACTTATATGATTAGAGCCGCTTACTTTCGTGACGAAATTACTGATGTATATAATTATTTATTATCTAAAGCCGTTGATCTAGAATCTTATGCTTCTGAACTTAAAAAACTTCAAGCACTCACAGAGTTACTACATGGCAAAAAAAATCTTACAAACCAAAAGAAGATTCTTAATCTCGCGTCGAAAGGGTTTAAAACAATTTTTTTGAATCTTTTTAATAAATATTTAGAAAAGATGAGTCCGAAGATAGATTTAACTACTCATTCATTAGATAAAAGAAACTTAAAGAAAATTTACGTTTTTGGACCACGAAACGCAGGAAAAACTACGTTCGTTAAAAATTTAGAGGTTATACAATTTCTTCGATATAAGAACAATGAAATGAAACGAGATCTGTCAAGTAAGATCTATGATTTTATAATTGATAACATCGAAGTTTTAACTTATGAATGTGTTGATGAAGATACGGATGATGAAAGAACTACATTGTACGAAGATTGTATAGATAATGCTCAAGGCTTTATCTTAATCTATGATGCCTCTAATAAGGATTCTATTAAAGAAACCATTGAAATGTTCCAGTTAGTATTAAACAGATGCCAAGATAAGGGGGATTCTATGCCAATACTTATTATTGGCAATAAATATCACGACAAAGAAGAATTACCGCCAGATTTGATACTTGAGAATTTCGAACTGAATGAATTAGCTGAGTGTGGGTTATTGGTTCAATCTTATTCCATTAATATTCTCAGCGAGGATGAAAAAATAATTGAAGCTATTCGCTGGCTTTTAATGCGTATTATATAAATTTATTTCCCTGAAGCTAAATGCTATAACAGATATAATTACATTTCTAATTGTAAGGAGATTTCCACTTTCTGAAGTAAAGATCGTATTTCTTTAACAAATTCTTGGGATCCAACTGCCGTTCTTCTTGAATTGCTTTTAGTGCTTCAAGTACAATTTCAGTTTGTAAAAGTTGAAATTCTTGGCTCTTTAAATCACTGGTAGTAAGATACCTGTTCCCAATTTCATTTGCTTTTAGTTTATCCATAGTGTTTATATTATAAATATCCATGAAATAACCAATTACAAATGCTCCAAGCAATAATACCGGAAATATAAGTATTAACATCCAAAAATTTATCTGAAAAGCTAAAGATATTAATGATATAGCACTAACGGTAGATACCGCAATTCCATAATAGGATTGGCCCAACTTAAGCCGGGACAACTGCCTTCCAATAAAATGCGCGCTCTTCACTCTTTTTACAATATTTGATTTTTTCAGTCTTAACATTTTATCACATCGAATATATTAAATTGGTTTTTTTTAAGCTACTTAAATTTAAAAAATACTGTATTATTTATAAAAAAACTTCAGAAAATTACGATTTATTAATATATATTGACTTCGTCGTTTTATGAATTAGAAGCTAAACCTTTTTTATAGGAGCTAGATATGTTATAAATATTATGAGCAAAATGCAAGTTCCTATCATTATTACAAAAACTGATTGCCACCGGTGTCATGAACTTATGGAGTGGCTTGACGAGCGAAAAGTTAACTATATTGAGAAAGACATTGAAGATGAAGATTTGGTTCATAAGTTATTGCACGACAAAAACTTTTTAAAAAATTTCTGTGACGCAGATGGATGTGTTGTAAACACGCCAGTTGTAATTATGAACGGAAAATATTGGTTTAAAGAGCTCTGGGGTATCTCAGGACTTAGAGAAAAAGCAGCTAAGAAATTATTTAATGTTAAGTAAACTAATAGTTTTTTTCTGCTTATTTTTTTATTCTAGGAAATAGTTTTCCAACTTTTAGCATGTATAGACAGCAAAATTCTATTCGTTTAAAGATCTTTTAGTTCTGCTAGTCTTTTTATAACTTTTCTAATCGTTCTTAACCCTTCTTCATCGTTTTGAACACCTTCCTTTCCTTTATCTCTACTCCATAAGGAAGCACCTAAATTAGCCCCAAAAGCTCCACCTGAGACGGAAATAATGTGGTTTTGCTGGTAGAAATCTAGTATACTTCTTATCGCAATTTCTTGCCCACCATTTCTATCTCCTCCTACCGCAAGAGCTAATCCATATTTATCTTTAAATACATTAGGATTTTTAGCCACTAATCCACGACAGCGATCAAGAATTGTTTTAAGCTGCCCTGACATAGTTCCTTGAAAAACCGGAGTTCCTAAAAGTAAAAATTTCGATTCTTCTAATTTATTGTAAAGTTCTGAAATATCATCGTTGTTAACGCATCCTTTTTTCTCTCTGATACAATAGTCGCAGTGAGTACAAAACTTTATTTCTTTGCCTCTTACCGTCCAATATTCAATTTCAAAACTGAATTTTTCGGTTGCGTAATTTAACGCGTATTGCACAGCAAAGTCAGTTCCTTGTTTTCTGGGGCTTCCACAAATGCCTAACAGTAAATTCTTGTTTTCCACCATAATAATAATATTACATAATTCTATCTTTAATTATTACTATTCATTTTTAATCTAAAAAATGTTTTAAATTCTTCATTACTACAAATAACGATGGAATCGACCAAATCGAGTTTAGCCAGAATTAAAATTAAATTCCCAGATCAGTTGTGGATTTCTGAGATTTTCAAAAAATTTCGAGATATCCGAATGGAAATTGAACATTTTCTTCCCTACGATTTTGAAAACTCGATAGGTAATTCTATAATTGAAATTTTTCACCAGAATATCGATTTAATAATGGAGGAGGTTAAAAACCATAAATCTGTTATTGATATCAGTATTCTAGAAAAGGATGAAAAACGGGTTAAATTCAATGTCAAAACTAAGGATCCCTTTCTATTGTACGCAATAATTAATTGTGGCGTGTTAGTGAACTTCCCCGTGCGAGTTAGAGAAGGATATGCGTTTTGGCGGTTAGTTTCAAAGAGGGAGAGTATAGACAAGCTTTTGACGCTATTTGATCAGAAAGGTATCGAATATTCACTTCTTAGAATTGGAAATTCCCCCTATGATATTGACGACGATAAAAATAAGCTAACATTAAATGAATCTACAATATTGAATAAAGCTATATCTTCAGGTTTTTTTGAGATTCCAAGAAAAATTTCTTTAGAGGAATTAGCAAACACATTAGGAAAATCAAAATCTGCTTTATCTGTTACTCTAAGAAAAATAATAAAAAAAAAAGTCATGTTTGAGATGTAAATACGCCTAACTCTCAATAATACTCCTTAATTTGTTCTGCTAAGAACGCTGCTATTTTAGAAATATTAAAAGGCCAAACGAAAGAAAACTTAATGTTAGGATTTTTCTTTTTTGCTCGTTCTATAGCTTCAGGGATGTCTTTTTCAGAATGCTCGCCTCCCTGCGTCATCATAGGAGTAATAACAATAATTTTTTCAGGATCCTGCTTAATAGCTTCTTCGAATGCATCGTCTAAAGATGGGGAACAAAATTCATTAAATCCAACAACAACGCTATGACCTGTCTGATTTGAAAGCACAGCAGCCATTTCATTTGAAGTATAACTGTATAAATCATTTTCTTGAGTTCGCGGCCAATTACGCATTTTACTGTCCAACTCTTCGAACTGTTGTTGCATATTTGAAGGTGGTGGTCCTGGCATATTTTCTAACCTAGAATGGAGCATAAAATAATCGAGAGTTTCTTTTTGAGGAAAATCGCTAGGTGGCATTCCATGCATAGCAAGAATTATAACAATTTTCATGATATTATTATAAACTTCAAATTAAAGTTAAAACTTTTCAATTAGACGATAAGAAGTGTGAAAAACTTCGAAAAAAATATTATTACGCCCCAAACTGGGTTAAAATACGCTCATAAAATAAAAATAAGTAAAAAAAAATTTATAGCCATTCTTCCTTTAAAATCTCTCCTTTTACGCCAATAACAACGTACTTTATAGGAACTTTTCTGGTTGCTCGCTTAGCTCCTTCTTGCGCTAAACCTATTAATCCAGAACAACATGGTACATCCATGATCGCAACAGTAAGTGTGTTTATCTTAGCTCCATCTATTAAATTTTTGATTTTCTCGATGTAAACTTCTTTACCTTGGTCAAGTTTTGGACACGCTATAGCAATAGATTTGGAACTTAAGAAATCTCTGTGAAAATCTCCGTAAGAATAAGCAACACAGTCAGCAGAAATTAATACATCAGCACCCTGATAATAAGGGGCGTTAGGGTTAATTAAATGCATTTGAACTGGCCATTGTCGTAGTGTTGAAGAAATTTTTCCAGTCACCTCAGTTTTAACCTCAGGCTCATCAAAAACCATCGTTTGAGAGGATGGGCAACCACATTGATGTGAATCCGCTTGCTTTACTTCTTTTTGAATCGTAGGTTCATCAAATTCCATCGTCTGACAACCACATTGGTGAGAATGTTCAGCAACGATTTGTTTAACTTGTTCTAATTCTACTTCTTCCTTGCTTTTTAAAGATTCTAGTCGTTTTTCAACAGCTTCCTCGTTAAATTCTGCTGCTTCTCTTTCAATTATTTCAAGCGCACCTGTAGGACATCCTTGGATACACGCACCTAACCCATCACAGAAAAGATCATTGACAACTTTAGCCTTTCCATCGATAATTTCAAGAGCGGCTTCAGCACAATCTACGATACAATTACCGCAGCCTGTACAGAGTTCTTCGTCGATTTGAATTATTTTTCTTATAACTTTATTTTGATGTTCTATTTCAGTCATATTTAGATCAAGTGGAGATCATTATATATTTTTAATTTCGAACATGTTCTTAGATTTCTTACTATCTTCAGAAAGTATTATATATAATGGAACCAAAAAGAATTAGTAAAACTTGATCTAATGTTTTATGTGATTAAAATGAGTGAAGACACAAAAATAAGTAGTTTAGCTAGATTGATGTTAGCTCTATGGTTAATCATAATGGTGATGCTTTGGGTATTCTTTGGTCTTACGAATCTCGCGTTTATATTCTGGCTCGCCCTATTTGTTACAGTTGGTGGTCCTGTTCTAGCAATAACATATAAAATAAAAGAGCTAATTGCAGGTGCGTTAATTATTGCGATTGTATTAATTTGGGTAGCATTTGGCGTGTACGGTGGTATTCTGCTTTTCGGTATTGCTTTGACTTTATCAATTGCGGGTCCTATTATTGTGATTATACTCTCCGTAATTAAGCAAAAGAAGAGCCCAAAAACAGAAATTAAACCAATAGGAAAACTAGGTGTATTACATCCACTTGCTTGGTTAGGTAATCTAGGGTGGTTAGGGGGATTAGGAACTCTTTATGCCCCTCTATTTTGGTTATATTTCTTGTTTTTCTTAATCCTTTTAGGAATTATGCCATACAACCCTGCAGTTCCTGTAAAAAGAACAAACCGATTATGGTTATTAGGATTTTTGGGATTTATTGGATTTCTTTTTGGAACATGGTTTTATTGGACATGGGCATTTAGTAGCTTATTTACACTATTTATCTTAGGGGTATTACCAAAAAAGACTAGAGAATGAAAATTTAAATCCAACTTTTTTTTTTCTATTTTTTTTCAATTGCCAGTTCTTATAACCGGTTCTCCTCTCTAATTTAAGAATCATAATAAAAATCTTAAAATAATATGTTAAAAATAGTAATACTATGAAGGTTGTAATCGTAGGGAATAATGTCGCAGGCACCTTTTCTGGGCAAAACTTAAGATATTTAAACGAAGATGTTGAAATTGAAATTTTTACTCAAGAACGATATCCCTATTATACCCGGGTTAAATTGCCTGAAGTTATCTCCGGTAAAGTTCAAACTAACGATTTAATCGTTTTTAAAGATGATTGGTATAAGGATAAAAAAATTAAGTTAAACCTTAACAAAAGAGTTATAAAAATTGAGCCACATCAGAAAAAATTATTTATTGAGGGTGAAAACAAGCCTGTTACTTATGATAAGTTAATATTAGCTTTGGGTAGTGTTCCCAATATACCTCCCATTAAAAACGCACGGGAAATGGTTGGAAAAGGAGTATTTACTTTAAGAACTATAGAAGATACCGTAGATATTAAAAACTATATTGAAAAATCCAAAGCTAAAAAGGCTCTTATTATTGGAGGGGGATTACTTGGCTTAGAATTAGCTAACCAAATAAAAGACAGCAATTTAGACACCACTGTAGTCGAATTTTTTCCAAAATTACTCCCCAGGCAACTGGATGACGAATGTAGCGCCATGCTTAAAGAAGAGATTGAAACTAAAGGTATAAAAGTAATTTTGAAAGCAGCAACTGAAGAAATCCTCGGTAATGGATATGTTACTGGAATTAAATTAAAAGATGGGCAAATCTTTGAAGCTGATATTATTTTAATCCAAGCAGGTATTAGAGCCACAATAGATCTTGCTCAGAATTCCGGAATAGAAACAAATCGTGGTATCGTTGTTGATGAATTTTTAGAAACTAGCGAAAAAGATATCTTCGCCGTAGGTGATTGCATTGAATACAAGAATCAAACATGGGGTATAATTCCTGCTTGTATGGAACAGTCTAAAATAGTTGCTGCATCTGCCTTGGGTTTAAGAAAGATTGAATACAAAGGAACGACACCTAAAAATACATTAAAAATCGTTGGTTTAGAGTTAACATCAATCGGAATTTTTGACCCTTCGCAAGAAGTAGGAGGCGGTTGGGATATTCTTAAAAAAGCAGACAAGAAAGATTGTTGTTACCAAAAGCTAGTTTTAAAAGATAACAAATTGAAAGGAGCCATACTTTTTGGAGACAATAACGCAATGTCGTTTGTATACAAGAAAATGGAACAAGATGTTACCAAGAAAGAACTAATGGAAATCCTTGAACTGTATATATACAAATGTTCCAATTGTGGTGCGGAATACGACGAAACAAAGATGGAAGTTCTTTTCAAAGATTTACCGGACGAATGGAAATGTCCAAGTTGTAAGCACTCAAAAGAAGGATTTAATAAGAACTAAGAATTAAAAAATTGTGAGAAAATTATGACAATACACCGATGTAAAAGATGTAATTATGTATATATCGACGAAGAACAAGAGATTCCGTTTGAAAAAGTTAGCGAAGACTATAAATGTCCAAGGTGCCGTACTTCTAAGAAATTTTTTGTGAAAAAACAATCTCCAAAATAAGATTAAGTATAATTGCTAGGAATTGAGAAAACCTACTTCTTTTTAAATTTTAAATTCAAATCAATTAAAAATATTGAATTATAAATTTCACTAATATTATGCAAATGTCCATTAAAAAAATATATATACTAATACGTACAAATAATTATAATAGAGGATTACTAATAATTGGTGAATTCAATATCAACTGAAAGTGTATCGATAAAAGAAGTTAAAAAGTATCTAAACTATAGCATATTTATTATCATTCTTGGGCCCGTTCTTGTTATTCTATTTTTTTTGCTACTTGATTTTTTACCACATATATCTAGCATACCTTCTGATTTAATTTTTTTAGTTGGAATCCCGCTTATAATGTGGCCTATCATATTAATGGTGCAAGGAATAGTGTCATTGATTTTATATTTCATTAATCATGAAATAATGTATGGAATGTGGAAAAAAAAAGAGAAAAATAAAGAAAAAGCCACTCGAAATATTAAAATGGGAAGAAGAATACAACTGATAATCGTTCTTCCTGGAGTATTTGTAATGGTTATTTCCATGTTTATGGTAATTTCTACTCTTATTTCTTAAACTCAATTTTTTTATATCAGCATTAAATAGAAATCTTTGGTTAACATGGATTTTGATATTATTATCAAGAATGGAAGAATAATTGATGGCGCGGGAAATCCCTGGCATTCCGGTGAAATTGGAGTCAAAGATGGAAAAATAGTTGAAATAAATCCAAAGATAAAAGATGACAGTAAGAAAGTTATAGATGCCAGAGGATTAATTATATGTCCTGGGTTCATAGATATCCACTCGCATACCGATTGGATTTTACCGGGTAGCAGAGGTCAAGAATCTACTCTATACCAAGGAATAACAACAGCAGTGGTCGGAATGTGTGGAGAAGGTATGGCTCCCATTCCCGAAGGAAAAGAAGAAGATTTTCTTAAGCTAATCAGTAAAATAGACCCAATTCTTACTCAATTTGAGTTTCCTTATCATACATTTGCAGAATATCTGGAATACAACGAAAAGAAACGAAATTCTGCGAATTTGGTTTTTTTTGTAGGTTATGGCAATTTACAGTGGGCTAGTGGTCAGGGCGGTGAAAATCGTCCTGCTAATCCAGTAGAACTTCGTAAAATGAAGGATAATTTGCGTGAAGCAATGGAAGCTGGAGCTTTTGGCATAAGTACGGGCTTGATCTATGCTCCTCAAGTGTTTGCAAAAACAGAAGAAATAATTGAATTGGCCAAAGTAGTTGCTGAGTATAATGGACTATATTTTTCTCACATACGTGGTGAGGGAGCAACCGTTCTAAAAGCTGTAGGGGAAGTCATTGAAATCGTTGAGATTTCTGGTTGTGCTGGAGGGCAAATAGCTCATCATAAAATATCTGGTAAACCGTATTGGGGTACTAGTAAGGAAACTTTAAGTTTAATTGAAGAAGCTAACGAACGAGGTATAAGTATAACGTGTGATCAGTATCCTTATAATCGGGGCATGGCAGGACTCATGACGGCTCTACCTCCATGGGTACGCGAAGGAAAAAATGAAGATATTTTAGATCGTATAAAGAATCCAGAAATTCAAAAAAGAATTAAAGTAGAAGTTACAGAAGGTATTGAAGGATTTGAAAATTGGATTCGTGATGAGGGTTTTCAAAATATGTATATCTCAACTGTCACTCACGATAATTGGAAAGATATAATTTCAAAGAATATCACAGAAATCACAAAAATTAAAGGATTTTCAGATGACTTTGATACTTTTTTTAACCTCTTAATTGACAACGAACTAAGTGTCATGATTACAATACAAAGTATGGGAGAAGATGATATTCGGAGAATTTTGACGAACCCCTATCAAATGGTTGGAACGGATGGTTCTGGTGTTCCCGCTTCTTTTAGTGCTGGAGCATTTCATCCAAGGTTTTTTGGAACATATCCTCGTATTCTGGGTAAATATGTCAGAGAAGAAAAAGTTTTGCCTTTAGAGCAAGCGATTCGCAAAATGACATCGTTTCCAGCCCAACGACTTAGACTCCAAGACAGAGGACTTATTAGAGAAGGAAATTGGGCTGATTTAGTTATTTTTGATCCCGATAAGGTCATTGATAAAGCTACCTATGAACAACCTTATCAACTTCCTGAAGGTATTCCACATGTTGTTGTTAATGGCGTTATCGTCGTCGAAAGAGGAAAAAAAAATCGAAAAGCTCCGGGAAAAGTAATACATCGCCCTACCTAAACTTCATATATATAAATTCAATAATAATTAACTTTTTTATCACATGTTAAGATGCTTTAACCTTTACCATCTTTAAATTTCAAGTTTAAAGGCTATAGCTTAATTAGATTAATTTATAAAATATTAAATTAATATTTTTAATATATATTCAATTACCAAATCCATAAATACAAATAAATTAAAATAAAAGAAAGGTAGATTATTATGGCTAAATGGGAATGTGGCGCGTGCGGATATGTTTACGACGAAGAAAAAGAAGGAACTAAGTTTGAGGATCTCCCTGATGATTGGGTATGTCCAGTTTGCGGCGTAGACAAGAGTTTCTTTACAATAATCTCAGATTAAACTTAATTAATTTTATTCTTATTTTTTTCTTTTATATTGAGCGTATATCATTAGTTCGCTTAAATTTAACTTAAAACTTCTCCAAAATTTATAAGATAAATAAATTAAATTTATTAAAAACAAACAAAAAAATAACTTAAATAACAACAATCAATCCAAAAATTGGTAGTTAAAAAAATATGACTCATTTAGAATTATTGAAAGACGTATGGTATGTTGGTTATGTAGATTTTGAAGTAAGAAATTTCCATGGATACTCCACTCATAGAGGTTCTTCCTATAACGCATATATAGTTAAATCAGGAGATAAAACGGTATTAATAGACACAGTTAAACGTCCATATTTCGAATATTATTTGGATAAAATAAAACACGTATGTGATCCAGCAGAAATTGATTATTTAATCATGGATCACATTGAGATGGATCATTCCGGGTCTTTCCCGTTAATTTTGAAACATATCCCTAACGCAGAAATAATTGCTTCTGTTAGGGGGGTTGATGTTCTAAAGAGCCATTTCCACCAAGAAATTAACGCTGAAGTATTCGATAGAATTCGAGCCGTTAAGAATGGAGATACTTTGGATATTGGAAATGGTAAAAAATTCACATTCGTTCCGATACCCATGATACATTGGCCAGATAGCATGGTCGCATTTATGAGTGACGATAATGGGAAGAATATCTTGTTTTCTAGTGATGCTTTTGGGCAACATATTGCAACCACTATGCATTGGGACGATGAGAATGACATGTGTGAGATTATGGAAGAGGCAGAAAAATATTACGCTAATATTTTACTTCATTTATCGGGACTTATTGCAAAAACGCTTCCCGTAGTTGGAGCATTGCCTATTGATGTTGTATGTACTGCTCATGGGGTTTGTTGGAGAAAAAATATCCCCGAGATATTAGAGAAGTATAGGAAGTGGTCAAGCGGAGAAATCGAAGGAAAAAGCGTTTTAATCATTTACGATACAATGTGGGAGAGTACAGCAAAAATTGCTAAAGCCTTAACGAAAGAAATCCGTCATAGAGGTATTCCAGTTAAAAGATTCAGATTGACTCAAGCAGATTATTCTGATGTCATTACTGAGGCAATGAAG
>JAGXNS010000080.1 GCA_019894855.1 Promethearchaeota archaeon
CAGCAAGGGAACGGGAACTGAATAAATTAAAATTGTCTATTCTGGATGAAAGTTGTCCTGATTGTGGTTCTAACACCTTTAATGTTAACAGTTCTATTTTAATAATTGAAGAGCTTGGTTCCATCGCAGAAACGATGGGAACTGATGTAATTATAATTTCTCCAGATACTGAAGAAGGAGAAATGTTATATAGCACTTTCGGTGGAATAGTCGCGACCCTTCGATTTAAATTAACTTATTAAGTAAATTTTATAGTTTATATTTTAAGAGCATTACAGAAATGAATTAGAAAAATTATTGTGGAGTACTATGAACTTACCTGAAATGTTATTAAGTTTAAAGATAATAATGTTTGGTGGGAAAGGAGGTGTCGGGAAAACGACTTGCGCTTCAAGTGCTGCAATATGGGCAGCAGAACACGGAAGAAACATTTTAATTATTAGTACTGACCCCGCTCATTCTTTAGGAGATAGTTTCGGGATAACACTTCCTCCCGGTGAACCAACAAAAATACCTGGTGTAGAACGCTTAACTGCTTTAGAAATAGACCCTAAAGCGGATATGTCAGAATATAAAGGTTTAACTGGCATGAGCCCGGTAGAAGGAATGGAAATGCCAGATATAATGGGCGGATTGCCAATGATGGAAGATTTACAAGATATTACCTCAATGAGTCCTCCGGGGATTGACGAAGCTTTTGCATTATTGAAGGTTTTAGAATTCATAGAAACTGATCACGATTATGATTTAGTAATATTTGACACGGCACCAACGGGTCATACTTTGAGATTTTTAAGCCTTCCAGAAACATTATCAGGCTGGATAGGCAAACTGTTGAAGATGAGATTAAAATTAGGAAATCTTATGGGAATGATGAAGAGTCTATTTACAAGCGGAGAAAAAAAAAAAGATAACTCATTGGAAGTTTTAGAGAGATTAAAAGATTCAATCATTAGAGCACGAGATGATCTTACTAACCCCATGAAAAATTCGTTTGTTGTAGTAATGATACCTGAAGAAATGGCTATTTCAGAGACGGGGCGTCTTTTAAGTGAGCTATTAAAATATAATATTCCTGTTTCAAATATTGTTGTGAATCAATTATATCAAGATGAGGAAGATTTATGTGATTTTTGCCGATCGAGAAGAAAGATGCAAGCTAGTAATTTGCTTAAAATTCAGAACATCTTTAGAGATGAGCTCGGAAAAATTCTGATCGAGATCCCACTTTTTAGGGGAGAAATCAGAGAATATGATAATTTGAAAATATTCGGGGAGCAACTCGTCAAATGAAATTAGTTACGAAACTCACTGAGATATTTACAGTATAAACAGATATTTGTTTTACCGCATGGATACCCACATTTTTTACAGGAATTATAGGATTCATGTACGTAATGTTTAGAAAAAATTTCAGAACTCTCCAAAAATCCGTTCAACAAATTGAATTCTATTTCGGGGCTGAATTTTTTGCATTCTTGAATGAATTCTAGAACACGTTTCCTTAAAATTGGATCTTCCTCTCTGTAGGGGCAATGGGAAGGGTAATAATTGATTTTTTTCAGATTTGCGTAGAGGAATATTTCTTCTTCAGGAATTTTCATTAGTGGAGTGATTCGCCTAACAAAGTACTTCTTTATTTCTTTACTTTCTTCTTTAAAAAGATATTGATTAGCAATAAGCTTAAATCTTTTAAAAAGAATATTCATCAAATAAGTTTCTGCTATATCAGTTAAATTATGACCCATTGCGAGGACATCAGCGCCTAAGTTTTTTGCGGTTTCGTTTAAAATTCTTCTTCTAAGAGTAGCACAAAAATTGCATGCATATGTATTTTTGAGTGCGTTCTTTTTCAATTCTACAATCTCATCTAATGTTTTACCGGTTTCCTCTTTAAACGAAACGATCTTATGTTCGATTTCATGTTGTTTACAGAATTCAATTGCGTTCTTTGTACTATTACTTCTATATTCTCTAATTCCTTCATCAATGGTTACTGCTATTATGGGATTAGAATGATAACTATTTGCTTGAATTTGTTTAAGGTTATATAGTAAAGCAAGAGAATCTTTTCCACCAGAAACACCAACTACGATTTTATCTTTTGGTTTTAGCATTTTATATTTAGATATTGTCTGGTAAATATTTTTCTCAATTCTTTTCGTAAAACAACTAGTACAAATTAATTCGCCAGAATATTTTCTGTGAACTACGAGACCCTTTTTACTACAATAGTCGCAAGTACCAGTTTTCAGAAAAACATTATAGGAGCTATCAAAATTGTTAATGAACATCACATCAGTGGTTTAATTAAAACCCAAAAAGATCAAATCCAAATATCGAAAATGATAGCACGAAGTTCCCAAGAATGAGACCTAGCGCTAGAAGCCTTATTGTATTTAAAACAATTCTTTTAATTTTTCGTTTTTCATCGTATAAGTATTCGAAAGAAACTTCAAAGACAGAATTTTTTTTTAATTTCGTAGGATCAGAAAGTTTGACTGATACAGTGTCTTTATATCCGTCTCCTATTGAGTCTACTAATTCATAATTCTCTTTTCCTAAGAGGACTTCGCTATTTTGATTGCTCATATTATCCTCTTTCAATAGAATTTTAACGTATTCGACATTTTCAACCCTGTATTCAGTTAATTTGCACTCCGTATCGGTTCCTTTATAGACTAATCGATCTGTCTTTTTCTTTTTAGATTTATAGTCTTCGCCAAAAATCCAATCAATTAATTCTTTTAGGAATCTATCCCCGTCAAAAATGGGTAGGGGCATCATATTAAACAAAGTTATGCTAAAAGCTATAATAAAAAGCCATACGAGCTCTTTGATGAGAAAATCTGGCCAATTACTCGTAAAAAATTTTGCAAAGTCATTTTTATGCATCCAATAAGAATTACTTTGAACACCAATGAAACCACCACGAAGAATTTCTACATCTAAAATGTAATTGATTCCTGTGTCTGTGGTAAGGTTTATTGATTTTAGGTTAAAATCAGTTAGCAACAATTCTAAAGTTTTGCCACTTGAGGTATCAATAGCGGTTCCGTTTACTTTGGAGATTAGTATGTTTGTTTTAGTACTACTCGAGAAATTATAAGTAATGATTATTCCTGTACCGTTTGGTATATATTTATAAAGGATTGTTGTATTATATCGAGGACCCACAGTAACATTTTTCTCAGAGTAGGAATCGCTAGATGGATTGTAAATGCTAAAAGTTAGATTTTCTCCTATTGCGAATTTAACTCGAGTAGAATTACTTAGTATTGAAGTAAGACTAATGTCCTGAGATAAATCAAGGTTTAAAAATTGGCTATCTGGATCGTTTTGACGTTTGATTGCAACTATAGCATCTCCACTCTCAAGATTTCCGTAATTAAAACCCCCGTCCTGAGGTGTTAACACGCTATAAACTTGAGTCGTTTGTACATAGAAAGGAGAAACAAGAGTTGGAAAACTTAATATTAATAGGAACGCTACACCTGCAGTTATTGCATTCACATATGTTCCTGCAGCAGCTATTCTAAACCGTGTATTTCTTTTAAATTTTGACGATCTTAATGTTCTCTCATCCACTTCCACAAAAGCGCCAAATCCTACTAAAAAAAACAAACCAGCTCCGAGTACGCCGGTTGATTTAATCTCTACCCCATCAATATTAGCAGAAATACCGTGAGCAAACTCGTGAGTCGTCATTATAAATAATAACGGCAATAATAGATACATGAAAATGGGTATGTCGATAGTAACCCCTGGGATAAGGGGAACAATAGCGTTTTCTATGCTAGGTTGGAAAAGAAGGTTTACAATGTTAGTAAAGAAGAAGTAAAAACCATAAATTGTAAATCCAAAGGACACGAAGATTCCTATATTCCAAAAAACCCTCCAAAATCTTGGGCTTTTTTTTGATATTCTTCGAATGAGGTTATTAAGTTTTTTGGTCTTAAACATAACGAGTAAAGGGAAAAATAAAGTGTAAGCTTCTTTTTTGTTTCTGAGTAAAAAGACAAAAATAATAACAATAACCCAAAAAATTAAAGATAAGATAAACCAAGGATTTAATAAAAAATCTATAATAAGATCGAGTAAGGTCATAAAACGCTAGTAAATGCTAATTCATGTGATAGAAAGGTTAATTTAGAGTAAAAATTAAGGTTATTCTTTTTATTTTAAAATTGTATTTAATAGCTATATAATTAATTCTAATTTCTTTAAAATCCAATTATTAATCAGAAATTTTTGTTTAACATTTTTCTGCAGAAGAAATTGGTTATTAATAGCAGATTTTGGTATCCACTCTTCTTTGTTTTTGAAGTCAATTAAAACTGCTTTTTTCGTTTCTCCTACGATATATCCATAAAGATTACTGGTATCATTTGGGGGGGGGTTTGCCTTATTAAATTGGTGAGGAAGGTTTTGATCGGCTAACTGGATGTTAAGTTTGTCTGTTTGGAGCTGGTTTTTTTGATTGTATTTTTTTATTCTGTCAGTATTTCTTTTCTTTTGTAATGTAGAATAGATTATTTTTTCATCAAGGAAGTGGGTTAAAAGAAGTCGCAAAATTTCAGTCTGAGCTAAATTGAGCCTTTTTGAGTATTTACCTACATTAATCCAAAGAACATCGTGATTATTATCTTCCCAATTAAAAAATACGGCGGTTTCTTTATCCTTAAAGATGTGTTGACATTGCCATTTATCAGTTTCATGGTTCAAAACTCTTAAGATCATTACGATCTCTTCTAATGAAAATTTAACTGCTTTGCCCTCGCTCGAGGAAGGTTTTTCCCAAACTCCGTCCGGTTTTTTTTTAAAGCAATGGATAAACATAAATGGATCTGAGCTTGAAGAACTGCTAACAATTATTCCCGTATTCTGCCCAAAAAAGCTTTTTGAATGAGAATCAGCCATTACGATAAATTTGTGTGTTTATTTTAAATAATTACCTATTAATATATATTGTACTAAAAAAACACCACTAATATCCACTTTAAAAATGAAAAGAAATTAATAGAAAAAATAATTATATGATTTATATTTTAAGAGTGATACTCAAAAAAACCCTTAGCGGGGTGGGCTAGCCTGGTTTATGCCGCAGGGCTCATAACCCTGAGATCGTTCGTTCAAAAATCTTGCTTCGCTGATTTCCAGCAGATTGAGACTCGAACCCCCGCTACCATCCTCTTATTTTTGATATCCTCAATAGTTTTTTCAACTTTCTCTTGAAATTTTTTATAGCGGTTTGAAAACAAATAACCTCTTTGATTTTAGAAATTATAAAAGAATAAAATATAGATTTATTAGGTTATATTTAGCATTTAATAATCATTTCTTTATGCGATATAATTAAAAAATAATATAAAAGAAAATAAAAAAAGGTTTAATTATGAGTGCCGCAAGAACCTACGAATACACACCTCCAATTCGTTGTTGGATAAAGCATCTGTTAGAAGGTAGGTATAATGCTCCTAAGAATTCGCTATATACTATCTTTGGAACTCTTAAAAGAGTGAGAATTGTTGCTACAATCACTAATCGAGAAGAATTTATGAGTAAGAGAAGTACCGATATTGATACTCCAACAGAAGAAGTTAGCACCAATTTAAGATTTGAACTTGATGACGGGACAGGTATTATTTCTGCTGTGAAGTGGGATGTAGATATAGAAAATTATGGAGATATAAATAAAGGAGTGTTAGTCGATGTATTAGGGAGGATTGGGTTTTTTGGTGAGAAAGTCCAAATTAACAACATCACCTTTATCAAGAAAATAAAAAATCCTAACTATGTTTTGTTAAGAGAAGCTGATGTAATTAAAAAAATCAAATCTGGAGATCTCCATGATATTCCTGAAGATACTGGCTCCGGTTCTGAGTTAGAGGAAGATACATTTTTTGACGATATTCCCAGTGAAATTGATGTAGAAAAATTGTTTAGTGAAACTAAATCGCCTAAAGTAGGTAAAGATAAAGAGGAGATTTTTACTATAATTTATGAGTATTCACAAGACGGGAACGGAATAAGTCTTGAAGAATTACAGCAAAGAACGAATATTTCTGAAAACAAGTTAAGAACATATATTAATGATTTGGTTATGGAATCAAGGATTTATCCAACTGAAGAAAATATCTACCAAAGTTATTAAACATCATCATTCACAAGATTGTTCTTTATTGCTGATTTCATTCTCAAAAGCGTAAAATTAATTTTGTAAGGTAGATTATATACCATTGTAGAAATATTAAGAACAGGTTGAATGAATTGGATATAAATAATTACGACGATTTAATTGATAAAGCCTACGAAAACATTCCGGAGAATGTAAAGAAATTATCTAGGTTTGAGATACCTAAAGTTCAAATAAGATTTGAAGCAAAAAACACATACATTACAAACTTTAACAGGATTATCAATACTTTGAATAGAGATCGAAAGCATTTTATAGGAGTATTTCTCAAAAAAGTAGGAACTATGGGAGAAATAAGAGGGCAACAATTGTTTTTAAAAGGAATTTACAAAGAACAGGTATTGAATAGACTCATTGAGGTTTACTCAAAGACTTATGTATTATGTAAAATTTGCAATAAACCAGATACGGACATTCAAAAAGAAGGTAAAAAGATTTTTCTTAAATGCACAGCTTGCGGAGCGAGAGAAGAAATTAAAGAGAAATAACCATCTGTTAATGAGTGTAAAATGAAAGTATATCTTAAAATCCATAGACATAACGACATGGAGACAATTGCTTGTTGCGACGAAGCATTATTAAATAAAATTCTTACCGAAGGTAATTTAAGACTTGAGATTGGCTCCACTTTTTTTGGAGGAGATCTTCTAGCTATCGACAAAGCGATTGAAATATTAAGTGAAGCGTCATATTTTAATATAGTTGGAGAAAATATAACAAACATGGCTATAGCCCAGAAATTACTTCCCAAAGAAGGAATTAGAAAAATAAATAATATTCCAATGGCTATGAAAATGATGTTTTAATGCCTCACAGATTTTGTGCAATATGTGGCACAGTAATTGATGAATTTGCACCTCATTTTGGTATGTGCCTTAATTGTTATTTAAAAGAAAATCCATTATTTGAGTTACCTGATAATTATAGATTTAAGTTATGTATTGATTGCCAAAATTATGCTAAAAAAGAGGATTGGATAGAATCTGAAAATAAAGATTTGTTCAAAATCATTGAAGCAGCGTTAATTCGCTATTTATTAAAAAATTATGTAAAACAAGATATGATATTATTCTCGTTCTCATTCGATACACTCGTATACTCTTCGCGAGATTTATTAACTTCTATGGATGTTACGATATTGGGGAAATTAAGGGAAGATCAAAAGATTTCACATCAACATACCCTAAAACTGAACATTGATTATGATTTATGTAAAAATTGCACTAATTTAAGAGCAGGAATGTATTACATTTCGATCCTCCAATTGAGGGTGACTGATAAGTCTCAATTTGGAGTTATTAAAGAAGCTTTAAGTCAGATATCGTTTTTCGTTGAAAATCTATTTGCTAAAAATAAGACTCAGTATATTTCAAAAATAGAAGATCAAAATCTTGGTGTGGATCTCTATTTAAGTACAAATGAGTTGATGAACCGAATTATATCACATATGAGAGCGAATTTTACCTTTATTTTAAATCGAACAAAAAAGTTAGTAGGCAGAGATTCTCAAAAAGGAAGAGGTATTTATAGGTTAAAAGCCCTTATAAAATTTTTACCATTTAAGAAAAACGACGCTGTTATAATCAATAAGGTCACATATGTAGTTGAAAATATCACTAAGAATAGAGTCGTACTAAGAGATGAAAATAGTTTTAAACATGTTAAGAACTTTTCTTTTTTTTTTAAGAAGAAAATATCTTTAAATCCCATAAAGGGGGCGGATTAATTGGAAAAAAATCATACCGAAGAGGAGTGGAACGACGAAGAGGGGCGGAATGACGAAGAGGAACTCGATAATCAGGTTAATAGCGACAATATGGAAGGGAACTTCGATAAAAATATAGATGATTTAGTGAAAAAACGGGTTGATTCAAAACGCGTTAAAAAAATCGATCAAACTAAGAAGCGGGCCACTGTGGATTCTGTTTTTGATGAAAGAATGTATTTGCAAGTTAGTAAAATATTAAAATCTGGAATTTTAAGCCGTATCGAAGGGATAATTTCCGCGGGTAAAGAAGCTAATGTGTATCTTGCTTATGGTCAAAATAATAAAGAATACGCGGTAAAAATATATAAAATTGATACAAACACTTCAAAATGGATGAGAAATTACATTATCGGAGATCCTCGGTTTAAAAGAATACCAAATAATGTTTCTAAAATAATATATCTATGGGCGAGTAAAGAGTATAAAAATCTTAAAAGAGCTTTCAAAGTGGGTTTAAGTGTACCTGAACCTCTTCATATAAAAAATAATATTTTAATAATGGATTACATCGGTTTCGGTCCAATTCCAGCACCAAAACTCAAAGATATTAGAACTCCTAAAAACCCTATTGAATTATTAAACGAAATCCTCTATTTTATTAAAAATCTATATCAAAAAGCAGCTTTAGTACATGGAGATTTATCTGAATTTAATATATTATACCACAATCAAAAACCGGTAATAATTGACATATCGCAAGCAGTAACTAAAGATCACCCAAAAGCAGAAATATTATTGGTAAGGGATATCAAAAACATTTTTAATTATTTTGAGAAAATAGGAGTAGAGGTACCAAATCGGGAAGACTTTTACTACGAAGTTATACCACAATCAAAAACCGGTAATAATTGACATATCACAAGCAGTAACAATACATCATCCAAAAGCAGAAATATTGTTGGTAAGGGACATCAAAAACATTTTTAATTATTTTGAGACGATAGGAGTAGAAGTACCAAATCGAGAAGACTTTTACTATGAAGTTATAAACTTAGAATAGATAAATGAATAAATATATGTTGTTGAAAACATATAATTTAAATTAGGAACATGAAAATAGGACAAAATCGAATTGCTGTACTAATCGGAAAAAACGGTGAAACTAAAAAAGATTTAGAAGATGCTCTGGGAGTACAAATTAATTTAGACAGCAAAACGGGAGATTGCGAAGTAAGACCTTTAATTGAACACCCGAAATACGGGCCTCTTAATACATTTATTGCTGAAAAAATTTTGAACGCTATCAATAGAGGATTTAATCCAACAAAAGCTATGAAGTTATTAGATGAGACTTTTGACATAGAAGTTTTTAATTTATACAATTTGTTAGGAAAATCTGAGAAGAAAATAAAAAGATTAAAGGGTAGAATTATTGGTAGAAATGGTGAGATGAGAAGGGCTATAGAAAAATTTGCTGAGAGTTATGTTTCTGTTTATGGAAAAACAGTTTCAATTATATCTGACTATGACAATCTACAAATATCGAGAAAGGCAGTAAATATGTTGTTAAGTGGAATGCCTCACCACTCTGTACTGAGATATTTAGAGGATAAATATAACGAGAAGAAGAAAGAAGAATTCCGAAAAATGTACAAACCTCAATTTTAATATTAATTCATCCAAATTTAAGTTTTTAAATTTAATTTTGTAATTGAATCTAAAATATCTTTCCCATATATAATTTCTTTAATTTCAGATTGTAATTGTTGGACCGTGTCAATCTTCTCATTAATATAAAGCTCTTGATAAGTTTCCTTTTTTTCACTGAAATGAATTTCAAAACTTTTAATAGAGTAATAATCGTCAGAATACGATTTAAATATCACAAGACTTCTTGGATATGTGTTCTTCTCTCTCATATAGATCGCCCACCCTTCATAAAAATACTTCACTTCAAAAAAAAACAAGTTTTTCCACTCGTCTAATCTCTCTAAAAT
>JAGXNS010000081.1 GCA_019894855.1 Promethearchaeota archaeon
GTTTTAGATCTACCAATATCGTGTAAAATACCTCCAATTTCAATTAAATCTTTATCAATGTCTCTATCATTTATTTTTTCTGCTATTTCTAATGATTTTTCCGCTACCTTTAAGGAATGACGTCTTACATGATAGGAAACTTTTAATATTTTTAGTAAATCAAAAGCAAAATCGCTATTAGGTAGAGTTTCTTCACTTGTCATTAATCTTTAAGAATTAATTATTTACTTTAAGGTTTAGTTATTCAACTGTGCGTTATAAATAATTCAAGCAATAAAAAATAGTATGGATGATTTCTAGAAAAATGATATTTTTTAATAAACTTCTTCATATGGTCCGCTGATAAAACCACCAATTAAACCTCCAATAACAGCTCCTAAAATAGCGCTTAGAATTCCGCCAACTGTAACTGAAAGCTGAGGTCCTTGAAATAGAGCCATTAAATCTTCTCCAGAGATAACGCTTAATAACATCCAAATTAAAAATCCAATTATAATTACTAAACTGCTTGCGATAACCCCTCTTTTTAAGCCTTTAGAAATAGTACCACTTACATAACCAATAAAAATACAAGCTAAAACCTGTGGGGCAAAAAATTCAGTAATAGATGGTGTTCCTGTAAAAAAAGCAATTAAATCAAATTTAAAGTTCGCTCCTATTTGTAAAATGATTACTTTTAATATGTCAGTTTGTAAATAAATCTGTATTTGAAGAATAGTGGCTGCCATATTAAAAAAGAATACTGTGAAAAAGCTAAACACTATACCAACAATAATACCTAGCACTAACCGATAGGAAACCATTTTCAATCACTCCTGTTAGAATTATTAAAGGTTAATAATAAATTAAATAATTGTGATGTATTAAATCTTTAGTTCTAAGAGAATTAAAGTATGCTTTTAATAAAATATTAAAATTATGACGTTTTATTTAATTTATCAAAATTATATTTAATATACTACATCGCTTACTTTAGGGTAATTAATTTGGCTAAAAGAAAGAAAAAAACTGATTCCAACGAGGATTCTGAAATAGAAAAAGAGAACATTGACAACGAAGATTTAGAGAAAGAATTTGAGATCGAATTTGAAGAAGATTTTGAAGATGAGCTGGATTTAGAAAAGGAACTCAATTTACTCGATACAGACGATATGGACGCTGATGTTGGAGAAATCGAAACAATTGTAGATAAAGATGAAGAAAAGAAACAATTATACCTAAGTTCCGGTATCCACATTGGAACTAAGTTATTAACTGGTGATGCTAGGCGATTCATTTATAGACAAACGAATTACGGGTTGTACGTAATAGACTTAACTCAAACCGACGAACGCCTTCTCATAGCTGCTAAATTTCTTAGTAAATATGTGGAGGAAGGTAGCGATAAAGTAATTGTCTCATCAGTTAGAAGGTACGGAAAAGAACCCGTGAAACAATTTTGTAAAGTGCTTGGGTGTCGAGCAATTACTGAACGGTTTATTCCTGGATCTTTAACAAATCCTATGATAGACGATTACATTAAAGATGCATCGCTTGTAGTCATCGTCGATCCTCACGCTGATAAAGTCATCTTAAGGGAAGCCAAATTGGCTCGAATTCCTGTAGTGTCATTGTTTGATACTGATGATATCCTTGATGGCATCGACCTCGCAATTCCAGCCAATAATCGAGGGAAAAAAGCTTTAGGACTCGCTTTTTGGTTTATAGCGAGACAGATTTTACTGGAATTGGGTAAAATTTCAAGTGAAGACGATTTTCCTTACACGTTGGAAGAATTCACCTCAAAAATCGTACCGGTTTATCGTCAAGAGAACGCACCACCGTCACGATCGTCACGATAGCATAGCGCAGTTATAGTTCTTTTGTTAATTACCATTAAGTTATTTTATGATTTTTCTTCTCTTTTTTATTTAATTCATTTCCCTTCTTTTTATTTTATATGCATATCACATTTTTTTAGCGTTTTTGAGTTTGGAGTTTTGAGTTTTTGCGACTTTCGTATAACAATACAGGATAATAGAGGGATATCATGGCACAGTTGGGAGGTATAGCGTGATACGATACGGAGAGGGGAGATAACTGGAAAGCGACTGAAGAACCATCCTAAACGAGATTGGAGACAATTTAAAAGATTTGTTTAAGTTTAATTATTTATTTTTTTTATCAGATCAAAATTAGACTATTTTTGCGAAAAGCTCTTTTGCCGATTTGTAAAATTTGTTTTCAGGAGACACATCTAGCAAATTATTAGCGAGTAAGTTCATTTTACTAATTTCGTCGTCGTTAGGGAGTAATCCAAGAAATTTTACTCTATCGTCTTTAATACTTTCGACCCTTTCGGTTAATAAATTTTTCATGTCTTCGGGAAAACGATTACCGATAACGAGGATGTTTTTAAAATCTAAATGGACTTCGTTAGTTACTTCAACGATTCTTTCCATCGTGTGGAAACCCATTTTACTCGCGTCCGTAACGATAACGAGGTCGGTCACATCCTGCCCCGTCCTTCGAGCAAAGTGTTCTAAGCCAGCGGGAGCGTCTATTAAAGCAATGTCGTAATTTTTCGATAACACGTCGATTATACGCTTCAAGGTGTTATTCACGCTACAGTAACACCCTTCTCCTTCGCCGCGTCCCATTTCTAACAAGTCGAAGTCATCCAATTCTATGAGCGCGTCGAAGACTTCAGATTCGATGATTTGATCTTTCGAAACTTCGAGGGGTATTTGCCTTTTCTGAATTTTTTCCTTGAGGGCGGTCATTTTTCCCCCTACCGTTTGCTTGAACCCAATGTTTTCACCGATGATGTCTCCGATGTTTGCGTCGGGATCGGCGTCAATAACCAGTATGTTTTCGTATTTTTTCGATTCCAAGATGTGTTTAAGCATGAGCACCAACAAGGTAGATTTACCAACTCCGCCTTTTCCACTAAACGATATAATTTTTAACACCATGATTTTTCTCACTCTTTCTTTTGCGTTCACACGAACTTATGTGAAAAAAAAGTGCTCTTCATATAAAGTTTGATTTTTTAAATATTTATTTATCAAATTTTTTAAAGAAACTCATTAAGTTTCTTATTTCGGAAATGTTTTTCTACTCCATTTCTCATTCCAGGTAATTCAAAGCACTGATCCGGGATCATTTTCTTGTAATATTGCTTGTTCTCTCTTTCAGTTATGAATTGAGATTTGTACAATGTTTCAAATATCTCTTCTCCAGAAAATTGGATATCTTCGAAGTAAGGTACTATCCGACGATTCTTACTAATATTTTCTACAACTTTTTTTAAGGGTAATTGAAACTCGCGAATTGCTCCTTTTTCGTCTATTATCCAAGTTTCACGCGTTTGCTCGTTATACAAACAAATGACGCATTGTGGCCACCTTTCATGAAAATAGATCAAAACAAGATCGATAACGTTATGTTTGAGCGACACAACTCCAAATAAGACTCCACGATTGTTAATTTCCGTTCTCGTAAACTGTTTTGCCCTATAAGCCTCAGTAAATACTTCTCGCATCATTCGATTGATTTTCTTTGCCATTAGAGTACCAGAATTCCGTAATATCGCTTCTGAAATAGTTTTTATTTGTCGTTTTATTACTGGAGAATATGAAGAATGACGGTGAAGATTCTTTAACAACTCTTCATGTGAATATCCTTTAGCACATCCAATAACTTCCAAAGGATCTTTTTTTTTTCCCATTTTCCTCATGAAATTTCTCTTATTTGTATTTCCTTATAATCTTCGCTAGAAAAGTTATGAAGAGTAGTTTGAGTATGACCGTCTATTAAGATGTAAGGATCTGCTCTCTTTAACACCACTCCCACAGCTCTCAAATCTTGCCTACGTTTAAAAACGAACTTTTGAGCGCGCAAGTTAATTATTCTTTTAGCTGAAATTGGACCTATTCCAGGAACTCGGAGCAATTCTTGGTAGGAGGCTTCATTTGGGTTCACGCGTCTATGATGTTTGAAATATTCCCTCGCCAAATGTATTTTTGGATCTCCCTTAGGTAAATTCCCTTCTTCTGTGACAACTTCTTCTAAATCTTTTAGTTTAAAGTGATAGATTCGCATTAACCAATCGCTCTGGTATAATCTATGTTCTCTTTCTAAAGGTGTCGCTAATTTACTTCCTAATGGGGTACCTGCGATTGGAATGAATGAGGAAAAATAAGCGCGCCTTAAATCAATTTTTTTATATCCCCAATCAATTCGTTTAAGTAAATCTAAATCTGTTTCCTGTTCTGCCGCTCCTACTACAAACTGTGTTGTCTGCCCACAATTGAGTATTGGAGCTCCATCCCATCGGAATTTTTTATATCCGTCGCTACGACGCTCCTTAATCATTTTTTCTTGCTTTCTCAATTGGTTGTCTTCTTTTAAATCTCTCATAGCTTTGAGGGCTTCTTCGTTATGTCTAATACGAATCTGTTTTAACCAGCGTTGACGGGTTATTATATCGTTGTAAAAATCTTTTTGTTCTGCGATTTCAGAAAGGTGATCTTTTGTGGAAGCTTCTGTATTAATTGAAATGCGATCGGAAAGAGATACAGCGTCTCTGATCAGAGATTGGCTTACACCTGGTAGAGCCTTAAAGTGCACATATCCACCAAAGTTATATTTGAATCGAAGAAGTCTTATCGCTTCAAGCATTTCTTCTGTAGTCTGGTCAGCACTGCCACAAACTGCAGAAGATATGAATACACCTTCTACCACATTCATTGAATATAGTTTCATAAATGTACGGGCATATTCTTCAGGGGTGAAACTCATTTTATGCTTGCAATTATGTGAAAAACAGTACTTACAATTATATATGCATTTATTAGTATATAGCGTTTTAAATAAGCTCATACATCGACCATCAGGCGTATAACTATGGCAAATTCCTGCGCTTATCGTGTTTCCAATCGACTTTTTTGAATCTCCGAAAAGGTTTGGATATTTTTCAGTACGACTAGAGGCAGTACTAGCACATATATCGTATTTGGAATTTTCTCCTAAAACTCTAATCTTTTCTAAAGTAGATGGCATTATGTTAATCCATTAAGACAAGTAAATTATCTTTAAATTGTATATATGTTTAAATCTTGAGATTTTCCTTATAAAAAGAGGGGGATGTAGAATTTTCAATAAAATTTTAGTAAATAATAACAAAAAAATTTCTTTCTTTTATATTCTATTCATAAACAAACTAAAATCTATTTTTAGTTTATCAAATTATATTTAATAATAACCAATAAATTAGATGGAGTTTAAAATGCCTAAGTATACCGGTGGGGAGATTGTTTCGAAATATTTAATAAAGGAAGGAATAAAATATGTTGTCGGAATCCCCGGTCACGGAAATCTTCCGCTTGTAGATGCATTCTTCAAAAATAAAGATAAAATTCAACTAATTCAACCTAAGCAAGAGATGTCAGGAGTTCATCTCGCAGTTGGATATTACAGAATCACTGGAAAGCCTTTATGCGTTTTTACGTCAATTGGGCCTGGTGCAATTAATACCGCTATTGGAGTTGCCGATGCATTTGTAGATTCGTTTCCTTGTCTAGTAATTACAGGAGATACGCACGTACACATGAGAGGAAAAGGTGTTCTCCAAGAGATTGAAAGAAAAAAAGATTCAACCATGCCCAAAATTTTAGAACCTATAGTAAAACGAAGTTTTGAAGTTGCTACAGTTGGACAGCTTCCTACAATAATGCAAAGAGCTTTTAATTACATGCTAACTGGGAGAAAAGGACCAGTACACATTGATCTTCCCATGGACGTACAAGCAAGTGATATTGATATCGAAATCCCCTTACCAATGGAAAGAAGATCCTCAGGAAGGATTATGGGAGACCTTAAAATTATTAAAAAGGCTGCAAACTTACTAAAAAGTGCTAAAAGACCTGTTTTATTTATTGGCGGAGGTGCAATAACTTCGAATTCCAGCGAAGAAGTAAAACTTCTAGCCGAAAAAATAGGAGCAGCAGTAGTAGTTACGATGATGGGAAAAGATATAATAGACAACTCGCATCCCCTTTATTGTTGGTCAACAGGCTCAAAGGGTACTACAATAGGATTAAACATGACATCAAAAGCAGATGTAATTCTTGCTTTAGGTTGTAGATTTGCTGACGAAACAGCTAGCTCGTATAGACAAGGCGTAAGTTTTTCAATACCTCCTTCAAAATTAATCCATATAGATATAGATCCGCATGAAATTGGCAAAAATTACCCCGTGTCTGTTGGAATCGTAGGGGATGCAAAAGCATGTTTACAACAGATTTTACAAGAATTAAGCGATTATTCAATCGATTACAAAAGGACCGACTACTTTAAGGAAATGCAGGAAGAAAAAAAGCTATGGTTTGAATTTCTTGACAACTATAGAGACGACTCTAAAGTCCCTGTAATGATAACAACCGTTTTAAGGGAAATTCGCAAATTTTTCGATCGCGACGCCGTAATCGTCACAAGTTCTGGAAATGCTCAAGCTCAGATGCTACAAGAACTAGAATTTTACGAGCCTAATACTTGTTTAACTGCGGGAGGATTTTCAACAATGGGATATAGCGTTCCTGCAGCAATAGGCGCGAAATTGGGCTCTATAGATATAGGAAAACAAGACAGACAAGTAGTAGCTCTCGTAGGGGACGGCGATTTCATGATGACATTATCAGAGATTTCAATGGCAGTACAACTTGGATTGGATAAGATATTTTTTATCGTCCTTAATAACCATGGCTGGATTGCTATTAAAGACCTACAACAAGCTGCTTTTGGAGAGGATAGAGGGTATGGGACAGCTTTCGAAGATAATAACGGCAATACTTACTCTCCAGATTTCGCTAAAATTGGCGAAGCGTTTGGTTGCTACGCTGAAAAAATTTCAAAGAAAGAAGAAATTATCCCTACTTTAGAAAGAGCATCTAAATCTGGAAAGCCCTCTGTTATTGAAATCGAAGTCCAAAGACAATACCCTCATACCGGATCTCCTGCTGTAGGGTGGTGGGACGTACCAAAACCCGCTTATTTAGAAAAGCGGAGAAAGCAATATGAAGAAGAAATAAAAGAAGAAAAATTATAAATTTTTCTATTATTATATAACCTTCGCTTAATGTTGTTCCTTGAATTTTTCAGAAGCAGGTTCTCCACCAATTCCCCAATGACTCTTTGGGATTTCGTGAACAATTACTTCTACAGCGTGCTGGGGGACGCCTAAGTCAACAAAAACTTTGGTTATGTTTTGTATTACGGTTTTAACTCTTTCATCTCCAAAACCCTTCCAAACATTTACATGAATAATTGGCATTATTTCACTTCTAATTTGTATTATTATGTGATAATGAATCAACTTTTTAATTTTACTTTTTTTATAAAAATTAAAAAAAAAGAAATTTATTAATCAATTAGTGAGAATTGTTATGAAAGATTTTTTGGAATTATTTGAAGAAAAATTGTAGAAGTGATATCCTATGCCAGCAATCGAAATTAAGTATGAAGAGATATTTTTTGATCCTAAAGTTCAAACTATGTGTGTTTCACCCAGTTTTACTTGTCCATATTACAACCATTCTCATAGTTGTCCACCATCTGTTCCTTATCTAGAACAAGAAATTTCTAACTATAACAAGTTTTATTTAATATATTCGAGATTCAATTTGTCAGAGTATATCAAAGAGAAAAAAGCAAAACACCCAAATCGTAGCAAGCAGAGAATAAAATATTTTTTTTTCATGAATAATCTCTATAGCAACGATTTGAAAAAAGAAGTCGAGAATTTTGTAGATGATCTTGTAGATGAACCCAAAGAAATGCTTTTATTATTCGATGGAACGTGTAGAATTTGTTTAAACGACGAAGATAAAGGCTGTACCTTTGATAGTGGGAAGCCATGCCGGTATCCTGACAAAAAAATGATTTCAATGGAAGCTATCGGAATTGAAGTAATTCGAACTGTTGCTAAGTTACAAAAAAGAGATTTTGAGTATCCTTCCAAAACGTTTTCATATCGATTTGGGCTCGTTTGTTTTAAATAAAATACTCAACCCTAAGTATTTAGGAAAGAATTGTCCTAGGATAAATAGAATAAATATTATCAATTTTTTGTTTCAAGCTATGAGGTAAGCCAAATTCTTGAGCATAGAAATTAAATATTAATGTATCAATTCTCTTTTGTTCTTCAATATAATCATAATAATAATCTTTTCTTTTCTTTTCCATTATGGCAGTAACTTGTTCTTCAACACCGTTTTTAATTCGATTATTAGGGAGAATAAAGGGTAATGAATGTATACCGCTAATTTGTATGCTATTAGTGTTATTAATTATTCCTTTGGCAAGATAATTATAGAAAGAGCTGTTTAACAAGCCTAACATGTAAGGAATGGAAAGTGATTTTTCTTTAAGGATAAAACCTATCGCTTTATTTGAATCCCAATAACACCCCTTTGGCATATACCTTGCAGCTAAACGCGAACTAACCCCACTTATAACTATACCTTCTTTTTCAAATGGCACATTCTTGGGGATATCATAAATTTTAATTGCATTTTCGCTCCAATCGAGAGCCTCAAAAATTGGTCTAAAGTACTGTTCTGATCCCCCTCTTTTTAAGTATGGCTTCCAAGCATTCGATTTCAAACTATTTTCGCTAACGATTCTATATTTTTGCTTCGGGTCATTTATGTATCTATTTTTTTTTACAAAATTCCGAGCTAAATCAGTATTTTGAAAAGCTGCAATGTATTTTCTATTGTCATGTGTATGCATTCCAATATACCCCTTTAGAAAATCTTCCAATTTTGGAGTCTCTTTGAACATATTGACGATTTCTTCTTCAACATCCACATGGAATATTTTGAAAGGTAGCACATAATATTTTTCTTGATTGATCTTTAGATGCCTTTTATGTGTGAGATAATCATTTTCACTCTTAACTCTCGGAACAATCCTCATAATATTTAGGTTTCTTCTAACTTGATTCCGTTTACCAGAGCATTTCTCCAAAATTACAATAACAGGGCTAGTACTAACCTTTTGATCAGAAAATAGATGTTTCGGAGCTAATAAAATTTCTATTATTAAGCAGTTTTCCAGAATAAACTCTCTCAACCTTGTATGAGTGCTTAACGAGAGAAAAGAATCGCTCGTTATGAAGCCTAATCTTCCACCATCCTTTAAACGCCAAACTCCATTTACTATAAACATTGAATAAGTTTCATGAGCATTTATTTTACCATAAATTTGCTTTAACCTTTTTTTATTGTTTCTTATGTAACTGCTTGCTTTATTTAGATAGGGTGGATTTCCAACAACAAAATCAAATTCGTCATAGCATTCTGCACTTATCGATAAAAGATTATCTAAATTTTTAAACCGTGCTCCCAAATTTTCAATTGTTGTCTTATAAGAGGGGTCAATATCATAGGCATGAATTTGATTTGGACTTATTCCTGATTTTATTAATGTTTCAACAAAAATTCCTGGCCCTACGCATGGATCTAATATTTTTTTACCTTTTATAATCGTACCTAATTTTGACACTATGTATTCTGCGGTTTTAGGAGGAGTTAACACTACCCCCAATTCTTTTCCCATCAAATCCTTTTTCATATGATAATCTTATATTAAATGTCTAGATTAAGTTTGGTT
>JAGXNS010000082.1 GCA_019894855.1 Promethearchaeota archaeon
TTTTGAGTGTTCTTCTAAAACTGGTGAGAATGTCGAAGAAATATTCGTATCAATCACTAAAAAAATAATGAAAAGCATAAATCTAATCTAAATATCTCTATTTCCTAATATAATAGAAATATTCGCTAACTGGATGTCCTTTTAATAACTTTAACTAATCCTTTCTTTCTTAATTTATCAAGCATCTTTTCGATTTTATCGATCGGTTTTTGGGCAACTTCAGCGCATTGCTCTACTGAATTCATTCCATCGCATACCTTTAATAATTTAAACTCATCTAATGATATCATGCCTAATTGAACACTCATTGGTTGTACTTCCTTAACTACGATAGGTATTCTCACTTCTCCACCCTCCTCAATAGATCCGCGACCAACATCTTTCATATTAGGTGAATCCCCAAAAAAAGATCGTACACCCGTTACATCATAGTTATCATTTATATAAATAAAAACAGTATGTTCTTGACTGGAAACATCTTCGTCGTCTTCAAGGTCAGGATGAGGGTTCACGTGCTTATGTTCTTTCGTGTAAATACCCATTTTTAATCCCGCTTTAATTTCTTCTTTATCTACGCGTATATTAACCATCTCGGTGCATATTTCGCACCAAGCCCAAGCTTCTATTAAGCTGAAATATTTTTTTACTTTATTTTCTGGCATCGCAATTTTCAAAAAACTAAATTTCGTATAAAATAAAATAAGCTTTATAATAATTATGTTGTGAATTTATATAAATATTGATTAAGAATACAACCTCGAAATAGTAGATAAAACAATTCTTTAAAATCGAAAATAATTAAAGTTATTGGATATTTTATTATCCATTAAAGATAACTATAACCAATTGTAATAACGATGTCTGCTTATAAAAAAAATATGTGTTTCTCTTGTGGACGACCTATTGCCCCTTTCGAAGGTGCAGTTAACTTTCCATGCCCCCAATGTGGAGATGTTACCATTTGGAGATGTGAACGGTGTAGAACTATGGGAAACCAATATACTTGCCTCAAATGTGCGTTTCAAGGTCCTTGATTGATGTACGCGGATTGAACGGGAATATCGATAAAGATTAATCTTTTTAAAGGTTTTAACTCTTTTAATTTTTGTCTTCAATTTAAAAATCAGACCATTTCATAACATTTGTAATAACTATAGGAGGGGTTGTTGCATTTATAAAACGCCCTCTTGGATTTTAGCTAATAGAGATAGAGACGTTCAAGATTCAATTGTAGAGAAGAAGATTTGAAAAACACAAATTTTTTCAATATTGCTTAATTTGGTAAATTAATTTGATATAAGCCTATAAATAATAACGCAAAAGGTTTGAGTATAATGGGAGAATTTGTAGCATTAATAGATGTTGTTCCAGAAGATGTAGATGTTGATTTTGAGGAATTTGTTTCAAAGCTAAAAAATGTACTACCTGAAGCTGCTGTTATAGAAAGTTACGATGTTCAACCAGTAGCATTTGGTTTAAAAAAAGCTAGGGTTCGCGTTAGATACCCCGAAGAATGGGGTGGTACAGACAAACTCGAAGGACTTTTTAAACAAGTTGAAGGTATACAAGGAATTGAAGGAATAGCCTTCAGCAAAGCATGAATTTTTGTGATTTTAATTAAATTTATTCTGTTTATTTTTATATTCAATAAAAAATTCTAAAATATTTAATATTTCTTTTAAACTCGTCTCTTAAAAAGCTTATCCAATTCTTTAAATGAGAAAAATTTGAGCGTAGGTCTTCCATGTGCACAATGAAACGAATCCTTACAATTTCCTAGATCTACAATTAACTTTCTAATCCCTTTTAAACTCAAATCATCACCCCCTCGAATACTTTTGTGACATGCCAAATAATTAATAATTTCGTCTAATTTTTCTGTAAAACTTGCTTCTTTGCCAATTACAGTTAAATCGCTTATAATTTCAGTAATTATCTTGATGTTGGGTAATTTTCCCATAATTGTAGGAACAGATCTCAAAACAAATGTGTTCCCTCCAAAATGTTCAAAATCAAATCCTATCCTTGAAATTTCTTTTAAATTAGCTTCTAAGAAGAATTTTTCACTTGGGCTTACTTCGACTTTAAGGGGATTAATCAAATTTTGCTTTTCTTTTTTTAAGTTCTGAAAATAATTAAAAAAATATTCTTTATTTACGCGCTCAGATGCTGCGTGTTGATCTAATATGTAAAAACCTCCTTCTCCATTTTCATTTATTCCCTCTAACAATATATAAGTTTTATTACTTAATTGACCAGTTTGGGAAATCAAGCGTAGTTTAGGAAAATTTTTTATTAAGACGTAATCTCCTCTCAAAAACGACTCCGCTGAAGACTTATCATGTCTTTCGCTAATGTTATCCTTATCGCTCAAATTTAGTTGAACAGTTTTCTCTACCGGTACTTCTTCTAATGACAACGACTTTAATTGTTCAATCTCTCCTTTATTTACTTCTTCATCATTAATAACTTTAGGATGCTTTCCTTTTGCAACTATATCACTTCTGGAATCTTTGTAGGAAGTTGTACTGTTGAGTTTTTTTTCATTTTGAGAAAATTCACTTAAGTCTGAATATGTATGGGTAATTTCTTTTTCTATAAATTTCTCTTCAACAAACATGCGAACAATGTTGTAAACTTTGTTGTAGATATACTCTTCGTTTTCAAACCTAATTTGTAATTTTTTTGGGTGTACATTAAAATCTATTACTGAAGGATCTATTTCTAAATGCAATATAAAGAATGGAAATTTTCCGATCATTAATGTGCCTTTATATGCTTCTTGGACAGCTCTAAATAAAAGGTCGCTAATTACATATCTTTTATTTAAAAATAAACTCGAATATGTTCTATTGTTTTTAGAGATCTCGCTATGTCCTAATAATCCGTGTAGTTTAATATTGTTTCCTTCATAATTGATTGGCTCCATTAAATTTGCGATCTTTTTTCCATAAATATGGAAAACCGTAGTTCTTAAATCGTTCGAACCAGGACAATTTAATATATTTAGTTCATTATGATTATAAATGAAATGAATTTGAGGATAGGCCAATCCAAAACGTTCGATGCTATCCGTAATGTGACCTAGCTCTGTAGGATCTTGTTTAAGAAACTTCTTCCTTGCTGGAATATTATAGAATAGGTTTTTTACTTTAATATTAGTCCCGATAGGGCAGAAGACTTCCTTTTTTTCAATAAACTTCCCAGTCTTTAGAATTATATTAACTCCCCTTTCATTTTCCTTAACCCTAGAAGTAATTTCAACTTGACTCACTGCTGCAATGCTAGCTAATGCTTCCCCTCTAAAACCTAGGGTGGATAATTTCTCTAAGTCCTCGAATTTTGATATTTTGCTGCTGGTATATCGCTCAAACGCTATTAGTATTTCATCTGGGGGCATTCCGTATCCATCGTCGATAATCTGAATTAAATTTTTCCCAGCTTTCTTAACAACAATCCGAATTTCTTTAGCTCCTGCGTCAATGCTATTTTCAATCAATTCTTTCACTATATTTGCTGGTCTATCCACTACTTCCCCAGCTGCTATCTTTTCAGCATCGACAATTTTCTTTATTTCGCGTCTACTCAAATTTTTCCTCTTCAATTTTTTTTAGAGTATATATAATCATGTAATTATAGAATTTAAAATAAAACTCTATTAAGATTTAAATAATTACAGTAAATTGACAGTTAACGGACAGCAACAAAATTTTTTTAAATTTCTATTAATACTTACAATTAAGGTTTTATGATATAAATTTTTAAATTGAATTATGAGTGACGAGACACATTCTACCATTCAAAGAAACATGGTCATTCTACTGGTTTCAATCACCATATTTCTATTCATCACGAGAATCCTTGTTAACATTTTTGACTTTCCACTGCTCCTTGATGGCTCAAGAGACGTCGATTTTAAGATACTTCTACAAGGATTAAAAAATGGCTTAGTAAATTTCTACGATCCCATCCCCGTTCCACCAGGAGTACCCGATTGGCCTCCTTATTACCTTTACTTTTGGTACTTCATATTTTATCCAATGGGTTTGGTTCCGTTTGAAGTAGGTGTATACATTTGGGATATATTAAGATTAATTACCAGTAGCTATATCGTCATCAAGGGTTTTAAAATAATCAAAAACAGAACAAATCTGTTATGGTTTTATTTTACCATAGCAATTGGTTTTTTCATTGACGGTTGGTATAATAATTGTAATTTTCTTATCGTTTTCTTCCTCCTTTTTTCTTACACTTCTTTAGAAAAAGAGAAGGTGTGGTTATCTGGAATGTTTTTTGCTCTATCTACGATAAAAATCAATTCACTTCTATTTATTCCAGTTTTACTAATAGTAAAAAAAATTAAAGTCAAAGATTTAATTTACTATGTTTTACCCTTCATACTCTTATGTCTGCCGTATATCATATTTCCAGATTATTTACTTCAGATGTTAAATAACTGGACAAATACTACTCCTGGAATTCAAGGGCTTACATTTCTTGATCCTATAATATGGAAAGCTGTCCAACCCTCACATTTAATGTTTTTAGGGTTTATGGCTATCATAATATTTGAGAGTCTTGAGAAGTATAAGAAAAAAGATCAGATAAGAAACGCACTTGTGTTGATTTTGATTGCATTCTATATCTATATAAGTATCGTAGTGATGATTCTACCAGCTATTTTTAATCCAATCTGAGTTTAGATAATTTTTCTTTAAGATTAATTAGTTTTTTCATCGCTTCAACAGGGGTTATTAAATCAAGATCGATATCATTAACGACTTTTATCAGTTCTTTAATTTCATCGTCAGGTAGCGTTTCTCTCATGATTTTCGGTTTAAAAAAAGTAGTTTGTACGTATTTTTTTTCTTTTTTAATGTCATCAGGTTGTCTGACATCTAATTGAAGAGCTGAATTTGCTCTATTGTTTGTGGTGTTCTGTAATTCGCTCTTCGTTTTTACTAGGTTCTTGTTTATGAGAGTCAGTTCGTCTTCACATTCAGATATTTTGCTTTGTTTTAATTCTAATTCTAAGTTCAGTCGATCAAGCACCTTTTGTTTTTCTAAAATAAATTTATCATGATGTTTGCCCTGTAATCCTTCATTACCGTTATCTTTAACAGTTGCTTTAAACGGATCTTTTTCTTCGATTTGATCTAAAATCTCGAACGCTCTTATGATGACATCGTCCGGAATTCCCGCAAGTTTTGCTACGTGAATTCCATATGATTTATCAGTGCTTCCAGATTTCAGTTTACGAATGAAATTTATGCTTCCATCCTCATTTTCTATAATATCAAGATGATAATTTTTAACTCGAGGTAAGTTTATTTCTGTTAACTGGTGATAATGCGTACTAAAAAGAGTTTTTGCCTTTAATCGGTGTAATTTTTCCAATGTGGCTAATGCAATACTCTGACCATCGCTAGTGCTCGTGCCTCTACCTAACTCATCAATAATTATTAAACTTTTTTGAGTTGCAAAATTCAGTATCTTTGCTGTTTCAGTCATTTCTATCATGAATGTGCTTAGTTTTCTTGCCAAATCATCAGAAGCACCAATTCGAGTAAATATTTGATCAATTATACCTAAATTTGCAGATTTTGCTGGTACGAAGCTCCCCATTTGAGCAATAATACAGATTAGCGCAACTTGTCTGAGGTAGGTGCTCTTCCCCGCCATATTTGGCCCGGTAATGATTAACACTTGCTCTTTATTCGTATCCATATAACAATCGTTCGGTATAAACCTATCAGATATATTTATTTGCTCTACTACAGGGTGTCTTCCTTCTTTAATTAGGATAATGTCTTCTGTATTCATCTTAGGTTTACAATAATTGTACTTCTCAGCAACTTCCGCAAAACATGCAAAAACATCGATAAATGCTACATTTCTAGCAGTTTCTAATATCTCTAATGTTTTTTCTGCAACATTTTCTCTTATGCTACAAAAGATATCGTATTCTATTTCGTTTATTTGCTCTTCAGCTTGAACGATTTTTTCTTCAAGTTTTTTAAGTTGGCTAGTGGTATATCTCCTAGCGTTTTTAAGCGTTTGTCGCTCTATATATTCGTCTGGTATTTTTGGTATTTCCTTTAGAGTTCTAAAAGTGATTTGAATGTAGTAGCCCAGTATGTTGTTGTGTCCTACTTTAAAACCAGAATTTAACCTCCATCTCTCCCTCTGGGTTTTTTCGTATTCAAGAACGTAATTTTTGCCATTTTGAAGTATGTCTCTTAGTTCATCGATCTTATCATTAAACCCCATTTTGATAAGGTTGCCTTCCTTTACTGTAGTTGGAGGATTGTCTTTTATAGAAACATCTATAACAGTTCTCGTTTCCTGAAAATCTTTGATTTTATCGTTAAATTTTGAAATTTCTGGAATGTTAGTTTTTTCTAATATGTTTTTAATTTTGGGTATTCTTTCCAATGCGTGCTTGATGTTTATCAAATCGCGTGCATTACTATTTCTAGCATAATTAATTCTGTTGATGAATCTTTCAAAGTCACCTATTACCTTTAATTCTTCTCTTAATTCCGATCTTAGAAAAACATCATCCTTAAATTTCTGAACGATATTAATTCTTTGGTTTATCTCATTTAGATCTGTTAAGGGTTGCAGGATAATTTTCTTCAATAATCGAGATCCCATAGGCGTATGCGTCTGATTAAAAATCGAATACAATGTGGAATCTCGTCCCTTTTCCCATAGAGAGTTAACTAACTCTAAGTTCCTCTGCGTTATATAATCTATGTGTAATATTTTTTCTTCTCGAATGTAATTTATCTTGAAAAGGTTTGGAATTACATCTCTCTGAGTTTCTTTTAAAAATGCTAATAATCCTCCTGAAGCTTGAACTGCTAATTCACGATTTTCTAAATCAAAACTGTTTAAATTGGATATATTGAAATGTCTCTTGAGAAGATCGTACGATTCATCAAATTCAAAAACAACATCATCGTAAGTTTTAATTAAAGCATTGTTCAAATCTGATATTAGCATAAAAAGGCGCTCGTCCTTTTTTATTGTAGTAGGTATGATTAATTCTACTGGATCGTATTGAGAATAGGTGCTTAGTATTTTTTCAATAGGATCTTGTTCCTTTTTTAAAAATTCAGTTGTTGAAAATTCGCCTGTAGAAAGATCTACGAAGGCAATGCCAAAACCGTTTCTTTTCTTAACAATTGAACAAATGTAGTTGTTCTCGTTTGATTTTAACATATCGGATTCAATAATGGTTCCAGGAGAAAGTATTCGTACAACTCCCCGCTTTACGATCCTACCTTTCACCGTGGCAGGATCCTCTAATTGATCGACGACAACGACAGTTTGGCCTAAATTCACTAAATTTTTTAAATAATTACCTGCATGGTGAGGGATTCCAGCAAGAGGATAGGCATCAGTTCCTATTTTTCGTTTAGTTAGGGTGATACCTAAAAGTTTAGAAACCCTAACAGCATCATCATAAAAAAACTCGTAGAAATCTCCCATTCGATAGGCAATAATATGGTCGGGGTACTTATCTTTATGATTCTGTTTAACACTGTACCAATGTTTCATCATCGGAGTTAAATTTTTAAAGTTCCTATCCACTATCGAATCTTCATTAGGCATTATTACAAAAGAATCAATTTTTAAAATTAAATATTACAAGAGTATAAGTTTTTAAAATAAATATATAATTTTTATTAGAATTTTAATAATATACAATTTAAAATTAAAAAATATCAAAGTATTGAGAAGAATGTCTGAAGAAAATATCATTTTATATGAATTGAAAGGTAAAGTTGCAACTATTGTTATAAACAGACCAGCTGTAGCTCATTCATTTAATTTGGATTTAATGAAAAAATTATACACTAAGCTCGTAGAAGCCGATGAAGATGAAAGAGTTAAGTGCATCTTATTAAAAAGTACAGGTAATCGAATGTTCAGCGCCGGAATTGATATTAAATCTAAATCTCTTGATGATAACAAAGAGTATTTCGAAGAAATGAAGGTTTATGGGAGATACATCACACAAAAAATGTTAATTATGAAAAAACCTATAATTGTTCAGGTTCAAGGCACGGCTATAGGGTTTGGGATGGAACTAATAATGGCATCTGACTTGCGAATATTTGCCAATAGACCAAAAGAGAAAATGTTCTTTAGAATGCCGGAAATAGCAATCTCCATTTATCCTCAGACAGGAGCGACAATACTACCTTTGCTAGCGTTTGGTCTATCATACGCTAAAAACATTTTGTTTACAGCTGATGAGTTCGGATTGGATGACCTTAAAAAATTTAATTTCCCGACAAGAATTTTCCCTTTAGACAAATTAGAAATAGAAACTAAGAAATTTGTGAGAACTTTTAGTAAGAGAATGGATTCCTTTATGTTCTTGATTAAATCCTCGCTAAATATAATGAACACGAAATATATTGAGAGATGGTACGATCTAGAGGACGAATGCGGAAAAATAGCATACGATAAAAAAACAGTGAAGGAACTTGATGAGTTTATAAAAACCTTATATAGCAAATATCCGTAGATATCAAATAAATCTCAAAATTTCCTTATTTTTGTGTTTTAATATGTTTTTCAAGCCATATGAACATATCTTGAAAGACTTGTGCTCTCCCTTTTTCTTGCCATAATTCGTGAAGAAGCCCATCGTATTCGCGATATGTCTTATCAGTACTCTTAATTCCTTCGAAAAATTCCTTATTTGTTTTCTTATCAACCAGTTTATCATTTCCTGCTTGCAAAATTAGGGTAGGGCATAATAAATTTTGTACATTTTCGATGGTCCACTTCATTGACCTTTCTATCTCAGCAGCAGATCTCCAGGATATCTTATTAATTCTATTCTTATCTGATATGTGTTTTCTTAAAATTTTAATATCGCTCGTCAAGAGGTTCTGTTCAATATCTCTTTCCATCGTTTTATTAGGAGATATCATCGAGATTGGTCCCGTTATTTTTCTACCCAGTTTTTTACTAAGCGAGAAATCTTTGATATATCTTAATAAGGGTGAAGAGGCTATTACACCATGTATCGATGGGTGATTTATAGCAAAAATTAAAGATATTAAAGCCCCAAATGCGTGTCCCATTAAGAAAATTTTCTTGTCATTAGCGTGTTTTTTTATTAAATCCATAAATAACACGATATCTTTTTGAATATGGTCCATACTATCGATATGTCCAGGGAAGACTCCTGAATTTCTCCAATGACCCCTGATATCGAAAGCGTAGATGGCATAACCCTTTTCTGTGAAATATTCTGCTGGAACATTTATTCTATCTGAATGTGTCCCCCATCCATGCAATGCAATTATGTAAGCTTTAATAATTTCCGAATCGGGTAGCCATTTCTGATAAAATAACTTCTTAGTTTCTCTACCTTCAAAAAAACCGTTTTGGTTAATCATTACTTTAATTTAGCAGAAAATTTTTGATTGATTATTCTTTGTTATGATTCATTATCTTTATACTTTTTAACACCATTGAATTCATTCAATGAATCGTGGAGCCCTAAAGCTATAAATTACAAAAGTTTTTTATTTTTGAATAAACTCTTTAAGTAATAAGATTATCACGAAGCAATAATGCGTAATTATTTTAGGTTTTTAAGATGAGCGAATTA
>JAGXNS010000083.1:0-9205 GCA_019894855.1 Promethearchaeota archaeon
GGGATAATTTGATTATTTCAAATAGTTTTTAAAAAAAACCGAGGTTATATAATGATAAAAAATAAATTAGTTCTAATAATTAAAAGTAAAATGTAATGTTTAATACTAAAAATGAACACGGTAAGAATAATGACTAATAATACAAGTAAGCTGAATGTTAAAAAATTAACATTAATCGTTATTGTAATTTGGATAATTCTTGGTTTAATATTTGGTTTTTGTGATTTGGCTATCTCAATAGCAGTCGTTGATGAAGCATCTATCTGGGGAAATTTTGGGGCAGATTATGGTGAAGTTCCTGGCTATGCGTTAATTGTTATCGCCTTAGCAACATTACTTGGGAGTCTTTTTACAGATTTAAAAATGCAAAAAATTCCAGGGTATGTAGGAATTGTTGTTGGCGTTTTATTTATTCTATTCATAGGTGATGAAAAATATGTTAATATGGGATGGAGCTTTATTTTTGCACTACTCATTTATATCGTTATCACTTGGAATAAAGACTGGAAACACTATAGAAATATTTCAGGTGTAATTGCTCTGTTAGCTGTTATAAATCCTTTATTATTTGTCCAAATAACTAAAATTTTATGTGGAAGAGTTCGTTTTAGGGATCTCGATCCAGGCTATACTAATTTTACATATTGGTTTCTACCACCAGGTATAGGTGTAGAAAATAGCTCGTTTCCTTCAGGACATACAGCAATGGGTTGGATGTTTCTACCCCTACTAATAGCTGTTAAAGACCGAAAAATGAAGGATCCACTAAGAATAGTAGTTAGCGTATTAGTAATTGGATGGGGTTTATTTGTAGGTCTCTCCCGGATAGCTGTTGGTGCTCACTATGCTTCTGATGTTCTCTTTTCAACCGGTGCTGCAACAATTGTTACGATATTTCTTTATACTAGATTCTACAGAAAGCGGAATAAATCAGATTAACATTTTTCTAAATTAATTCTAATTTTTTAAATTTATATGGTTTTTTAATGAGGAAGAAGTTAAATGAAAGAAATTGTTAAAAGTGTCTATCATGTTGGTGATTCAGGCTGTTCTGTCTATCTAGTAAACACTAGCAGTAAAGAAGGTCTAGTTTTGATCGATTGTGGAATGAGCCTTGATATTATTAATAAAATTAGCAAAGTAGGACTAAATCCAAAGAATATAAAACACTGTATTTTAACTCATTTTCATATAGATCACACTGGAGGTTGTTCAGACTTGAAAAAAATGAATAAACAAGTTAAATTCTACGCTCACGATTTGGATGCAGATGCCATTGAAGAAAAGGGTCACGATAGTAAAACGGCAGCCTCTTGGTATGGAGTTGAATATAAGCCAGTCAAATTAGAAAGAAGGTTTAAAGGAGATTCTGAAAAGGTTCGATTAGGCCAATATGAATTCCAGTGCATTCATACTCCGGGTCATACACCAGGATCTATTTCTGTTCTAATTGAAGTTGATAACATTAAAATCTTGTTCGGACAAGATATTCATGGACCATTCTATAAATCGTTCGGTTCTAACCTTGATGATTATCAAAAGTCAATGCAGAAGCTGTTGGATTTAAACGCGGACATATTATGCGAAGGTCATTATGGTGTGATAAAACCAGCAAGCGAAGTAAATCATTTTATTAGCAGTCATATGCGTACTAATCTGCCCTAAATTTCTTTAGGGTTATGACATAAGTGTAAACGCACCATACTAATTCTAAATATATTAATGATCTCACTGTTTTTAAATAGCTTTATATGCTTTTAGAATTAATATTTCCTTACTTAAACTTAAATTACCAGTGGGATAATTTTGCTTAACAATCTATTTGAGTCATTCAACCAAGCAAGAAGAATATTTGATTATGATTATATTTTTTTTGATAGTTTTTTTCTTACTATTTGGATTGCCATCATGGTTAAGTATAAAAAATTTTATCTTTATGTATTATTCGACAAGATTTTGCCATGGCTCTTCGTGAAAAAAAGAAAAAATTCTCATAAACAAATTGATAATATTGAAATTGAGCTACCCGTATAATAAATTAAAAAAAAGATTTTGATGGTAACATTTTACCCTATCATAACCTATTTAGGTGAATTCTTCACTTTAGCCTTGATCATTTTAATGTTATTTCGAAGAACTTTCGAGATTGATAATTTTTCAGAGCCGGTTTTAATTAGAGTGTTTAACGCATTTTGATGATTTTTTAACGCTTCAGCGTAAGATTTTTGTTCTAGATATGTCAACCCTAATTTGTAATATGAATCGGCTATTCCTACATTATCTTCAAGATCTTCGTAAATTTTAAGGGCTTGGTTGTTTTTTTTCCATGCTTCTGTGTATTTTCCTTGATAAAGCAATGCTAAACCAATATTGTTTAAGTATTTAGCGTTAGATTGTCTATCTTCGCTTTTTTCAGCTAATTGATTAGCTTCTTCAAAACGTTTTAATGCAACCGGATAATTACCTTCATCAAGATAAATTAATCCAATGTTATTAAGGCTCTTTGCTTTTCTGGAGAAATTTTTAAGCTCATTATCAATATTGAGAGATTCTTCAAAGGTTTTCAAAGCGTCAAGATATAGTCCTTGATCTCTATAGATCATAGCTGTATTATACAAATTCTCTGCTCTTTCTTTTGAAGGCCCTAATACTTTAAAAAGTTTTGTTCCTCGATCGTACCACTTAAGAGCCTCTGTATAATCCCCTCTATCTTGGTATACAAGACCTACCTTATTTAAACAATATGTTTTCCCTATTAAGTCTCCTATTCGTTCAAATAAGCCGAGGGCGATATTATAACGCTTAAATGCATCTCTATACACACCCTGTTTATGAAAGAGAGCGCCTATGCTACATAAAATTCGAGCTTTCCTCTCGTCGTCATAAATTTGATCAGATATTTTAAGTGCTTCACTGTTCCATTTTAAAGCTTCAGGATAACTACCTAATTCTTGATACACTAATCCAATACTCTCAAAGCAATCTGCAATTCCTTCTAAGTTTTCAATTTCTTCAAAAAGCTTGTATGCATCTTGATACCATTTTAATGCTTCTTGAAAATGGTCTTGAGCTTTAAAAACATCTCCAATCTTTCGTATCATAACCGCTTGATTTGTAAGATTACCTAATTGTTCCTCAAGCTCTAGAGCTTCTTTGTATCTATCCAATGTTTCATTGTATTTTTTACGGATAAAAAATATCTTTCCAATGCAAAGTAGCCTATACGCCTTGCCCTTCATATTTCCAAGTTGGTCGTCGATATTTAAAGCTTCTTCGTATAAGTTTAAGGCTTCCAGATAATTATCCTCGTCGTAATAGATATCCCCTATGCTCGTAAAGATATCGGCTTTAATTTCAAGGTTTCCTAAACTTTCTGCGACATATATTGCTTCGTTATATCTCCTTACTGCTTCGGGATAATGCTTCTGAGCTTGATATATTTCTCCGATCACATTAAGAATTTCCACTTGTTCTTCTAAATGCCCTAGTTGATCTGCAATCAATAGCGATTCTTCGTAACGTTTTAAAGCCTCTACGAAATTCCATTGTTCCCGATAAATCTTACCAGTTATGTTTAAGCACATTGCTTTCTTATGTAAGTTACCGATTTGTTCAGTTAATTTTATAGCCTGTTCAAAAGTCTTTAAGGCTATATCATTTTCTTCTACATAATGATAATTTATTCCAATTAAATGAAGGCTTTCAATTTGTCCTTCCATATCGTTCTGTTTTCTATAGAGATTTAAAGCTTCTTCGAATTTCTGTTTAGCTTGAGTATAGTCGCCCTGATCTTGAAAAATTACTCCCAGCCTGTTAAGAAGATCAGCTTTTTTTTCTGTTTTTCCAATGTCTTTAACAATTTCTAGAGCATCTTTATATCTATTTAGTGCCTCTTGAAAATTAGCTTGTTCAGCATAGAGATTCCCAATGTTTTTTAAAGTCTCAGCTGTCCCCTCAGGATTATTGGTTATCCCGTAAAGCTCAAGAGCTTCCTGGAAGGCTTTGAATGCTTCTGAGAATTTTCTCTGATCAAGATATATCTGTCCAATAGTATTCAAAGTGGATGCCTTATTGTTTAAATCTTCTAATTGATCATAAATTTCCAGAGCTTTCTCAAAATTCTTTAGCGCTTTTAAATAAGTTTTTTGTTCCTTGTATATTAACCCCATATTTATAAGAACATCAACTTCTCCTCTAATTATACCAATCTGGTTATACAAATTTAAAGAATCTTCAAACCATTTAAGTGATTCATGGTATTTATTCTGATTTTGAAAAATCATCCCTAATTGGCGCGAAAATCTGGCTTTTAATTTGATATTTCCTAAATCCTCGGCAGTTTGAAATCCCTCTTCAAAGTAAGCAAAGGCCTTGGAGTAATTCCATTGATCCCTATAAATGATTCCTATAGAGTTTAAGGCCTCCAACTTTCCTTCAATTCCCCCCAAAAGATTGTAAAGATTAAGTGATTCATTACATTTTTCCAATCCAGTTAGAGAATCTCCAATTTCATGAGTTATTCGTCCAGTAATATTTAAAATCTCTGCTTTTTGCTCGAGATCTTCTAATTGTTCGGAAATTTTTAATGCGATTTGAAGGTACTTTAAAGCTTCGCTAAAATTTTTTTTTGAATAATAGACTCTCCCTTTAAGCTTTAAATTTAGCGCTTTCTTACTAAGATTTTCAAATCTCTCGTTAATTTTTATTGCTGATTCGAAATATATCAAAGCGTCTTCATATTTATGTTGTTCTTGATAAAGTACGCCTAGATTGTTGTATACATCCGACTTTTGTTTAAGGTCTTTAATTTTTTCATTTTCTTTCAGTGCGAACTCAAAATTTTTTATAGCCTCGGAATATTCTCTTAGTGCTTGATGGACAAGACCTATGTATTTAAAAATCAAAGCTCGTTCTGGAATTAATTTCGATTTAATTTGAACTTGTAAAGATTTACGTAGCTGATCTAATGCGTCACCGAATTTGGATTGTTTATAGTTAACAATCCCCATTTCCATTAGAGATATTGCTTTCCAATGATTATCTCCAGATTCGTCACTTAACCCATATAGGTTCTCCAAACACCTGAGAGCGTCGATATAATTCTTAGTTTCAAAATAAATCTTATAAGATATAAAAAGTTTGGTTAATTCAGATGGCTCATTAATTTTAGCCTTGAGCCAATCAGTTAAATTCAATTCAAATTTTTCTTTACTAATTTTATCTTTTTTATCCAAAAGATTTTCAAGAAATTTAGGTGTGTTAATATTTAATCGGAATACATTAATAGATTCATTTAATCTTTTAATTTCCATAAGTTGTTGATCTAAATCATCCAAATTACTTAGATCCCTACTCTCAGGTTTGTTATATTCGTAGAGCTCTCCTTTTGTTTTACTGTTGGCAAAGTGATTGAACCATATCAAGTTTTTCAATCCTTTCATAGTTTTAAGAGTAGAAATAAGATCGTAATCATTTTTACCCGATATTCCTATAATTATTAGTGTACGGTCATTTGAAATCCGTTCTAACATTTGAGCTTTGAACGGCTCTAACTGAATGATATTGTTTTTATCTTGGTTTGATCCAATTAGCTTTAGGGTACTGATAAAAGAATTACGGGTATCTTCTCCAGTGATAATATTTTTGGGAGAGCTATGAAGTTTATAAATGGGAATTCGTTTGTTTTTATACAATTTTTCTGGATCACTGAACTTTTGATAATCTCTTTCAGTAATAACGGGGATAATTTTTTTTTTAGGATAGTCTGTTTGAAGTAGAGCATGCTCTATTAAAAAATCAAAGTTTGTCGTAATAACAAAATGTCCTTTTTTAAGCATTTCGCTTAAAACAAAATGTTCGATATTAGGCTTGTCGCTTTCCAAATAAAAATCCAAAAATTGTAAATCATCATTGAGCGAGTTATGTATTATTCCTAATAAAGTTTCAAAGTTTAAACCTTGAAATGTTAAGATTTTTTCAACCTCAGATTTTGTACATGAGAATTTAATTAGTGCTTTCATCATATTACTAGCTGAAGGTAATTGAGATGGAGAATCAACTGAAGCTCCAGCTCCTACCAGAAAGGTTAGTTTTTCATCTGATTTGAATAGTTCATTAATATTTAAATTTGATTTTTTTACAGTACTCAATTTATTCTCACCCACTAAAAAATTGTTAGTAGTAGTATCTAAATTCTTTTTCGTTCTTAAAAAATTTTGCCTTATAAATATAATTATGAGATAATATTAGATATTTATCCTAATTCTTAAAAAAAAATTCTTAATCATTTCCTTGATTTCGGGTAATTCCATTCAATTTCCCTCTAAAAGTAGTTCAACAAAAATTTTATCTAATTAAATTAATTATATCAAATATTAGAATAATACCATTAATATTTAGCTCGTTTTAAAATGCAATATGAAGATTGGCATACTCATAACTCGCTTTGTAAGCATGCTGTTGGTACTATCGAAGATTACGTAAAAAAGGCTATTGAACTGGATCTAAATGTTATAGGAATTAGCGATCATTTTCCTTATGAATATTTAAGTTCAGAAATTCCATCTCTTAAAGATATTCCATATGAAGGTTATGCAATGCCCACAAATAATTTGGAGACTTACATCCTTCAATTAGACAATCTAAAAGAGAAATATGTGAATCAAATACATATTAGAACTGCTTTCGAGATTGATTTCTTCAAGCATCAAAATCACATACTCAACAAATATTTAAAAAACTATCTAAATAAATTAGATTACATCTTAGGGTCTGTTCATGTTCTTTTTGGAAAAGCAGGTGTATTCGCTTTCGACGACGGGCGTTTCTTAAATAAATATAAAGAATATGATGGTAACGATGAAATCTATATAGAATACTATGATTCTTTGCAAGTTATGATTAAATCACTTAGTTTCGATTTTGATTTGGTTAGCCATCTTGACTTACCAAAAAAATTCGATAAGAGAGTTGAGAATAAGAACTTAATTATGGAGAAAGTAATCGAAACTCTAGAGCTAATTAAGAAGAGAGATGTGGCAGTGGAAATTAATACAAGCGGTTTGAGGAAAGAAGCTAAAGAGCAATACCCTAGCGCAGAAATAATCAAAGAAATGTATTATTTAGATATCCCTATTCTACTTGGCTCAGATGCTCATAAACCGGAAGATATAGCCTATAAATTTAAAGAAACTTTGGACTTAATAAAAAATATTGGATATAACCAACTTGTCCATTTTGAGAAAAGAAAAAGATATTTTATCGAAATATAATTCAATATTAGGTTTTGGGATCAGATTAATCTAATTTTCTTGCTCGTAACCATCCTTCCATAACGAGGCTTCGTAGTAATCTTTGATGCTTCACATCTCTTGTGTGGATTATTAAATTGGTATTTTCACCCTCTCCAATTATGGCAAAAAGCAACTCTGTCCCATCTCTATCTATTACAAATCTATCCTTGTCTTCATACATTCGAATAGTTATATTATCAAGACTTTCAAATTCCATTAACAGTTGTTCGTCAAGCTCAAGACTAGGATCGATATAACACATAATTTTCATATTTACAGAAGACCGTACTTCATACAAGTGCAGATCTTGTAAATCTTTAATGTCGGGAACCGCAATAGTTACGTTATGAACAGCTTTAGAGAGTATCTCTCGAATTTTTTTCAATATAGAATCTTTGGGTATTTGAACATGGGTCCAATCGATGATTTGAGGATCTGAGCTCGAAGCAAGGTCATTTCTTAATTTTTCGTTTTCAGCATCTAACAAATCAAAGTCTTCATCTTGTTTTTCTAACTCTCCTTTTAAAATGTCCACTTTTTTCTTATATACTTCTAATTCATCTTCTTTCTCAGTAATAAGATCTTTATCAACAGTAGAAGAATTTAACAGGTTCATTTTTTCATTTAGAGCTCTAATATTCTTTTCTAAATCTCTGATTTTCTCGTTTTTTATTTGTAATGAAGTATTCAACGTGTCATTGTGCTGTTCTTTTAAATTCATCGAATCTATCATCGTTTTGATTTGATCGTCTTTCAATGTTAGAGATGTATTTAAATTATTTATTAGATCCTCTTTGCTCTTTATTATAAGGTCGTAATTCTCGAATTTTTTAATAACTTTTTTCAATTCTTCCCGTAATTCGCGAATAATTTTGTCCCTGTCGTCTTCTTCCATTTTTAGATCCCAAAAAAATTGAATTTTCTTTTAAGAAATATAATAAAAGAAATACTTTTTAATTCTTAGGTAATCGATATTTTTATTCCAATTAAGAGTTGTAAAATTGAATAAAAAAGCTTACTTTTGAGAAGCAAACTACTTAAATTTTCTTTTCTCCTTCAATTCTCGAAATCTTTCATTCATTTTTTCTATATCACTTAAGAATGTTATATGATATCTGCCTACATTCTCACTTGTCACGTCAGAATCAATTATTTTTATTCCTTTCACTCGATATCCATTCTGAATAGAAATTTTAATAGCTTCTTGTATCTCTTTCTCTCCACGAATAGAAATATCAACACCTTTTAAATTTTTGATAATTGTTTGATTGAAAATATAGAGCGGAAGCGAATAATAATCGCTCAAAATTTGATCTCTTCTTGGTTTTTCCACAATATCCACAATATCTAATCCTCGATTTGAATCTGAATCTTGAATTAAGTCTGAATTCTTAAAAACTTTCACATTTCCGTGTCCAAGTGCAATGTCTTTATCTTTTGATTTCATCAAGCTTAATATGATATCTGCTTTAGAATTACAATACAATGAATACATTAAATTGATTTCTTTTTTGAAAAAGATAATATCTGCAGCAGTCACGAAAAACTTTAATACTGATGATTTGAAATCACTAAATTGGTTAAGGCAAAGCATGAGGGCATCAGCTGATCCCACCTGCTTAACTTGCTCAATGATTTGTAATTCAATATCTTGAATTTTTAATAGTTCTGCCCGAATTAACTCTTGTTTATACCCTACTAATATAATAAATTTACTATAGCCAGCCTGTTTAAAGTTAGATACAATGTGAGTAATCATCGGAATTCCATTGATTTTGATTAGAGGTTTGGGAATTTGATCAGATAATGGTCTCAACCTCGTCGCTTTTCCCGCTGCTAATATAATTACATACGCATTATTTCTGAGTTTCATAAAAGTATATGTTTAAATTTGATTCCTATTACTATAATGT
>JAGXNS010000083.1:9215-9526 GCA_019894855.1 Promethearchaeota archaeon
AGTTCCTATTGAATTAGAAGTAGATACAGTAACAAAAGAATTTACTATTCAGGTTTTTTCTCCACCTGCCTCAGAATTATTAAAAAAAGAAATCAGAGATCAAGAAAGCCTTCTAGGTATCTCCATTTCCTCTCATGATGGCACCCCTATCGTTTCTGAGTTAAAAGAGGACATAGTAATGACTAAAACTGAAATTTCTGCCGCGAGTAGTAGTTTAGTTTTCTTATCTTCTAAAATGTTACACGATTCATTAAACCAAAAAATCGCTTATACTTTAATAACAGGGAAAGAAAGAATTATTTTATCAATTC
>JAGXNS010000084.1 GCA_019894855.1 Promethearchaeota archaeon
GTTTGAATTCCTTTTGGGGAGTATCATCGTGTTTCAAAGGTCCCTCAGTGTCTTTATTTGGCCTATAGGTTTTTGGATCCTCATAAGCTTTTTGTATCTTTCCGTATACTTCGACTATTTTAGCTTTAACTTCTTCTGGCGTCATTTCATAATGAAGCGACTTTATTCTGTGTTCGAAAACTAAATCCATCGCAGCGTTTAAATCTTCTTCTGCAACTTCGGTTCTTCCATTAAAAGCAGCGTGGGCTCTAGCACACCTGATAAATGTAATGTCTGCTCTCTGCGAAAAAATATCCAATTCGTTAACTAATCTAGATACAAATTCATAAACCGATAATGGAATTTTGACATCTTTAATCAATTGACGAGCCTTAACAATTTTTTTCCTTAATTCCTCTTGTTCTTGCTCGTATCTTTTTATGAATTCTTTAGGATTATCATCAAAATCAATCACTCTCTTAGTGATTTCAGCACGTAGCTTTGCATCCCTCGGTGCTTTTATTTTTACCTCTAAACCGAGTCTGTCAGCGATCTGTGGGCGAAGATCCCCTTCCTCTGGATTCATAGACCCAACTAACACAAACCTGGAGGGGTGCATGACCGAAATTCCTTCCCTTTCGATAATATTAATTCCAGAGGCAGAAGCATCCAATAAGGTATCGACTATATGATCTTGGAGCAAATTTATCTCATCGATATATAATATCCCACGATTAGCTTTAGCGAGAAGTCCAGGGTGAAGACTCCTAATTCCTTCAGTTAGAACTTTGTCAATAGATAATGATCCAGTGACCATGTCTTCGGTTACGCCTAAAGGAAGGTTGATGAGCCTCATATCTTTAGATTCAATTTCCAATTTTCCGTTTTCTTTTTTATTGCGACATTCTTCACAGAGATCATCTATATGAGATTTTGGATCGCAAGAAAACTGACAATCTTTAACAACTTCAATATTAGGCATCACTTCTACAAGAGACCGTACTCCCGTAGATTTACCCGTCCCCTGTTGGCCAGTTAATAATACTCCACCAATTTGAGGATCAATAACATTTAAAATAAGACCGAGCTTCATTCTTTCTTGTCCTAAAACAGCAACAAAAGGAAATTGAACTTTACGCATGATAATCGAATATAGCTATTTAATTTATAAAGTAGAAAAGGGAATAATTAAAATAAAGATTTTCCCTTTAAACAATAGATTATAAGTAGGAAAAACTTCTCAAGGATTAATACTTTTTAGCTATCTCTGTAAGCGTTTCATTTAAGTGTTCAATAGTTTCGTCCCATTGAGATAGAATTTCATTTATCTTTGGAATAATGATATCTCGTTCTTTATACTCCAAATAATCCATGAATTGTTTTATATTTTCTATTTTGACGAATGTTTCAGCAACAAATTTTCTAATATCGCGAGTTTGATTTTCGATTACCTCGTACACCCTACTAGATTCCCCTTTTCTCATAAGTGTGCTTAAATATTCATCTGTTCCTTGAATAAGTGAATTTAACTCATTAATTCGGTTATTTACGAACTTTTCATAAGTTTCAAATATATTGTCTTTTGGGAACATGTTAGTAATATCAATTAAGAATTTCTGAGTTAACGTTACCAGTTGTTCCGGAGTCTCAAAACCATTAACAACATAATCTGCAGTGTGATAAGACGCTTGAATTCCTTTATTTACATCATTTAGTCTAAATATTTTAAATCCAGGATCGCCCTCAAGTTGTTTTACCGGATCACCTTTTTTTTCAGCAAGCTCAATTTGTCTCACTAATCTTTCAGGATTAAACACTAATGAAACGGCGAGAGGATTATTAGTTTGATAACTCAGAGTAGTTTTGATGTCAATATGGGACATCATTACCTTGAATCCAGGATGGCTATGCCACCATCCTACTGTAAACTCACCATTTGAAAAGGCTTCGTCATCAATAATAGAGAGTGCTTCATAATCTTCGTCACCCCATTTGTATTGATCAATAACAGCATCTTTATCTAATTCTTGATGCATTATTGGATATGATTTTGTAATATATACATCGTCTCCTTCATTTCTTCCAATAAATATACCAGAAACCTCAAGCCAATCGTCTTTATCAATTCGTTTATTAGCATACCTAACACAGGCTGCAACTATGGTCAAGTAAACGTTTTTTGGAATAAATACAGTCATCTTTTTAATCCAATGATTTCTTTTTTGATATGCTTATACAATATCTTATATTTATGTCTATTTTTTTAGATTTTATATTGCTTCGATTATGATTAAAACCCAAAATAAATAAATTAGATTTGATTCCAATTAATTAGAATTTATAAAAAATTGAGCTGATGTAATTATTTCTGAAAAAGGATTTGAACCTCTAAGTGGTCAGCTAGGCATTTCGGGAACTTCGTATAGGATTCAATTAGGGCTTATAAACAGTAAATGGGCTATCCGTTTGCTAAAAGGCAATAATGTCATTGATTCTTATGTTTTTAAAGATGAAGATATGAGCGCTTCTGGTTTTCCTAACCAAAATCTCATAGTTGGATGGGTGTTAAGAACAGTAGCAATCCCAAATATAAATCCCCACCAAATTATGAAGACTACTCATGCATTAACTAAGCAAGCTATTACTAGAAAGGAAGAAAAAAAAGCTGCAGCCCCGATTTCTGAAGCTAAAGAAGTTGAATTAGAAAAAGTTCCAGAAAGCGAAATAAAAAGACCAGCAGCAACAGGGTGGGTAAAAGAAGAGGGTATGAAGTCAAACCAAGAATTAGAAGACGAAAAACGCCAAGCATTTCAAGAGAGGATGAAGTATATTAAGGAGGAAAAAGGAACTCAAAGCAGCCAACAAGAACCAGCGACGCTAAAAACTTCAAGAAGTTTACCTTCAATCCCTAAAGGAGCGAGTGGAGATCCTGATCCGCCAATTAGACCTACAACCGGAGCTTCCACTTTTTGCCCTAGTTGCGGGAAGGATATTGACTGGAAATTCTGTCCTTACTGCGGGAAACCACTACCTCATTAAATTAAATCATTTCTTCTATTATTTCCTTTTACCATTTCTGACAAAAAGAAGTTGTATTCATATTTTTAATTAGATGTTGACTAAGATTCTCTTAAAAATTAAAAATCTAAAAAAAGATATAAATGAAAAACACGATTAAATTATCATTCACTATACATTTATATTAACTGTTCAAAATTATTATTGTTAAAAATAAACATATTGTAGAATAAATTCATTAAGTTCTTAAAAGCTGAAGTGATTAAAATTGGGAAAAGAAGTAGACAATAGTGTTGTAAAGATTAAACCACTTGCTTATTATAAAATGGTACTACATGTATTACGTTTTGGAAATAAGGCGAGAATTCATTCTCAGTGTATAGAAGTGATGGGTGTGCTCATTGGACATCACGAAGAGAGCGAAGATAAGAAATTTAAAAATGTTATAATTGAAGATTCCTTACCGATCTCTCACGGAAGTAGTGTAGAAGTCGAGTTTTCAATAAATGATTATATTTTCTTTGAAAAAGCTAATTCGATGTATTTAGAAAAAAACTGGTTTATGGTAGGGTGGTATCATAGTCACCCTAATCTTTTCCAGCACAAGATTTTCTTTTCGCCTACAGATGTAAAAAATCAATTCGGTTGGCAAAATGAATTGAATCCAAGCGGTATAGCATTAGTTTTTGACCACGCGTATTTGGAACGTCCAGATGATCCAGGATTCAGAGCTATTAGATTAACTGACCCAACAAACATTAGGGATTCGAGCGTTCACGAAGTAAAGGCAATTGTTGAACCTCCTAACGATCTAGAATATTATTTTAAACTTGTAGAACTGATTAACGGTGTGTATTCAAATGAGCCCCCTATTATAGAAGAAAACGAAACAGCCGATATCTTTGGCGATGTTCAGGTCCCAGAATTGAGTCAATTAAGGTTTAAACAACCTGAAATAGATCAACATAAAATTGTTGAGTCAGTTCAAGTCGGTCTTGCTAGCTTTTTAGATTTATCTTTAACACCCTTAATTAACTACTTAAATTCGATAGCAAAAAACATTTCGGGAGAAATTGAGAATAATAACGTTGAAATCAGGGATAACTTATTTCAATTAAAAAATTTAGTGAACGCTGGAATTGATAAAATTCAGAGGAAATACAAAGACGATTTAAATTCTGAATTATTTAACGCAGAAGGCTATGTTGACGACTTTCTAGATCAAATTGATGAATATCATGATGAGATAACAAAAATTTTGGGAGAAATAGAAGAATTCGTTCAGAAAAAGCTTAATATTTTATTTAAAGATAAATTTGAAGCTCTGAAAAATAATTTCTCAAAAGATTACGACGAATGGAACAGTAAAATAATGAAACTCAATGGAAATCTAACTAAGAACTTCGAGAATCTTGAAAAATTAGAGAATTCATTAAATGCTTTATCAGATAAAATAAATTCGATAAAAGACGCTACACTCGAAAAGATAAAAAAGATGCAAAAAGAAACTTCAGATATTACATCGAAGAAGCATGGCTTAATGAAAAATTCAATTAGTTATATACAAAAGAACTCTCAAAAGTTTGTAACAAACTTAAAAGCTGCAGTATTAATTTTAGAGGGAACAAAAACACCCATCTTTGAAAAAATCGATAAATTGGAATCAGATAAAAAAGAATTATTATTAAAAATCAAAGAACTCGAACAAGGAGGTAATGAATAGTGATGAATGAGAGCACAATTGAAACCAGAGAAAATGGTAAAGTGTTCATACGAATGAGTGTGTATAAAGATATTCTTACTCATGCTTTAAGATTTGCAAATTTTATTTCTGACAATGAACAGGTTTTAGGATTTTGCTTAGGCAATAAAAAACCTGACAGCGATGATATCGACGTGATCAAAGCTATTCCTATTACCCATGGTGATCAAGTAGAATTAGGATTTTCAGAAAAGGTTCATAAAACACTTGAACAAATAAAAGAAGAAGTTAAAGACGAAAATATTACTGTTGTAGGCTGGTACCATTCACACCCTAATAGTGATTCATTTTTCTTTTCAGATGTTGATAAAAAAAACCATTTATATTTTCAAAATGAACAAAACCACTTAGCATTTGGAATTGTATTTGATCACACTAAACTTAAAAAAGCCGATCAATTAGGATTAGAAGTATATCAATTAAAAAATCACAAAATAGGCGAAAAGAGCGGAATAGTTAGAGTGAAATACGAAGTAGAGCCGCCAAAATCCCTAGAGTTCTTCAGTTGGGTTCGAGAGCTTGTTGAATATGGTCAGGCGAAGGATCCAAGTATAATACGTGAGAAATTAGAGGCGATTGAGGGAATTCCTGGCGATCTTCAAGAAATTCCGATGTCAATAGATCAAGCTGATACGAAAATCGACATAAATTACCCTAACATTAATCCGGTTATAGATGGTTTTAAAAAAGGATTACAGAATTTATCTAGCTTAGTCTTAAATAATTATCAATCCGAATTAGAAATGTGGTCGACGGAGTTTAATGATGGAGCTTTAATAGGACTTTCTAAAATAAATTACTCTCTATCAGAAATGATTGCCGCAATTAATATAGGTTTCGAGAAAGTAGAAAAATGGATTGACTTAAAATTTCAAGAACGTTTAGATGAATATAAGGAAAAAGTAGAGGGATACGTAAAAAAACGTCTTGAAGGGCAAGAAGAATTAAAATCGAATACACAAGAGATTAGTGAACTCTTAAAAAGTGAAATTAGTGAAACTTTAGAACATAGTATCGGTGATATCTCCAAATCGATAAAGGATAATCTCAATGAATCTATTAATAAACTATACGAGTTAACTAAATTAGACTCAGACACACGAGAGAAAATTGATTCCTCAACAAATCAAATCTCAAATTTAACGAATCAGATAGAAAATCTCTCAATAGATATTTTAAAAGGAATAAGTGCAATCAATCATCCCTTTGAAATTAGCATTACTACCAACTTTGATAATCTGATTTCAGAATTAGAAAATAGTAAAGAAGATTTTGCAGAACTTGAAAAGTTAATTGACAGATTGCAAAAAATAATTCCTGATTTCCGAAATATTAAGAAATAATAGGATTTCTTCTATTTTTTATAAATTTATAACAAGTATTTCACGAAGACGACAACTCGGGATACTCAAGTCTTCCGACTTTAGCTATTTGTAGCTGATATTTTGGAATATTAGTAGAAAGTTTTTTAAGTTTATTATTTTTAGCTACAGATGAGAGGATTCTACCAATTCTGTCGACTTTAATATCTACGCCATAATTATCTTTTAACACGGAATTTATCTTATAGGAAGACAAGATCACTATACTAGAAATGTTTCTATCTGCTAACATTTCAATACCTTGTTTGACCAGTTTTATCAATGTTTCTTTATCTGGTTTAGCTGGTGGATTATCCATTTGCATTAATATATTATAATTGAAGCCTTTTAAATTTTCAGCTATGAATTACTTACTGTGCATTATGGTTGGTTTTATTTATACTAATTCATTTAAAAAAATAATAATTTTTTTTATTCTAAAGAAATTTTTTCAGTCATTATACTTGCTTTTTCGATGAAAATGAATCCTAAAGAAAATCTAACAAAGATAAAAGATTCTCTTCTAAAGAACATTCGTAAAGTGTTTATACAAGAACTTCATGTAGAAGGAGAAAACCCTCCAAAATCATACTTTGGAGAAAAGAAATTCTTTGGACTTTATGCGATTTTTTTAATTTATTCATTTTTAGTTTTGATTGGGATTAATTTTCCAGGTACTTATTTAAATGTTCTTACCTTTGGAAACCCATTTGTTTTTGGAAACGCATTAGTAGCATTCTTTCTCGTATTATCTATAGTGTATAGCATTGATAAAATTAGATTATTCTTTTTTGAAAAACATACAGCGATTAAACAGATTATTTTATATGTTGGAATTATTTCGAGCTTCTTCTATCTCTTCCTATTTATCTATAATATAAACACAAATCTTATAAGTTATTTATTAGGATTGTCAACAATCTGGCTTGCTTTACTAAGCGTTCGCTTTTACATGTATTCCAGAAAGTTTGCAACTAAAATAGAGGCTAAGTTTATAACTAAATATTCTTCATTTCGCCGTTATTTAGCTTTCATTGCTCCTTATTTCATTTTAGGAGTATTAGTTGTAATGGCCCTGTTTTATCGCAGTCTGTTAGTCTATATTTCACTTGAATTTTTCGGTCCTTATGCTCCTAGTGAAGCAGTGGGAGTTTACGAACTAGAAATGCGTTTAATAATGCCTTTAATTTATTTCAGTTTAATTTTAACTCTCTTATTCATCATATTTGAATTCGTATTTACACGACGAAGAGCCGAGACAAAGAGAGCTGGATTGTTTGATAACTACACTTTTTCTTTAATAGTTTTATTTATATTTTTTTTTCAAGTCTTTCAGTTATCTCTGTTTTTAATTTTAAATCCAGTAACCATAACCGCCCTAAAAGCGACTGTGGGTGCAAATAGTTCTACAATATGGTTTATATTTATTATAGAATTTGCCGTATCTATAGTTTTCCTGTATAGAATCATTAAAAAATTAGGGCGTTCAATAGAATGGAAACTTCTTATATTTAAAAGAGATGGTCTAATACTTTTAATTTTAGGTTGTGTTCTTTCTCAAACGCTTACTCGTTATGCTTTACAGACACAAGTTCCAAATCAGATAATTACCCCCCTTGGACAGTTTTTCATGGCAGATAAATACATTATCTCTATACTAATGATTATTTTCCTAGGGAGTACATTGCTATTATATTACTTAAAACCGCATGAAACTTCAATGTTTATTCGTTTACAGAAAGAAACGGTTGACCAAGAAGAGCAAAGTATGGATATAATTTATAAACTATTAAGGAGCGAGTATTTACGAAGAGGAGAGGGTTTTCCTCTAGAAATTTTGGATCGCGAGTTGATAAGAGCTACGAAACTTTCTAAAAATAATATATATTTTATGGTTGAGTCTCTAGCGAAAATTAACATGGATATTGTTATGACAGACGTAAAAAATGATCAAGGGCGATATCAAAAATTCGTGGATTTTACTTCGATTCTCGAGAAGTTCGATAAAAAAGGAGTGGCACACAAGAAAGCAAAAAAATATCTATCAGATCGGCTCTTCACAACCATGACATCGAAAAAACCTAAACAACTCGACTTACATGTTGATACGAACCAAAATAAGGCTTCGGATCAATTTATTTCTTCCCTGACTTCGGATTATACAAAAAAACAAAAAGATGAATTGACTTATGAACAGAAGCAAAAAGATATTTCACTTTCCTTTACTCAAAAGGAGATTCCTCAAGCATTAAAAAATAATATCATAGAAATATTAAAAAAAGAATATGCATATCGAATCGAAAATCAAGAACAATACCGAGATTTTCATTACTGCATATCAGAAATCTCGTCTCAAATTCAAATGGAAACTCGTATCACTCCGGGTCAACTCTATCCCTTATTGGAAAAAATTGCAGCGGACGATCTAGAATTAAGCTTGGAGAAAAATCCAGATGAACCTGAAGATAAGCGTATAAGTTTCTTTCCCATTGCAAGTGACGACCTAAGTTTTACCCTCGCTAATTTTAGACCAGAAGTATATGAAAAGATAAGAATAAAAATAACGAAACAATTTTTTAAATTTTTAAATAGGAAGAAATCAAAAGCTATTTTTCCTAAACTTAGAAAGCAAATTGGCGAGAATACAGAAGAACAAAGAGCATGGAATGAAATGTACAAGATACTTAATACATTCTATCCTAAGTATGTTGAAATCGTTGAGGGGATAAGATTAGGAGTAGAATTACCAAAAATCTTAAAAGTCTTTCCTAAAAAAGACATTGATATTTATCTTTAATTTTTAATCATGCGTTCTATCAATCCAAAAATCTCACTGAGGAGCACATTTTTAGGGTTATCTTCGTTCCAACTCCTTGCGATGTTTAGACGAGGCATGTTTTACACCTACTTATCCTTATATATGGCTATTTTTTTGCATTTAGACCCGATTATAGTGACACTATACGCTACGCTTCCTATGATAATGAGCGTAGTTTTTCAGAATTTCGTTTGGGGCCCCTTAAGCGATAAATTTCAAAGAAGGAGAACGATGATTATCTTGGGTGAAGTCTTAGCCGGTTTTGGAACTATTTTAGTCTGGTTTGTTC
>JAGXNS010000085.1 GCA_019894855.1 Promethearchaeota archaeon
AACCAAGCTTTAAAGCAAATTGGTCAATATAGTACAAATTACGATTTTGCCCTTCAGAGGTTTTTTAAACCATTTGCTGATGAAATTACTAATATTAATAATCAAGTTGATCGTTTAAAAATGGCGAAAGAAATACCTTCTAATATAAAAGTTATAGGTATGCTTTTTGACCCATTAACAGGTTGGGTATTTCCAGAAAATGAATTTAAGAAATATTCTTCTTATGGAAACTTTATGCACAATTATCAAAAACTATTACAACAAAAACGGATGAATCATATTGATTTTCTAGAAACGATTGAAAACGAAATAGTAGGAACGGAACTCACTGAATCCGATGAAATCTTTGAAAAGCCGGAAGAGGTTGACATTTTAGAGGACAAAGAAGGGGAAAATGGAGATCTCAATCTAAAAAAAGAACTTGTAAGTGAAATAGAATTTAAAGAGTTACAGCAAATATTAGAAAAAAATGCAGAACTCATCAAAAAATCAATGAATATCGTTTCGAAAGTTCAAATTCCTATGATCCATGTCCCCAAAATAAGAGTACACGTTCCTAAAGTAAACCTATATAAAAAAGAAGATTAATCATTGAGAGCCAATTAATCACTTCTAATCTTTTATGATAGGAGTAACTTTTTTTTTCTGTTCTCATTATTAAAACCATAAATTTTCTAGCTTATAGTTAGAAAGGAGTAAAAAAATTTTTAATTTAGAAACAATTTAATAATGTAAAAATTTGCATATATCTGAAATAAGCCTTGCCTCCGTGGCTTAGGTGGTAGAGCATTGCCTTGGTATTCAAAAAAATTGAACCAAACAGGCAAAGGTCGCGGGTTCAAAAGTGAGAAAATATCTATTTTCCGCTGAAATTCCCGCCGGAGGCTTTCTTTCTTTTTTTTTTTTTTAATCCAAGAACCATGAGCTGGTATTTTTATTCCCCAATTTGTACAATATTTTTTTACAGTTTTACCAGATACATCGAATTTTTCACCAATTTTATATAAAGGCATTAGATTTACTAATTTTTCAAGTTCCTGTTTAGATATTATAAATTTTCTTTTGTGTGAACCATTCCAAGCATTTTCTTTTATAGACTTTATTCTCTCTTCTTCAGTCTTGAATCTATTTCTTTTTCTCGGTAAACTTTCTCTGTAATTATCTAACATTTCATTAAATAGTTCGGATCCTAATGCTAGCCTATGGGCAACACCATCCACGTCTCTTCCATCTATTGGCCCTCCAGATCTAACCATTTCAATTTTATGATTTATTCGAAATTTTTTTTTTATTTGCTCAAGAAATATCTTACTTCCAGATGTTATTTTGGATGTTTTTTGTGTACCATCACCATCAAAATAACCTAAAAGAAATGCTAAATCTAATTCTCTATTCTTTAATAGAGGAAATTTAATGTTATTAGATTTTTCTTTACCAGGAATTAAACCATTTCTAATTAGGTCTCTGATAATCTCTTTATAGATAAAAGATATTCTAAACCTATTTTTTAAATTTTGTATGTATTTTGGATTAACTCCAATATCTTTAATAAATCTGTCAATGAGCCAAAAATCTTTAATACCCGCATCAATACCAACTCGGTAAGGTACACCTTTATTAGTTTTAATAAATCCATCAGCAAAAAGAAATCCTAACCAATATGCCTTTTTCTTTGTATCAACTAGTTTGAAATAATGTATGTCAATATTAGGATGATATTTAAAAATTTTCTTAGATTCAGGAACTTCTTTTTTAAATCTTAAATCATTTTCAAAAATACTTTCATCACGTGGTTCATAATCATCTTTAAGGTTCATATTGCTTAGAGGAAGGTCTGTATAATGATGTATAAAAAGATTATTGATAAAATCACATTCTATATTATGGCGTGTTGATCTATTTTAGGATAATTTATCTAAAATATCGAGACACCCCGAATATTTTCAATAAATTGTAATAAGTTAAGATGTATTATTATTAATTCTAAAGGTATCTTTTGATAAAACAAAAAAGATAATAATAATCAAAAATTTATTACATATCAATAACTGCCTTTTAACCCTAGCCGGTGTGGCTTAGCTGGTTATAGCGCCAGACTCATAATCCTACTGAAAAATGGGTCAGACTGGATGTAATCTGGAGGTTCGTGGGCTCATATCCCACCACCGGCACTTTTTCTATTTTGAAATCAAGATTTCAAATAAATTGTATTAATTTTCTAAAAAAATAATATTTTTTTGACAAATAAGTATGAGGAAGGTTATGAAAAATTAAATATTACGATATAATTTAACTCAAGATTATCACAATGAATTTTTATCTGAAGTTAAGTTTGAGCATAAAAATCTAAAAGATTTATTATCTCATAATCCTAGAATTAATTGTTATGGAAAGGTTTATTTCAAAAAAAATTTCTTCCGAAGAGTTATCAATATTGGATAATAACTCAGAGTGGTTAGGAATTCCAAAAAGTCACTTGATGGAGTGTGCAGGCTATTCATTTACAACTGAACTTATTACTCAAGGTTACATTAGAAAAAAGGAAAAAGTGGTAATATTTTGTGGCACAGGAAATAATGGTGGTGATGGATTTGTAGTAGCACGGCATTTGGCTTCCTATGGGGTGAAAGTTCTAGTAATTTTGGCTGGAACACCAGAGGCGATAAGGACTAAAGAAGCCCGAATTAATTGGAATGTAATTTTCAACCACCTTACATATTCAATTAAGTTGATGTTCGTTAAGGATTCGACTGATGCCAAGAAAATTATGAAACTTTTAGAAAAAGATCAAACATACTCCTTGATTGTAGATGGTTTATTAGGTACTGGAATAAGAGGGAAAATTAGGGAGCCTATATCTTCTGCGATAGATTTGATAAATAGGATCAAAGAAAATGAAAGAGAGCGCATTAAAGTTGTCTCTATAGATGTCCCTTCGGGATTAGATCCGGATACAGGGAAAACTCCCGATAAAGCTGTAATACCAGATTTGGTAATAACTTTCCATCGACTAAAGAAAGGACTGAAGTCAACAACAACATATAAGGTAATCGAAAAATCTATTGGTATTCCCCCTGAAGCGAGCATATTTGTCGGGAAGGGCGATTTACTACCAAACTTAAAATCAAGAAGAATAGATACCCATAAAGGAGAATTCGGCAGAGTATTAGTTATTGGTGGCTCAAAGAATTATTCCGGAGCGCCTGCCTATGCGTCTTTAGCATGTATTCATTTCGGGTGTGATCTGGTTATTAGCTATGTTCCGGAAGTTATAGGAGACGTTATCCGTAGTTATTCACCGGACATGATTGTACGAACAAGTCCTGGAAAGTGGTTAACAACAAAAGCCTCGGAAGAAATTTTATGGTTAATGGATTGGGCAAATGCTATTGTTATAGGTCCTGGCTTAGGAACAGATCCATCAACAGAAGAGCTTTTAGTGAAATTATTAGAAAGCAATACTATTACTGAAAAATCTTTAGTTATCGATGCTGATGCTTTAAAACTAGTTAAGCCTCACCTCGACTTGATTAAAGGAAAAAATGTTATACTTACGCCTCACGAGGGAGAACTTAAATTTATGATAGATGCCGACTTATCCCCTTATGATAAGATAGAAAAAAGAGGAATAGAAGTTTTTAATATCGCAAAAAAACTGGATGTTACCTTATTAGCTAAGGGACCGTTCGATTATATAAGCAACGGTAATTTGCTTAAGATAAACAAAACGGGATGCCCAGAAATGTCTATCGGAGGCACAGGCGACGTACTTGCTGGCTTATGTGCTAGTTTTTTAACAACTGGAAGCAATCCATATCCGGCTGCTTGTTCTGCCGCTTTCCTTAATGGATATTTGGGAGAATTTTGTAAAGAAACAATCGGTCCTCGATTTACTGCAATGGACATGATAAATAACATTAATAACGGGATTTTGAGTTTACAAAATTATTAAAATTTCTTTGTCAAATGACAACTATATAAGGTTATATACCTTGTTTTCTGCAAATTATTTTTTAATAAAAGTTTATTAACACCTAATTTATTATTATAGTATAAATTTATTGTCCTTATTACAACACAGAAAATTAGTTGGTTGAGAGTATATTGGGAACTCAAGTATTCAAGATATTACCAGATGGCAACACAGAAGAAATCAAAACAGAAGGTCCTATAAAAGATGTTCTTAAAGCGGAAGAATGTTATATAATAGTTTCTGACGAGTATCGTAAAGTGTATTTATGGAAAGGGGTTAACAGTAATGTAAGATCCAAATTTATTGGAGCTAAAAGGAGTCAAGACATACGCGGGCAAGTAGGGATGCACTTTGGTGTAGTACCCCTTGACGAAGGCGAAGAGGATCCAGACTTTATTAAACTTATCGGTGGAAAAACCGAAGGGGGGATCGCTAAAGAGATCCAGATGGAAGCCAGTCCGGCAAAAGTAACTGCACCAGCTGTACATCCTTTGAGAGAAAAGGATCCGTTTGGTGTGCCAAAACCCGCAGCAGGTATGAACATTGCGGGCTCCAACGATAGACACTCTCAGAATACGGGTCCCTTGTATACTGGTAAGGAATCGTTCGATGCATTTACTCAAGAAGATACTCATGTTAACTTTGACGAAATAATGCAAAAATTAGAAGAAATTAAAATTCCAGATGGGTTCGAAAGAGAATTGATCATCATTGGAGACCACGCCTATTCTGTTGTTGAAAAAGTTCAAACCTTTATGGGCAAAAAACAAGTCTCCAAAGAAATTTCCAGGGTTGGAGCTATCCCGGAAGGAGTCTTTTTCGCTGAAGAATATTGTCCTAGAATTTTGTCTGAAAGTGGTAAGATTTTAGCAATAGAATTTCTTAAACGGACTAGTGGTCCAATGGATGCAAAGGTAGAGTTCAAATCTAAGAAAGAAATTCTAAAAGATCAGATCAAATCTCAGTTAGAATATAAATAATCAGAAGATTTTCACCTAATTCATTTACATCCTATTTTTATTATAGTACTTCAACAAAATTATCTATTAAGAATAATCTTTTTGAATAAGTCAGTTGTTTTAGATAAAACAATCATTCTAAAATTTGGTATCTTAACATAGCTAAACTTTAAATCGATTTAACCTAATAATTTTATAATATAAATATTTAAGTTCAAAAATTATATTTTATATTAATAATTAAAGAATTATCACATCAGTTAAAAGTCAGAGATTATTCAAATGAGCGATTTAACTCAAGAACAAGCCGTTAGTCTTTCTAAATTTCTTGGAAATATTACAGAACACACCGAATTAGAAGCTCTTGCATTAGTTACTAACGATGGTTTACGACTTGCTTTTTCATGTATACCGGATTACGATGTTGACCCCGATTTATTTTCAAGTTTAAGCGCTGTAGTAATGCAGAGTGGGCATGATGCAATCGCATCCTTAGGGTATAATAATTTGTTAGAAGTCGTTTTACGAGGAATTAATGCCTTTATTATCTTAAGTGGTGCTGGAAGATTCTTTTTAATGGGTGCTAGCAGAAAAACGGAGGATTTGGGTAAAATTGTTACCGTTTTTCGCTACTACGCAGGCGAAATCGGAAGTAGATATCCTGTTCAATAGTTTCTGAGCAAATTTTTCATAAGTTATATTCAAGAATACAATAAAAACACATTAAAGTGGTTATATATGTCTGAGATTAAGATTTTCGTGGATGTCATAGAAGGTTCAAAAGATAAAGTAGTAATTTGTCAAGAAAATGCTACTAAACTAGGGATAAAAAATGGCGGTTCAATAGAAGTTTTAAATTTGGATAATGACAAAACAACAACCGCCGTAGTTGAAATTTCAAATATGGTATTAGATTTTGCCGGTCAAGTTTCAAAAAGTATAGTCGACGCATTGGAATTTAAGGGTGTGGAATTATTACTTCGACCAATGAGTAGTACTGGATTGCTTACGCCAAAAATACAAATACCGAAAGTTCCTAGCGTCAAACCCACAATGCCGCCGCCGCCAACAACCGCAAAATCTACATTAACGCCTTTACCAACAAGGCCTACTCAAATGCAAGCCCCAAAACCCTCACCTCAACCTCTTCCAACTCGACAACCACAACCACCTGTAAGCGGGCACGTCCCACTTCCTACCAAGACACCCGAACCAACGCCTCCACCACAGACAACACCTGTCCCAACTCCGCCTCCTACATCAATTCCTATCTCCACACCTCCACCACAACCTACACTTACACATCCGCCTCAATTGAGCCCCACTCCAATGCCACCTTCACCAACACCATTGCCACAAGCGCCGCCGCCTCAAACAATCTTACCTACCCCAAGTCAAGTTCCTCTTCCCACTATGGGACAAGAAGTTGGACTTCCAACTACTCCCGCCGATCCCTATCCTAATAGAATTGATGGCAATACATTAAGTAGTCAAAAGAACGGTATAGTTTTAACTCCCGTTGTAAATGATTCTATCGAAGGTGGACGAGTTCAAGTAAGTAGCTTTGTAATTCAACAGTTAGGATTAGGACAAGGTATGCTTATTGGCTGGGAAGACCCTCTCACGCGAGCAGTAGGTTCGGCTAGAATTGATCAAGCAATGATTGCGCCTACTGAGATTCGAATGAGTAGGGATACGAAAGAAGATACTAATGTTTATAGTCAACAAATTGTGGTTTACTCTACTGAACCGCCTATCCAAAAAGAATCTCAACTTATGTTAGAAGTACAATCACAGCCAAATTTAATGGGTTATGCTCTTGTAAGCCCTCGAACGCAGCATACGCTCTCAATTGTCCAGGATAACGTACTTACATTTGAAGACGAACTTACTGGAGCTATTGGAGCAGGTAAAGTTGAGATTTTAGAATCAGTTCCCGACAACACCATTATTATAGATAGCGAGATTTTAGAGGCTTCAGGGATAGGAAGTTTCGAAGTAAAAGTGTATAAAAACTTGCGACCAATCATTCCCTTGCAAAATATATCGTTAGGTATTTCGCCAATCTCAGGCGAAAACATGTGGGAAATTATAAGTACTGCTCGACAAAATGTAGATTCTTTGAAAGGTTGGCTCGCAAATTACGTAATTTTTAAAGGGATTAAGCTTAGATGGAACGCAGTTAATATCGCGTGTTCAATTTTAACGACTACTCCAGATTTAACAGGAGATATTCTAGCTACAGTTACAGAAAATACAGCAATTAATCTGAGCCCAACGGGATTAATTCCTTTTAACGCCATTTTAATAATAGATATTAGCCGTTCGATGATGGCCAGGGATGTCCTCGTCCAAAATATAGCACCTGCTATTGAGGGTATCAAAGCAGCAATGGAATCTAAAGAAATTCAAGAATTCTTAAAACATTTTAAAGCAGGTGTTAACATTCCGAGGAGAATATCTGCTGCTTTTGCAGCTGTCCTGTTCTTAAGCGAAAAGGTTGGACGTGGATTTGGGGAAAAAGTCTCAGTAATTAGATTTGCGGACGAGGCTCAGATATTACCTTTTGGAAACAACTATTATATGGATTCTGCTAGCGGTAAGAAGGGAGTATTAGAAGATGCAGCACGCATGATAGTCGATCGCATAGGAAATGCATACGGACAATCTACCCGCATGGGATCAGCAATGATCAAAGCACATCAAGTTTTGACTGAATTTGATAAACTTAGCCTTGGAAATCCTCAACCTACTATGATTATCCTCCTAACAGATGGTATCCCTACAGACGGAGAAGATTTTCTCAAAACAATTAAAATATTCGCAGAAAATCCTAATGTGGTAATATATATTGTCGGTCTTGGAAATCCAGATGATGAGATGATGACGAGAGCCGCTATATTGTGTGGTGGAGAGTATTTCAAGCCGGATGACGCTGGAGAATTACTTATTTGGTATTCTAAACGAGCTAGAGATTTAACTGTAAAAATGAAGGCTCATAAAGAATAAAAAACTATTTTCTTTTTTGTTTTCCCTACTTTTTCTTAGAATTTTTTAACGAAATAACATCAATAAAATTCTAATAGAGATATTTGACTATATTACAAAAAAGATTTTCATAATTAGTGAAGAAAAATGGTTAATAAATCTCAGAAAGTGGTGTATTTAGATCATACTCAACCTCTTGAAGTTAGAATAAGTGATTTAATATCTCGAATGACTTTAGATGAAAAAATTTCACAAGTCATTAACGATGCCGAGGGAATCGAGCGATTGCATATTCCAAAATATAATTGGTGGAGCGAAGCTCTTCATGGAGTAGGATTTTCCGGCGTAGCGACTGTTTTTCCGCAAGCAATAGGGTTGGCAGCAAGTTTTAATATAAATTTAATGGCAAAAGTTGCTGATGCTATATCGACCGAAGGAAGAGCTAAACATCACGAAGCTGTGAGAAATAATAGTCGAAGAATATTTCAAGGTTTAACATTTTGGTCTCCAAATGTGAATATTTTTCGAGATCCTCGGTGGGGGAGAGGTCAAGAAACATACGGAGAAGATCCATTTTTAACTTCGAAAATGGGAATAACATTTATTCAAAACTTACAAGGTGATGATCCTCGGTATTTAAAGCTAGTTGCCACACCAAAACACTATGTTGCCTATAGTGGTTTAGAATCTGAAAGACATTTTTTTGACGCTAATGTTAGTAGAAAGGATTTATGGGAAACGTACATGCCTGCGTTTGAAGCTTGTATAGTTGAAGGCCAAGCAGAGGCAATTATGGGAGCTTATAATCGAGTAAATGGAGAATCTTGTTGTGCTAGTAAGTTTTTGCTTAAAGAAGTACTGAGAAATAAATGGGGATTTGAAGGCCATGTTGTTTCGGACTGTGGAGCAGTATATGACATATTCAACCATCATAAAATAGTTAAAACTCCTGAAGAGGCTGCTGCTTTAGCATTTAATAACGGATTAGATTTAATTTGTAAAGTGGGGATAACAAGGAAAACGCGAAGAGAACGGTGGAAATGGATCCAAGATGCTGTTGAAAAAGAGTTGCTCAAGGAGACTACTCTTGACGAGTCGTTAAGAAATTTATTTCGAGCAAGGTTTTTACTTGGTATGTTTGATCCTCCAGAACTGGTAAAATACACGGAAATACCCTACGAAAAAAATGATTGTAAAGAGCATCGCAAACTGGCTTTAGAGGCTGCTAGAGAA
>JAGXNS010000086.1 GCA_019894855.1 Promethearchaeota archaeon
GGTTTAGGTGGCGTTGCTATTGGTTTAGGTGGCGTTGCTATAGGTTTAGGTGGTGCTTCTATTGGTTTAGGTGGCGTTGCTATTGGTTTAGGTGGCGTTGCTATAGGTTTAGGTGGTGCTTCTATTGGTTTAGGTGGCGTTGCTATGGGTTTAGGTGGCGTTGCTATAGGTTTAGGTGGTGCTTCTATGGGTTTAGGTGGTGCTTCTATTGGTTTAGGTGGTTCTTGAACTGGCTCTGTTTGAGGTATACTAGCTGCTTGAAGCATGGTTTTAATTTTTTGTGATTTTTCATAAAATTCTTTCCCTAGAGAATCATCTCCTAATTCAATGCAAAGATCACTTATTTTTTCAAAGTACATTGCAGCCTCCTCAAATTTTGTATTTTCTAAAGCTTTAACAGCTTTTTCTGTTAAGATATCTCTCTCTAACAATGGCTTCAATAGAGGTGAAACTTCTGCGCTCATTTCAAGTATATCAGCGATGATAGTTATCATTTTATCTCGATTTCCTGAATCCTTTGCTACCATGGAATATGTTTTTAATCCTAGCATCTTCTCTATTTGTTCTGGTTTCAAAGCATCGTCTAAATCTTGTTTATTGCCAATTACAGATGTGTGTGCTTGAGCAGCTTGTTCTTTTATGAGCTCTAGGAAGAATTTACTTTTTTCTATATTTTCTAAGGTAGAATCTGTTATCAATAAAACAGCATCGCTTCCTTTAATGAAATTATTCCACAAATAGCTGAACTGTTCTTGTCCGGCAAAATCCCATAAATGAAAGTGTAGTTTTCCTATTTTGATTGTAGCGATGTCACCCGTTATGGTTGGAATATGTTCCATAGGAATTTCTTCAGCTTTGATTAAACGAGTTATTGTAGTTTTCCCTACGCCAGAAAATCCTACCAACGATATTTTTGGTCTTAAATTCCTATGAATTGAATCGATTGTAGGGTCAAAAATCTCGAATGTCTTAGCATCAAACTTGCTTTGAAGTATGTCTTCAAATAAATTTAAAAATTCTTTTTTACATTTTATTAGTTCTTTTTTAATATTTTCAAAATTATCTGTTAGCCCAGTAACAAATAAAAACATTAACTCTGAATCTTTTTCTGTAATGTACGATATTCTATATTTATAATAATCGTGATATTCTACATTCTTACCTCCTTTGGCGAAAGCATCTTGCATTAAATCATTTACTAATGATTCAAAAGCTGCTTTCTTAAGTGCTTTTCCAAAATGCCGATAATAGAGTAGCTTACCGCTTTTATAAATGTAAACTTGTCTTAGTATACTTTCTCACCTACAATTGATTGGCTTTTTTTTTTATTTTTATTTTATTCCGTTGCTATGAATTTTACCAAATCTTTAATAATTGAATATTTCTTATCGCTACCTTTCTTTTCTTTGAAGGTATCTTGAATTTTCTTAATTTCTTTTGAAAAATCAAATAATGAAAACTCAGTAATTTCTTGTTCCTTATACTTCTCGTTTAATTTGTTCAAGAACACTGATATTGAGGGCATATACTTAGCTAAATTCATATTTAAGTTTAATTTGGAGATTAAAATTAATTCTTCACTAAATGTAAACAAATAATTATACTCTTGAGCTTCTAATGCAAAGGAATTTATCTTATTAAGATTTAACTCATCCGCTATGCCTTTAGAATTAGAGATAAGTGAGAGAATTTTATGAGGGATGACTTTCCCTTTAAAAAATTCTTTTATGTTTGAGGCTAATATAATTCCATATATATTCGCTATTGCACATTCAGAATTTAGCTCTGTTTTCAACTGTGAGATAATTTCGTCGTAGTTAATTTGATTCATAATTCGATATTTAAAATTTCTGAATAATTAATAAAGTCGAATTTATTTATATTTAATTAATCGATCAATTAAGTTTTAAATAGATAGTCTTAAAAAAATGTGTATCCAGTTTGAAAATATATAAACACCATTTTTTAGAACAAGAATCGGATGTTACTATAATCTCTGAATCAAAAATTGCCATAAGTGAAGCAAAAAAAAGTCTTTTATATAATCGTAAAATCTTAGAAAAATATTTGAAAAAAAATAATAAGTTTCTCACGTCCTTTTCGCCAATAAAGATTACCACTGAATTTGAAATTATTAATTTAATGAGTAACGCTTCAGTATTATGTGAGGTTGGACCCATGGCTGCTGTAGCAGGTGCGTTTGCTGATATTATGTTAAATAGGATGAAAATGGAGGATGATCCCGATTATATATCTGCAAAAATTGCGTTAGTTGAAAATGGAGGAGAAATTGCAGTCGACTCAGAAAAGGATATGAAAATCGCCTTATTTGCTGGGTACAACGAGTTAAACTTAAATATTGGTTTTTTGATTGAAAAAACACACACTCCTCTTGGAATTGGAACGAGTTCTGCAACTATAGGTCATGCTATTAGTTTAGGACAAGCAGATGCAGTTACCATTTTTGCCAGAGATGCAACTTTAGCAGATGCCGCAGCTACAAGAATAGCAAATTTAGTTAAAGGAGTTGATATAGAGAAATCGATAAAAAATGCGTTAGATGCAGCAGAAGATATAGAAGGAGTTTATGGTGCCTTAATATCTCGAGAGAATAAAGTTGGACAAGTAGGAAAATTACCAAAGTTTTTTAAAATTGAAGGAAATAAAAATCTCGTGTTAAAAGATAAATTTGAAGGTGTTTTTCCTGGAGAATATGATATTCTTAAATAACCCAATAATATGGAAGACTTTCACCATTTTCTTTCTTAACTGAGAAAATCCGGTTTAAATAATTTAATGAATAATAGCTTTCGTATTGTTCTTCAGTAAGTTCTCCGAAAAATTCCATTTGACTTGTTGTTAAATAATTTTTAGTTAAAAGGATGAATACTTCCATATTTCTGTGTTCTTTCAACTCCTTTAAAACATTTGTTCCATTATCGTAGAAATGATTATCAGGTACAATTAAGATATTATTGAATGTGATAAAGTCCTGAGTTGTCGTCATAGGAAGCGAACTATTTTTCTCTTCGTATGGATAGTCATAATAGAGAAAGACGGGGTTCCACCCAAATTCTAATACTAACAAATTTCGATCGTCAGAGTTTTGTAAATACCATTGCACTGCGGTTAATTCGTTGTTATTAATACTAAAAAAGTCTAAGGACGAGAAAAGCTCTAAATATGAAGCTGTAGCAGAAAAACTCACAAAGAAAAGAAAAAATAATTTAATTTGTAATTTTTTTATCTTACCTGTTTTTATCAATTTATACACATATGAAAGAAACCCAATTGCGATAATAGGCGAGGCAAGGTAAAACAGTCTTGAGATGAAACTTAGTGAGCCTCGAAGCACATCAGAAAGTAGACCTATTAAAATTATAATGACAAAGGATAGTAACCATAAGAATAACGGTTTTCCTTTAGCTTTATTTTGGAATATTACAAGCCCCCAAATTGCAAAAATGACTATGATTATGACTTCGAAACCCACAAAAATAGTTATTAAATTTAAGTTCAACCATAATAGGTTAGCAATAAAAAATCCTACAGTAAAGATTAAAGTCACTACGAAAACTAAGGGGATAAAATATTTCTCAATCGTCGTATAAACTTTAAATTTTTTCCCCATTAAAATTAAATTAAAGCGTCCTTTTTCAAATGTGATTTGAGCTCTTAAGAAGGCGATAAGAATTCCTCCTATAATTGTAATCGAAATTGCCCCAAATAACAAGAAAACCCAAGGTAAAGTGAAAACTGAGTTAAATACTCTCAGATGGCCCGTACTTATGTTAGATACGAATAAAATTAGAAAAACAACTAGAAGTATAACGCATAGCATAAAATCAAAACCTCGTTTAAAGTCTCTAACTAAATAAATAAGGTATATCCAGGCAAACGAGATAAGAAATAGTAACGCTATTAGAGAATGGGAAAGATATAGCGCAATAAAAACTATAGATATATATAAATAAGTAAACGGTAAATCAGATAAGATTTCTTTCCAAGAGGGTCTCTTAATTTTGATAAAATTTCTTAATCTAACATATAACAGAAAAAAAATGGTTAATCCTTGAATAAACACTATACTGGAGGGCCAATATTGAAATGTTAAATTAATGAAACCTAATGTAGTGATTAGCAAGATGAAAATGCCAAGTATCGCTATTGATTTATTTGAAAAAACTCTCATTATAATGTTATATACAATTAGCGATGTTAATGGGATAGTAAATAATACAAAGCTATTAGGGATCAATAATAAGTCTATACCTGAAAATAAATGAAACACAGCACCAATTATATGAAAACCCATTGCTCCGAAATATTCATTAACCGGTAAAGAATTAGCGTTTACTATTATTCTAATAATTAAAATGTGATACCAGGGATCTGTCCCACCAAAAATTTCTACATTCGCAAGTAATGCTGTGATAAGTAAAACTGCAAAGATAATCAACAAAATTCCGTTTAAGGAGAGTTTATTTTTGATGTATTCAAAAACATGGAAATCTTCATAGCTTTCTAATGATTGATTTTCCTTAGATTCTGAAGATATTATCTTATCGATCTTGTTTTTCTTATTTAAAATCACGCTTATGATCAATAGACCGAAATAGGAGCTAAGTAATAGTGAAAAAAAGTATTGTATATTTAGAGCAAACCCTATCCCATTTCCAAAATATCCTGTAATAATGTAAAAACTCAAATTGATTACTATTGTTAAACAAATCTTTTCTAGTGCATTAAAATTGATTTTTTTATAGATTGTAAAGAAAATAGGATATGCAGGTAAGAATAAAATGATGAAAATTGAAGAAATCATCCAGAAAAAACCAAAAAATGAACCAAATAATGTATTTTCCTCAAAATTAAGAAGGATATCAATCCCTATTAACTTTAATAGTAAAAATGCTACAGTAATAAGTGATACAACAAACATATAGCAATTAAAATGCTTACGTACGTGAAGAAGTGATTTTATTAATCCCAACTTTAAATTGTACATAATCAAGAAGTTAATCATTTACCATTAAACAAAAGGTTTGTTTTTTACTCTACTTTAATAAAACTTAAAAAAAAAATCCAATAAGAAAAATTCTTATAAAGACTAATGACTAGTTTTCATAATACTATGATTAAAAATAAATGTATCTTGATCACTGGAGCAGCAGGCTTTATAGGCTCGTCTTTGACCGAGAGGCTCTTGAAACACGACAATTTACTTATCTTAGTAGATAATTTTAACGATTATTACCCTGGTAAAGAAAAACAGTTAAAGGAGGTTTTGAGCGAATACTCCCAAAACAGTGATTATAAGTTAATTAAGGGGGATTTAGTTAAATTTTCAACTCTAGCTGATATTATCGACGAAGTTGATTATATTTTTCATTTAGCTGCTCAAGCCGGTGTGAGATATTCCATAAATAATTCAGCGGCAGTAACTTATAACAATATAGTAAGCACTGTTAATGTTTTTGAATACTCAATTAAAATTCCCTCAATACAAAAGGTAATTTATGCATCCTCTTCTTCAGTTTATGGTAATCCCGTATATACTCCAGTCGACGAGGAGCATCCAAAAAATCCAATATCACCATACGCAGTTACTAAATTATCTGGGGAACTTTATGCGGATCTATATTATAAGGAATATAATCTTCCCATTACGTCATTAAGATTTTACACTGTATACGGTCCTCGGGGACGCCCTGATATGGCAATAAGAAAGTTCTTTAATTTAATGCACCAGAATAAGGAAATACTAATTTATGGCAATGGGACTCAAAAAAGAGACTTTACTTATATATCTGATATCATTGATGGTCTAATCCTCGCAGGAGAGAAAGATAATGCAAAGGGAGAAGTATTCAATTTAGGGGGTTCTTCTCCAATAGGAGTTAACGAACTTGTCGAAAAAATGTATAACATAACGAATGTTCAGAAAAAAATAAGATACATCGAGAAACAAAAAGGAGATGTTGATCTTACCCATTCTGATATATCCAAAGCCAGCAAATTACTGGGATTTTTGCCAAAAATAAATATCGATGTGGGACTAAAAAATCAATATAACTGGCAAACCTCATAAATTGTAGTTTAATTAGAAATCCACTGTTGATTTTTCCAAATTTTAATGGAAATAAGTTTATAATATATCATATTAATAATGAACATAGCAAAAAAAAAAAATCGCTTAATCGCATTAATAAAAAGTAAGGAAACATTTTTGAAAGCTTTAGAATCTAAAAATCGGTCGTCATTTTTAATAGAAACTCTCGCAGATTCTAATCTGATTGAAAAACCATTTCTCGGTTTGTATGAATTTATTAATCAGTTTAAATCTAAGGATGACCAGATTTTAATATCAATCATTTTACCAATGTATAACGAGGAACAAACAATTGGGAAGGTTTTAAGAAACTTACCAAGAGGAAAATCAATAGAGATAATTGTCGTAGATGATCACTCAAACGACAACAGTTTAAAAGAAATTGAAAGAATTAATGAAAACACTGAAATTAAAGTGTTTAAACACGACAAAAACCGCGGATACGGAGCTGCTGTTGTTACTGGAATAAACAATGCGCGGGGTAAAGTTTTAGTAACTATGGATTCTGATGGACAGCATAGTCCATACGATATCTTAGAAATGATTAAACCAATTTTTAACGACGAAGCTGACTATACAATTGGTTCACGATATTTAGGATCCTATTTCTATAAACTCCCTGTGTCAACTAGGTTAGGTGAATTACTCATAGAAAAACTGATCCAAATATTCTTTGGTAAAAAAATAATGAATAATCAAAATGGTTTTAGAGCTTTTAATAGGAAAGTCATATCTATTTTTAAGGATTTCAAATACGAAGGATACGCCTTTTGTACTGAGCAGATAATCAGAGCTACGATAAAAGGCTTTAGAATCAAGGAATGCCCTATTAAAGTCTATGACCGAAAATATGGAACCTCAAATATCATTTTAACCAAATTAACTGTGAACCTCTTCTCTTGCATCCTTCAATATATTCTAGTTAAACTGAATATAACAATATTCAAAAAATTAAGCTCGGGACAGATTCAGATTTACGAAAAAGCTGTTAAAGGCCCTAAAATTTTTTCCTATGCTCGATATACCAGAGATATAAATACTATTAACCCTGTGTTCTTTGTTGAACGCAGTTCCAAACTTATGTCATAGCTTTAATAGAAACATCTTTTATTATATTCTTTAAACCCAATCCTTCAAGACTGAATCTTTTAAACGCTATTTTGATTCATTAACCTGATTAAAATCTTACACTAAATATAAGGCTATGAATGAGATTTTCATTCTATTTTGCATTGATAGTCTGGAATAATACGAACATATAGAATTCCTAAGCGAAAATGATATAATTAAATTTAAATTGTATTATGCTCTTTTCTTAATATCTCATTTGTAGTATTTTCTGCTATCACTTAATCTAAACGATCTTAAGGTTTTAATTTGAAGCTATTAAATCGCGTGAATTTAAATAAAGAAACAATCAATGGCACTCGACTTAAATCTTCTAGAATTGCTTCAGATTTTCAAGAAATGTATGAGTATTTAAAGAAACACCAAAATGCTAAAAAATCCGTTTTGTTATCTATTATTTTACCTTTATATAACGAAGAAAAAACTATTCGGTCAATACTGGAGGATCTCCCTAGGAATCAAAGCGTTGAGATCATCATTATAGACGATCATTCTTCTGATAATAGCTTAAACGAAATTAGAAAAGTGGAGGGGTATGATAAGTTTAAAATAATCCGTCATCTCACAAATAGCGGATACGGCAACGCTATTATTACGGGAATGCAATATGCAACTGGAGATGTCATCGTAAGTATGGATACTGATGGACAACACAGCCCTTCTGATATATTTAACCTTATAAAACCAATTTTTGACGGAAAAGCAGATTATACTATTGGTTCAAGGTATTTAGGCTCTTATCATTACCATTTACCCATATCTACGAGATTAGGGGAAGTTTTAATTGAGAAATTTCTTCATTTCTTCTTTGGTATTAAAATTATGAATAACCAAAACGGTTTTCGCGCGTTTGATAAGAAACTCATTCCCCTCTTCAACGAAGCAAAATTTCTAGGCTACGCATTCTGTACTGAGCAAATTCTTCAAGCAAAATTATCAGAATATCGAATTCTTGAATGTCCTATTAAGCTTTATAACCGTGAGTATGGATATTCAAAAATTATATTAAGGAAACTAACGCTTAATATTTTCGCTTGTTTACTTATTTATTATCTTAAAAAATTTTATCTAAATTTACTGAAAAAAAGGAAGACTATAAAGGGATTTCTTTGGTAACGATTACAAAAGAAATTAGAATGGTTGAAAAGACATATTAAAATTATATATCATAAACCCTTTAAGATAATATGAAGAAAATTATAACTTGTATCGGAATTAGACCAGATATTATCCGTCTTTCCCAAATTATAAAGAAGTTAGATAAACATTTTAATAACATCATAGTTGACAGTGGTCAACATTACGATTATAACTTAAATAAGATTTTTTATGAACAGTTAGATGTCCGCCCTTCCGATTTCAACCTTGACATAAAAAGTGGAACCCATGCTTCACAAGTAGCTAAGTTAATGATCGAATTTGAAAAAGTCTTGATTAAAGAAGCTCCCGTCTTTGTTGTGGTTTTAGGTGATAATAACAGTAGCTTAGGATTTGCATTAGCAACGTCAAAATTAAATATTCCTCTAATCCACATAGAAGCTGGTATGCGGAGTAAGAATTGGATAATGCCTGAAGAAAAGAACAGAGTAGTAATCGATCAGTTAGCAGATATGAACATATGTTATTTACCTGAGCACAGAGAAAATTTGATAAGAGAGGGCATTAATTCTCGTAGGTGTTGGGTAGTTGGCAATCCAATTATTGAAGTAGTTCACTCTGTGCAACCAACATTCCACCAAGAC
>JAGXNS010000087.1:0-493 GCA_019894855.1 Promethearchaeota archaeon
GTAGGAAAGAGGAGTGGAACGATATTCACATTTAGTGTGATCTTACTGTGTGTAAATATTTTTTTGTACAAGTAATTTAAATTAAACTGTTAATATCTGTGTTCAATTAGATTTTGCAGATAGAATTTAGTGAGTTTTAAAAATTATTAGTGTAACTTTATGAAGTATTTTATATTTTTTTTCAATTATACCTAGCATTTAAATATATGGGCACTATTATGCATAAGACAATTTGTTTTTTTGACTTTTATTTCAACTTTTCTGACTGCGTAATGCAGTCAACTCTTTTTTTTTGAATTTTTCATGACCTTTCTGAGTTAAATTTAATTAGGTTTAAAACAACTTTTATTATTCTCCCGCATTAAAAATGTTATAAAAGCATATTTTGAACATTAATATTTATAAATAGCATATTATTTAATCTATATAATCAATTTTATTCTTTTGGTTAGAAATATGGAAAAATGGTGATGATTTGACAAAATCGTATAGT
>JAGXNS010000087.1:503-8772 GCA_019894855.1 Promethearchaeota archaeon
GGTAAAGATTGTAAAAGAAAGAGGTGTTAAGGTAGCAGCAGAAGATATTGATGTAGTTACTACAGGAACTTTTGGACCTATGTGTTCTAGCGGTGCTTTTTTGAATTTCGGGCACTCTGATCCTCCAATTAAATTCGAACATCTATGGTTAAACGATGTTCACGCTTATCATGGAAATGCAGCAGTAGATTGCTATATAGGTTGCACAAGAATGGCAGACATCAGATCATTTGAATACGGTGGAGGACATGTTATAGAAGATCTTGTTTCAGGGAAACCAATTCGATTAAAGGGTAATTCTTATACGACAGATTGCTATCCTTTAGCAGAAGTAGACACAACATTTACCATTAACGAGATTAATCAAGCTATCCTGCTAAATCCAAGGAACGCATACCAACGTTATGTGTGTGCAGTCAATAGTTCAGACAAAACACTTTATACTTATATGGGTAAATTATTACCGAAATACGGAAATGCACATTTTGCGGGCGCAGGTGCGCTAAGTCCTCTGAGCAATGATCCTGATTATGAAACGATCGGTATAGGAACAAGAATATTCCTTGGAGGAGGAATTGGCTATGTTATCGGAGAAGGCACCCAACATAGTCCGGGGAATAGATTTGGAACTTTGTTTGTTAAAGGAGATTTGAAGCAAATGACACCCGAATATCTAAGGGGAGTGTCTTATGAAAAGTATGGAACCTCTCTTTTTGTGGGATTAGGAATAGCAATTCCAATATTAAACGAGGGTTTGGCTAAAAAAACTGCGATATCTGATGCTGAACTTATTACTGATGTCGTTGACTATGGCGTTCCAAGGCGAGATCGCCCCAAACCAAAGCAAGTAAGCTATGAAGAGATGAAAAGTGGTTACATTGAATTGAATGGCAAAAGCGTAAAATGTTCACCTATGTCATCATTTTATCACGCTAAAAAAATCGCTGAGACCTTAAAAAATTGGATTAAAGAAGGCAAATTCTTCTTAAATCCGCCTGCGGAGACACTACCCACTGATACTGTATTTAAACCAATGAAAATTACATCCGAATTAAAATTCGTTAAAGACTTGAAGAAAAAAGCAGAAACTTGCTTCGACGACTGTGACATTAAGTTAGTTGCTGAAAAAATTATAAAGAATAATGTAAATCACATTGTCATTATTGACCGAGACAATATACTTAAAGGAATCGTCACAAGTTTTGATATCACCAAAGCAATAGCTGAGGATAAGAAAGAACTTAATGAAATCATAACAAAACGAGTTATCACAACCTCAGACAACGATCCTCTTGATGTCGCTGCAAGAAAAATGAAAACTAATGAAATATCAGCGTTACCTGTGATAAACGAGCAGAAAAAAGTCGTTGGAATTATTACTTCGGAGGAGTTGATGTAAAATGACTATAATTAACTGCACCTTACCGTTTGGGATTATTAGAGATATAAATAACTATTCTAAAATTATAAATGAAATTCTAAAGTTTGATATCACATTCAACATCTTAAAATTTTCAACGGGTTCAAATGGAGTAAACCTATTACTCGATGTTCCTGAAGATAAGATCAGAACGATAACAGAATCATTAAAAGAAAATAACGTAATCGTTAATAAAAAAGGCCGGGTTATAGTATTAGATAATTGTATAGATTGTGGAGCCTGTATCTCGCTATGTCCGACCGAGGCCTTATACTTTAACGGTAATTATAAGTTAGAATTCTCCTATGAGAAATGTATTGGATGTTTATTATGTTTAGATTCGTGTCCAAGGTATGCAATTGAAGAAATGTGATCAAACTTTCTTTTTCTTTATCTACTGCTGAGTAATAATATTAAAAATTTCTTCAAGGCGAGGTGTTTTTTGAGTCAAAGAAATACAACGTTCTTCTTCACAACCTCTAAGAATGGAGATTAATTCGTTAAGATGAATTGTTGGAATTTCTAGCTTCTCACCAAACCACTTTTCGATATTATTTCTATATTCTGGTTTACTTAACGTATAGAGACATGTTGGACAAGGCATCAAAAGAAAATCCGCTCCAACATTTTCTGCACTTTTTAACTTGTTATAAGTTACTTTAAGAGCTTCCCGTGGGTTAATTAACAATTGACTAGCACCCCAGCCACAACAGCTTTCTCTTTCTTGGTAATCGACGGGAACTCCGCCAAAAAGCTCAATGAGTCCCTCAAGTTTGTTTTTACTACCTAAATAGCTATCGAGCGTTTTTTTATCTCTCGATTGATTCAAGTAATGGCATCCGTAGTGAACAGCAACGTTTAAGTTCCTTAGGTCGAACTTTAAGGTGTTAAGCACATCATTTCGTATAAGATACAAAAAATCCAAATCGTGGACCAGTTTAAGCTTGGGATTTTCTAAAATATTATATATCCCAGGGTATCTTTCCCCCTTTACTTTTTTGCTAATTGAATTTAAGATATCTTGAGTTTTCCCTCTTACTTCAGGGTTTTTTAAAAAATCTCTTCCTCTAAGAAGGGAATTGTAGCATCCATTACAACTAAAAAAGGCAATATCTGCCTGTTGATTCATTTCGCTAAGGTTTCTTTCATTAATTGCAGAAAATTGAGCTCTAGTGATAAGGTTTCTCTGAAAAAAAGTACCGCTGCAGCAAGATTGATTAACACACGTACTTGATTCTAACTGAAATTCTTCTAATAGATCTTGAAATCCCCACCGTACTCCTGGGAAATACTTTTCTAAACATGCGTTGAACAAACATAATTTTTTTTCTTTGAAATAATCTAATGGGTTTTCAGGGTTTTCCTTTTCAATTTCACGTAAATCTAATGCTAAGTTATTAAAATCCATTATTTTCCTTCAGATTTTTTTCTTTTTGGTTTCTGTTTCTCTTTACTTGCTTTAAATACGTATTTTATGCGAGCAAAATCGCAAATTATATTCAATTCGTCGATTCGTTCTTGTGGTAAATTTTCACCTAACGGTTCTTCTAAAACTGTCCCTTTAGTTAGGAATCTTTCTGACATCTCAACGTATTTCCTTAAATCGGTATATCGGGGGCCATAACCTCTTTTAAAAGACTCGTTCCTTAGATTTATGATAAGCAAGGGTATGTTGATATTCTCTTTAGGACATATTCGCTTACACCTCTCACATAGATAACAATGCCATATATCAGAATCTTTTAAAACGCATTTATCTCCACGTAGAACTTTTTGAATAATTTTTCGACTATTGAATGTGGATACTTTAGCTGCAGGACAATCGCCTACACACTTTCCACAGGAAACGCATTGGATTATATTTCTATTTTCATCCACATCTTCTACTAATTCCTTATAAAATGCCCAATTCCAATCCAGTTCGGTGTGATCAGCCATAATTTTAGTATTTTTTATTAAAATTTAAAACATTTCAACTTCTTTGAGAGATTTATTGATTATAATCGTTATTTATTATAAGATTTAATGATTATAAAAATAAATTAAAAAATCGAAGATTTCTATTTATATAAAGGTTTTAAGACGCTTTTATTGTTGTTTAATGTGGATAGATGGGGATTGCAATAAATATATTTAAGTTTTAACAATAATTTATCAAATACATCGTTCATAATTATAAGAGAGCAAATATAGTCAAATGTTATTAACATTTCTTTACTGAGGAGTTTATTTATGGTTCTGTATAAAGATGGAAAAATCTATTTAAAAATAGTTTATTGGGGTATGGGCGCTTCTGGAAAGAGTACTATTCTGAAAACGCTGTATCGAATAACAAAGGAAAGTAAAAAGGACATTATCCCAGTTGGTGAACTACAAATTATTGAAAAAGCAAGCGGTGCTACATTATATTTTGATCGCGGTCTTTTTCAGTCTACAAAACAAAAAGAAGTCTACTATAGAGTTTATACCGTAGCAGGGCAAAGGGGCTTTACTCCTCTAAGAAAAAAAATATTCGATAAAACTGATGACCAAACAGATGCAGTTATATTTGTTGTTGATTCGCGAACTAAATTTTTAGAGGATAATGTTGAATCTTTGCTAGAATTAAAGAATATAGCAAACGGTAGATTAATAAAAGAAATTCCAATGATCGTAATGTTAAATAAGCAAGACCTCGACGATGTTATTGATGAAGAGGATTTCAAACTCATATTAAAAGATGAAAAATTATGGTGGGAGCCAGAAAATAAATTATATACCTGGAATCCGTTAATTTATACTTCTTGTGCATTATATGATCAGAAAAAAGATATCTACCGCAGTTTTCACGAAACTGCTCGTAGAGCAGTCCTTTATCATGTTTATGGAGAAGGTAAAGCACCAACAGAAATTGATATATCACAAAAAACCCCATAAAAGCAATATAAACAAAAAAATCTTTATGAAGCTTAAAACTATGTAAATTAAATTACAGTATAATCTAAAAATGAAGATTTTTCCTTTAATGGATTAATTAGTAATTTAAGGTGATGTAAGTATTGATCTAAAGAAATTTCTCCATTTTTATAGCGCATTGGTAATGTTTTAATTAAATAAAAAGGGGTATATTTAACGAAACGAATATCGGTAAAGAGAAAAACAATCCCTTTTGCTTCAAATATGATCCTTTTTTCTAATAATTCTTCAAACAAATCTTCTCTATTATTTAACAAGTTAAGGCTTTCATTTACGGTTAACTCGCTTTTTCTTAGAGCTTTAATTAAGGTATAAACATCGCTATCGATCAGTAAACTTACAATTAATGTACTTTCGATTTCTTGGCTACAGTTGTAATTGGTGTAAAATTCTATAATTTCTTTCTCATATTTCTTGGATATCTTTTCATCAATTGTATCATCAGGTAAATTTAATGACGGAATTCTCATATACGATAAATCTTTAATTAAAAAATAGCAATCCTTGGTTCCTGGGAGAGATTTTTTCAGAATCAAATTTTCTCGCAGAAATGAAATCAATAGTAAATCGATATTTACAGTAGAAAATCCGTAATCATTTCGAAGAATTTTAACTAACTCGTTTTTAGTAATAACACCATTCCTTAGAATTTGTAATATCGTGAATTTGATTTTTTCTTGAAAAAATGAAATTAAGTCTTGTCCTTCTAACTTAGTATAATTTTTAATTGTATTGAATGCTTCTGAAACAGCTCTAGTAAATTTATCTGTGTTGATAAGTTCTAATAAATTCTTAGTTATCACTGCTAAAATGTCAGAGGATATTACATCGCTAACTTTACTCTTAGTCCTAATTATTAAGACAAGAAAATAAATTTCTCCTTCGAATTCTTGTATAACTGATATAACGCTCCGATCTTTGTCTTCTAAAATAAAATCTAATTCTATTAAGGTCTTTTCTTTATTTAGCGCATGTTGTGCCCATATTTTCAGAAAAATATCCTTCGAAGGATAAGCGCCTTCTGGTGGATATTGAATTATAGGTATTGGTCCAGTGCTTTTGTTCCAATGAATTATAATTAACCGTTCCATTATTTTCGAGGTATTTATGTAAAGTAAGTTAAAAATTTGATTTGTTTTGTTTGAGAATTTGTTTTTACTATATAAAATAAGGAATTTCAGTTATAAATTCTATTGTGAAAATTAGGAGAAGAAAGTAGAAGTTTATGCAGATTTTAAATTTAAGAGCATAGGATAAAGTTCTTCAAGAGTTTTTAATGTATTAAGAAACGTCTCATTCAATTTCTCATTAATTGTAAAATCAGGACTTTTAGAAAAACATTCGATTATTTGGTTAGCAAGTGTTTTATCATCTTGGCTATATTTTTGATTCTTGATCTTAAACAAAAAACTAAATTCCTCGATTAGCCAACCCAAATTCTTTATTATGTTTTCCTTCAATAAATTTTCATAATCACTGTTGTATAAATACAGAATAAGTTCCTCTCCTATTATTAAGATAAATACAACTCAATTACGATCCTAGTAAAATCTGTCCTTAAATAATTGAGTATGAAATAATTAATTTGTTTTTGACAATTTTCCTAGAAATTCTACATTTCGATGTTTCTAAAGTGATATCTCGTTATAGTTTTAGAGAGTTCCCAGATCGATTGGACATTATTTGAATTAATTGCTTTGCTAAGATCCTTATACAATTTTGACAGATTATGGCTTGTATCAGTTTTGAATTCACTATTCTTTAATGTTTTTTCTTCTTTACTCATATTTTACAAACAAATCATAGTTATAAAAAAAATAAATAATATCACAATAACATCTTAAAAAATTAAACGCCGATTTTTAAAAAAAAAAATGTTATTATTGTTCGAAGTAAAGAAACCTCTCTAAATAATAGAGCCAAACTTGAGAATAAGTGTTTCCTACAATGAGATCACTAGCATGAGCAGCAAACGGGAAGGTTAAAAGGACACAATCCACCCCTTCGTTGTTTAATGAATTTTTAATTCTTTCTGCATTATCTAAAGTAACTAAGTCGTCTCTTAAACCTTGAAATATTATAGCAGGCGGATCAGTCGAATCGGCTAAATTACTGGGAGTAAATTTTTCGAATGCTAAAGGGTTTGAAATCGGATCACCTGGTAGTAAATAGGAAGGAGCAAAATCGGGGGGATATATGGGAATTATTCCCTTAATATTTAGCGCATTACTAAAATTGCCAGCGAAATAAAGATCGTTGTATCCTAAACCTATTACGCCCGTTAAGTGCGCCCCCGCTGATAATCCCATAATGAAGACTGAATCCAAATTAGCGTTGTATGTATCTGCGTATGTCGTTTCAAGGAGCTTAGTAAAGTTACCAATTTGATAGACCATATCGTGCAACGTAAAATTTCCCTTCACATTATCTGGAGTTGGTATAAATGAAGAACTTCCGGAATCAAGTAACCCATATTGGATGGCAAAAACGACATATCCTTGAGAAGCAAGATATTTATTTAGCACCAGAACATTTCCTATGCTTTTATCTCCATATTGCCAGCTTCCACCGTGAATTTTTATAATAACGCTACCATTTCCAGGTAAATCCGAATATACGCCTTTTGGATAATACACGTCAAAATACAACTTAACACCATCAGCATCGTAATACGGAACATCGGTTTCGACATTACAATCTCTATGAGGGAAACCTAAAAAATAATTATAAAGATTGAATTGCGTCGGTAAGAAATAATTATCAACATTTTGTGGTATGTCGCTTCTCCAGTTATCGCCATAAACTCCGTTAAACTCATTTTCTGCTGTTTGAATTGAAACGGGCACTGACATTAAAGGCATAGCATTCAAAACTGTTAGCATCAAACCAATTACTAATATTAAAATCCTATTCCAATTTTTAAATCGTTTTTTATGGGTCAACTTCAGTAGAAGTAACGTCGTTGGTAGATACAGAAACAAGAGAAATCCTGTGATTTGGGGAATGAAATAGGACATAGAAATGATTAAACTATTTCTTATGGGAATTAGGAGAACGATCGTAAAAAATATACCAACAATAAAAGTAAGATAACATAGTAGCCTTAAGAAATGCTTTATATATTTTACTTTTTTAGCGTTATTCAAAAGTCCATGCACCTCTATTATTGATATTTGTAAAAGTAACGATACAGAAATGGAAGCCATACAAATTAGATATTAAAAAACCAGTAATTATCATAATATTGCCGAGAACTAAGAGGGGTCCACTAATTATAAAAGCTGATAAAATAATGCCAAAAACCATAAGTAGAATGCTTGTAATAAATAATGCGAGATAATAATAAGATAATCTATTTATTCGTTTTCCCATGTAGAAATTTTTATTTAAATAAATGTCTGTAAAGTAAACAAGAGCTCCATTTAGAAACCACGAAATTATTAAAGCAAAACCGAATAGGTCGTACAAGGTGGAATTTGTAGGTAAAAAGAAGTAAAGTATTCCTAGAGAGAGGGAAAAAGCACTTAAAAATATCCCTAATTTACTTAGATATTTTATCGCAGCTTTACTAAATTTTTCTTTTTTCATATTAATGGTCTTGTTTATTATAAAATTTTTATTAATTCTAATTTCAATCTCAACCAATATAAACTTATAGAAGCAAATTTAAACCAAATAAATAGAAAATGAAATAAAATCGAGTTTAAAGCTCAGTTTCATAGATTTTTTTTCTCATAACGTTTGCTTATAATGTAAAACAATGCAAACATAACAAAAAGAATTGCCAATACTACTAACAAAATCATATTAAACACCTCTGATTGAGCTCTGATTAACCCAACATCCGTAGTATCAATAGGGGGTGTGAACCCTAACAATGCACCCCATATGGAG
>JAGXNS010000088.1 GCA_019894855.1 Promethearchaeota archaeon
ACCTGAACCCGAAGTAACATTAGAGGAAACTGAATAATCAATAATTTGATTAACATCAAATTAATTAGAAAATTTTTTATAAATTAGCTAATCTCTCGTTTATTTTTGCATCTAAGCTAAACAACTCTTTTGCTAATATATCTGCTCTTTTAAAGTTGTTTAATAATTGAGTCAATTTAGATGTTAATTCATGATGCTCAAAAGAATTAGATATGTTTATTAACATTTCTATTGGTTTAATTAACTCATGATACAAATGAAGTTTGTTGTTTTTTAATTCTTCAGTAGTTGACTCTAAATCTTTCGTTAACGATTCTTGTGCTTTAAGTAATTCCGGAAATTTTCCAACCTGTTCGGCTTTATTCGTTAAAAACGAAACGATGTCCCTTTCTTGGATAATATCTGCTAACTCTGCTGCTTTAAGAAAACTCTTTTTAGCTTTCTTATAGAACTTGTTTTCTAGTAACTGCTCAGCCAGTTTAAGTTCTTCAGATAGTTTTTCGGGGATTTCTTCTCCTAAATTAATCAATTCCCTAGCCTCTTGTAAGTTTTCATCATCTAGCATTTTTTTTGTCTTATTGTTGATTGTTTCTTTGATCAAAGTAGGTTCTTTTAATTTTTCCATTAAAGTGAAGATGGAGTCAAATTCTTTTCGTAAAAGTGATTCTAGCTTTGCTTTATCCTCTGAAAAACCTTTAACAACCTTTTCTGCGATGTTTTCTAGTATACTCTTGGACGAAACTAAATCCTCATCTTCCTTAAGTACCAAGCCTAAGAACAGATTATCTCTTTCTATAGAGGAAGCGTTAATTTTCCATGAGTAATACCTTAGATCTTCTTTCCAATAAATCGTATTTGAAAACTCTTTTTGAATGTGTTTTTCTTCAAATTCCTTTAAAGTATCATTAGAGACTTTATTTTCTTGAGCAAGATAATATTCTGCTAGTACATTTGGTCCAAATGATTCATCAATCTCGTAAAGATATATTCCAACGGGCATAATAGTAATTCTCCAAATAATTTTATAGATAAAAATTGTTATTAATTACTAGTTAATAAGCGTTTAATTTTATATTTTTATTTACAAATTATTTAGTTAAAAAATTTAGTCTAAAGGTATGATATCACCGAGCATCGCCAACACTTTTCCCCGTTCAGGTTCTTCGAGTTCAGTATTAACAAGATCGAGTACGCTTCGGACACTGATCATCTCCTTCAGATATGACAGCTTTAAATCACTGTTTCCCGCATCGAGGACAAGAATTTTTTCTTTTCCTTTAGTGCTATCCCAAGTAGGCCAATGAGGTAACTTTTCTCCGTTAGGATTCCCTGTCTTTGCAAAATTTGCTAGATAGCTCATGCACAAGTTAGTTAGTCTTTCGCGACTAAGAGAGTTATGCTTTGTATGTGTTTTTCCTATCATCATAGCTATTTCACCCATTCCCATCCCTAAAAAGAAAGGTATCTCTGCACTGTGGTGAGCACCTAGTTCTTGTCCCTTATTTCCTGGTAGAACGCTTAATCCGTTACTATCAGGGCTTCCCCAGTCAAACCGATATGCGTAGACGGGTACACCACTATTAGAAGTAATTTTCCTTGCTATGACATCAACGCCGTTTGCACGCCATAGTAATGAATAGTAACCCCAAACCAAATCATATTCCCGTGGATTTAACGGGGGATCCTTTCTAAAATAACCAAAAAGCTTCATTTCGTCTTTGGTGCAACCAATAATTAAAGGTACCTTGTTTGCCCAAACTCCAGATGAAAATACATCGTACCCTTCTTCTGGGATTATAACGCCATCGGTAAAGATAGTGTGCCATTCTGCCATTCCAAAGTCTTTAGTAGGGATGTTTTTCGTGATTGTAAAGGCTGATTTCGAACGGAAGTACTCATTAATTTCATCGTCCATCATCTTGCTGATGAGTTGTTCTGCTTCTTCTTCATTATCAGCCTTTCGTTCCTTAACGAGGAGAGAGACAAGAAGTTTGTTACTCTGGACTATGGCATCATTAGGGCTCCAGATGAGCGAAAGGGCGCTTTCTGAAATAGCATGGTGAAAGAGACCTTTCGCTGCGGGAGAAACAAGGAGTGAAAGTACGTTAAAAGCTCCACCAGATTCACCTGCGATTGTTATATTGTTTGGATCACCACCAAATGCTCTGATATTCTCATGAACCCACTCCAAGGACTTTATAAGATCAAGAGTACCGAAATTCCCGCTTTGGTCTCCTGAAGAGCCACTCCCTGTCACTGCAGGGTGAATAAACCATCCCATTGCCCCTAGGCGATAGTTAACAGAGATATATAACAATTTTGACTTCTCTGCCACTGCATTACCATAGTATTGGGTCGTAGCAGCTGTTCCTATTGAGTTACCTCCTCCGTGGATATACAGGTAAACAGGTAACTCAGTTTCTAAACTATTAGGGCGCCAGATGTTGAGGTAGAGACAGTCTTCTGAGCCAATTGGACCTAGGATGGGCATAAATTGTGCTGCAGTATTCCCAAATTTTGTTGTTTTGCGCGTTCCAAGCCAAGGAACAGGACTGCGTGGTGCTCTCCATCGTAATTCCCTCACTGGAGGAGCTGCATAGGGAACTCCCTTCCAACACCAGGTATTTTTATCTGAATAACCAGTTAACAGCCCATTTTTTGTTTGGACAGTAGCATTATTATTCCATTCACCAAGTTCGTATGTATGATCTGATATTTTAGGTGCAAAAAAACGTTTAATGGGCGGAGAAACGGTTCTTTTGATTAAATTACTCAATCTGATAAAAGGGACGAATAAATAGACCAGTTTCATCATAAATGACATATTTTCACATCAGGTTTTTCAATGACTAAAATGAAGTAGACATTTTAGACTTTGTTTCTAAATAGTAAGTTAAAAACCATTATAAAAGTGATTATATTATCATTAATAGTATAGATAAGAAGTGAAAAAATTGGAAATTGTGGATACATATTGTGAAGCGTTTGAGGGATTAGTGGTTCAATTAATGGTCACTGCACAAGATGCTGGATTCTTAACTCGAGCTATAAACGCATTTACCGCCCTTCCTTCAACTGTTTTCGGAGATGCAGAAGGAGGCATTGTTCGGTGGCTTTCGGAAAAAGAAACTATCGATGGAAGGTTAGGAGCAATTGTTCAATTATGGGTAAATGGGACGGGTAAGAAAGCTACAGCTAAGTTTTACGAACAGTTTGGTCGAAGAATGAGGCAGGGCATTCTAGTTGTTCCAACAACTGCAGTTTTTGATTATTACCCAGGAACAACTGAGTTTAAATTTAATATGATGGATAATGTAGGTCATTGTGGTGACGGATACGAATGGATTGTTGAAAAATTCAATCGAAACCTAATTAACATCCCAATCATGATGGGATATGATTTTCTAATTGAAGAATACATCTCTTACGCTAAAGGCGTTATGGGAGGGAATTTGTGGTTATTTTGTGACTCTGTTGAATCTGGAGTTAAGGTTGGAAGGGAGGGTGTTAAAATATTAGCTGAACTCGATGATGTGTGTACTACTTTTGATATTTGTTCCGCAGGTTCAAAACCGGTTCCCCCTATTGCTAAATATCCCGAAATAGGTCCTTCGACCAATCATCCATTTTGCCCTACACTCAAAGATAAATTGTCTTCAGATGAGTTTCAAGTTCCAGCGGGAGTGAAATCAATACCAGAACTTGTTTTTAACGGTCTTCAACTTGATGATGTAAAATTAGCAATGCAGAAAACTATAGAGGGCATTTCTGATATGGATGGTTTACTCAAGATTTCCGCAGGGAATTATGGTGGTAAGTTAGGAAAGTTTAAGATATATTTACAAGAGTTAGGATTAAAGAAGGATTTTTTTAAATAAATTATCATTTATAAGTAAGAGTTTTATCTTTTACCGGTAAGATCATTTGTCCATTTTTCAGTTGAGAAAATTTCGGATATTTTTCATTAAAAACAATTTCAATCTCCTTAAGAGGTAAATCCGCATGAACTCCGCGATCTTTGACATATTCTCCGAATTTATTACCTTCATTATCAAAAGAAGCAAATGTCGCATCATTTTCGCCGTCAAATTCGACCATTGGAAGAAAACCTCCTTTTAAAGCAGTCTTTGGGTCAAACGAGGGTGTTAATTTTACCCATTTATTATTAAGATAAATTTCGCTATAACCATGATAATGCATGACATTAGTTTCCATAAAATCTATTATTTTTTGAGATATTTTATGATTTATCAGATCGACTAAGTGAATCCTGGCAGGAATTCCAATAGCTCGTGCAAAGGAGGATAATAGAACGGATTTCGAGACGCAAAACCCATTTTTTCTTCTTAACGTCACGCTGGCTTTAAAATTAGCTTTAGCAGAAGGAATATAAGTGTGCATATTATATTTGATTTTATCCCTTACCCAGTAAAAGAGCGCTTTAGCTTTACCACTTTCTGTTTCTAACCCTGTGGTAATCTCAAATGCTTTATCACGAACAAATTTCTTATTGAAATCGAAAAACTCCGTAGGTTGTAGATAAATATCAAAATTCCCCATGAGTATGAAAAATTTTAGTTATTATTGAATATTACTATTCCTTCCATTTTTCATCTGAATTGGGATTATTTTTATTCTATTTTTCAGACTCTGAATTTACCTTTCTTAAAGGTTATTTAAAAAAGAAAATTGAAAAAAAAATTATATTTTCCCTGCGATTAAATCAATAATATCTATGATTGTAATTTTATTTTGAATATCAGATTCCAATTCGCCATACGCGTCACTCAAATTACCGATGCAGAACGGACAGCTCGTAGTTAAAATCTGAGCTCCTGTATCCACTGCTTCCTTGATTCTTTCTTTTGAAATATCAAGGGCTAATTCGGGAAATTCGCTTTTTACACCTCCTCCAGCTCCACAGCACCAGGCATTATTCCGATTTCTTTTCATTTCTATTAAATCTAATCCCGGTGTTTTAAGTAAGATGTCCCTAGGTATCTCGTAAAGACTCATGTGTCTTCCTAGATGGCAAGGGTCGTGCCATGTTACCGTTTCCGAACCTTCGACCGGTTTAAACGGTATCTCGTTATTATTTAACATGTCAACTAATATTTCTGTTATGTGTTTTACTTCAAACGGCAATTCTTCGCCAAGCAATTCGGGATAATCTTTTTTCCAGGTTCTATAACATCCTGCACATGCGGTAAAGATCGTTTTAGCTCCCATGTTTTTAAAAACTTCTATGTTATGTTTAATAATATCAATTACAGAGCGCTCATCTCCGATTCTCAAGGCAACAGAGCCACAGCACCACTCGTCTTTCGACATTGCAATATCTTTGCCTGCAGCTTTTAAAATTTTCATCATGCTTTTTAACGTATCCACTTGTCTTAAAGGCATCGTGCACCCTCCAAAAAACACCAATTCTCCGCTATCCTTGATTTCGGGAAATTCGGTTGTCCACTCGAATTTCTTAGCTTCTTCTTCGCCGTAAGGATTTCTCATAGTACCGTCCTTCATGTAATCAATTAGTTTGCCGTGTCTATCAAGGGGAGCAAAGCCGGCTTCAACCAAATCTTTTCGCAGCGCTTCCCATACTTTTACATGGTCGATCCATTTAGAAGTATTAAGCACGATATATTCATTTTGAGACATATGACACACTTCTGTGCAATTCCCGCATTCCATACACTCGTAAACGAATTCCGCGAGCTCTCTGGAAAGAGGTATCTGTTCTTCTAATATACTTTTAAGAACATTCATTCTTCCTCGAGAAAAACAAATTTCAAAACCCTCATCCCCCTTAGCTTCCTTAACCGGACAAGTTAAATATCGATCGACTGCCGGTCTTATGGCGTATCCACAATCTCCACAGCCCATACAACTGAATACAGCTTTCCATTCTTCTTTCAGATTTTTTAATTCACTCATATTCTTACTTCCCCCAAAAGTTAAATTTTCCTCTACTTAAAATCATTTTTGGATCTAATTCTTGCTTAATTGATTTCATAAAATTATAATACTCTGGTGTGTAAGCTCCAATATCGACCATTAGGCGAGACATAAAATCTCCCATCATATACCACTGAACCCCGCTTTTTGTCACTCTTTCTAATAGCGATTTCCAGAGCTTTAAATCTATCTCCTTGAGAATTTCATGATTTTCTCCATCGAAATAACTTCCAAAACTAGTAAAGCCACATGTTATTTCTACGTTATTTCCATCAATTAATAATATTGGTCCACTCCCTGCAATCGGACGACTTTTTGTAATATTTAAAATTTTTTGCATATCCTCGTTATGTTCCATGTCCCATTGGTCAATATCGTTTAAAATCTCAGGATATGAATTGATCGAACTAAAGCATTCTGCTGTTAATGGTTCCATACAGGGAGACATACCCCATAAGTTATGATAGAATTGCCAATGACCTTGTTCTGTATAATGCCATTTAGCCATATTTCCATCAGAAATTTCTGAACCTAATTCTTCTGTTTTATTATTAATCATAATCTCGTCTAATTGTTTTACTTTCTCATCTAATTCTTTTTCCGAATTTGCTTCGATTGTATAAAAGATTACACCTCTTTTCTTTTTCAAGTTCTCCCAGAACGGAAACATTCCTTGCTCACAACCTATTCTAACAATAAGATCCATTATATACATAACATCGTAAACATCAATTCCCTTTTGCCTGATTTCATTCATAATTTTAGCTGAAATCACTCGTTCTTTCCGAGGTAATTGAAAGGTTTTATATGCTGCGAATGGTGGTCTTGGAAATATTTGTAACGAAACTTTAGTTTTCACGCCAAAAATTCCATTATCACCACAGAAAAGCCCAGCTAAATCAGGTCCATTACCAAATCGATTGAAAGGGAACTTGGAGTACTTATTAGCTTGAGAGCCCGTTTCAATGATATCACCCGTCGGAAGTACTACCTCCAATGAAACCAATTGGTTAGTACATGCACCATATTTTGCACATCCCCCTCCACCTACTGAATGGTGAGATATTCCGCCTCCTACCGCCGCAGTCATTCCGGAACCCGGCCCCATACAACCCGTATAAAGACTATAATGACACAAGTATTCGTTTAATTTTCCCCAAGAAATTCCGGCTTCAACGGTTACGATAAGATTTTCTTGGTCTAAATTGATAATCTTGTTCATTCTTTTCATATCTAATACAATTCCACCATCCCCTATGGGTTTGCTTCCTCCGAATTCACAATCCCCACCTCCACGAGGTGTAACAGGGATATTTTCTATGTTGGCGATTTTAAGAATTTCTGAAATCTCTTGAGCATCTTTCGGTCTAATTACTATATCAGGCACACCTTGTAAAACGGGATCTACATTTCTTGAATAGGCGTGTCGTACGTAAATGCTATTAGAAATGTATTTATCTTTCACAATTTCTTCTAATTTTTTATATACTTCAGACAATTTTCTTATACCTCTTTACGATTTAATAAAAACATTTTATAATAGATTCGACAAATTACTTAAATGTATTCTAATTATGTTAATTATCGTCATTTTATTTATTTTCAAACTTTCTCATTTTTTAATCATTCTTCAATACATTTCCAAGAATCTGCAATTATATGATATTCAGCAAATTTATCGCTAATTTTAACTTCAGGATTATTGTAATCACTCTCTAGCTTCGTTACTTTCCCAGTTATTTCGATCTGACCATCACAAGAAATCTGACTTTTAGTATATACTATAATTTGATAACTATCAGCTAAGTCGAAATAATTCATGTGTGGATGAGAATTAATAAGAGTTGTCATATGTTGCCAGATTACTTTAGAAATTCTCCCTTTTACTTTAACTATATTCCCTATATTATTTTCAAGATAAGTCCTTTTGTTAAACATTTTTATTACTTCTTTTTCTAAATTAAATTTTATTTTTTTCTGTTTTTCCCCCAGAAATTAAACTTTCCTCTACTTAAAATAAATCGCGGATCAAGTGTTTTTTTAATTGATTTCAAGAATTGTAAATACTCTGGCTGAAACGCTCCAATTTCGACCAATAGTCTACTTAGAATATCTCCTACCATGTACCATGTCACTCCGTGTTTAGTTATTCTTTCGAGTAGCGATTTCCAAAGTTTGATGTTTAACTCTTTGAGAAATTCATAATTTGTTCCATCAATATAGCTTTCGAAGCTTGTAAATCCGGTTGTTAACTCAACGTTGTGATCTCCAATTAGTATAATTGGACCCGCTCCAGAAATTGGTCGCATTCCTGAAACTTCTAAAATTTGTTCCATTTCTTTAGAGTGTTCAAAATCCCAAAGTTCTACATCTTTTAAAATTCCGGGATAAGCGGTAATTGGCGTGTGACACTCTGCGTCTAATGCTGTAAACCCAGGGACTAACCCCCATAAATTATGTGCAATTAACCAATGTCCTTGCTCTTCATAGTGCCATTTCCCTATGTTTCCGTCTGCAATTTCTGGACCTAATTCTTCTGCTTTATTTTGGAGAAAAATCTTGTCTAACTGTTTAACTTTCTCGTCAAGTTCTATTTCTGAGTTAGCTTCTACTGTGTAAAACATTGTACCCCTTTTTCTTTTTAAGTTTTCCCATAAAGGAAAAATTCCTTTTTCAGTGCCTACCC
>JAGXNS010000089.1:0-348 GCA_019894855.1 Promethearchaeota archaeon
ATAAACGAAGAAATACCACGTTCCATCACTTGTAACGGTAAAGGTGTTTTCAGGGATTAAATCCACGGCTTCAATATAAAAATCAGCGGCTGATAAGTCAATCACATTCGCAGCAGAGTAGTCATTTGTGAAATTAACCACGACTGTAGACACTCCTTCATTAAACCAAACAATGTAATGATCTCTCGCTGATACCACATTATATACTCCCGTATCTGATAATACATCGTTTTCGTCAACATCAAAAGATGGACTACCGCCTTGATTCCAATCGTAAAGTGCTTGACCGCTTGCTATAAAAAAGTCAACTTGTCCTGATGCGTTAAAATCGTAGTTTATTGTTGATCC
>JAGXNS010000089.1:358-8602 GCA_019894855.1 Promethearchaeota archaeon
TAGCAAAGCTTATTAAGCTCGGCGATGATTGTATGGAATACGTTATATCCTTTCCAGCATTTATATCTTCATATTCGTACCAATATTCGTTAAAGTATAGGGTTTCAGTAGAGCGATAATTCACAGTACCGTTTGCATCCCCATTGCTAAAAGGAAACCACATCGCTACTCCGAAAAGAGGCAATAAAATTAGGCCTAAGACGATTGCTATCGTTACTCCACCTCCGACATAGACAGGGGAATAGTACCAAGGCCTATACCATCGTCCAGCCCACCAGGGATTATACCACCAATGTCTATACCATGGATACCCATACCCATAGTATCTCCTGCGAGGTCGATAGTACGAGTGACGGTAGGGTCCACTTGGTGCTCTTGAGGTTACTCGCCTTGCTCCAGTTCTTCCAAAGGGTGTTCCTGAAGATCTTGTACCACCCATTCGGAATGCTGCTGAGCCTCCTCGAAAGCCTCCGCCTCGAAATCCGCCTCCACTAAACCCTCCGCCTCTAAAACCACCGCCACCACCACGAGGCACTTTTATCTAGGCACCTCGTTAGCAGATTCTTTTTGACGAAAAAAATAATCCCGGTAGATTGCCGATAGCACTAAAATCATAGATATAATGGATAATGTCAATCCTACGCCATCAACAGTTACATTCGGAGTTGGAACAGCGATCGCAAATGCGATACCTAATAGAATCCAGTTAATAATTAGAAACGCAATAAATAAAATAGGTAATAAAAATTGTACCAGAAATCCAGTTTGAACGTTGCGTACTTTAGAATAGCTCGAGAAAATTATTGAAAAAAGCGCAAGGATGCCGAATATAACGATCAAAACGCTAAAGATAACAATAATTAACCAAATTATTCCGTTAGTATTAATAAGGTTCACGAATGGAACTAGGAAATTAATACCTCTTGCTTCAAACAATCCAAAAAGGACAACTTGTCCCTCAATTTCAGCTATCCCGAAAAAACTAAGCAGATCAGCCGGATTTCCTGAAAAGAAGCCAAATATTCCTACAAGTGGAAAAATCACACCAAACACAAACGCAATAATTGTACAAACAGTTGCGAACCAAAATTCGGCTGATCTCGTATCAGATACAGGAATTAAGCCTACATCGTCATAATCCTCATCAGGAATATAACTCCAGCAATCTTGTATAGTGCAAACTCCAATCAACTTCTCATTTTCTACAACTGGAACGACATTGACGTTTAAATCACGCATTCTAGCAAAAGCGTCAGTCACTGGATCATCAAGAGACATGCTTTTAATCTTATACATAGTCGAAATTACCATTTCTTCTTTTGGATCGCTTCCTTTAGCTACAACATTTTGAATGATATCAAAATCAGCTATGACTCCGAGAACTTTATCAGACTTTGCTTCGACTACGACTAAATCTGGCACACCTAACTCTTTCATTTTTTTTGCTGCTTCTTGAATAGTCGCATTAGAATCTATTACACCGTATTCATCGTCAATAACCAAATCCTTTATAAAATATTCTTTTTTAGATAAGCCCAAATTCATCATTTTTTTTCTTTAGATTTGTTATTTATAAAACAGATTAAAGTAACTATTAAAATTACCTATAGTCCAATTATTAATTCTTCTCGTAAAACTAAAAATTCTCTAAAGAAAATACATAAGAAAATTAATAATATATTAGATTAAAAAAAAAGAGTAGCTTGAATTAATAAAATTCAGTCCCTTCTATTATAGTAGTAGAAACGACTAGTTCCTGTGCAGCTTTAGTTGCTCGCATGACCTTCGCCATGTTTCCCACGAGTTTAAACTTACCGGCCATTAATCCCTGAATTGGATCGAGTTCTTGCTTCAAAACCTTTACCCAATTATCGTATGTTCCTGAAAATACAAATTCTGCGCCGATTTTTTCTCCTTCTTTTAAAGGTCGTGGCTCAGAATTAGGGGGTAAAATTTCGTATTCATCTCCCTCCTTTAGGACTTTACTGCCTGTGCAGTCTCCTTTATATAATCCTATAAACATTGTTATTTTATGATCTAAATTACCGCTTGGTTCAACCACGAACATGAAATCACCCGTCCACCAAGAAGCTGCCGCTTTATAATTGGCATTTTCGTTTAAAGCTTTAACATAGGCTTCTGCCCATTCATCTGAAAATACTTTCATATCTTTCACTCTCTATTTTTATAATAAAATTTACTTTTAATATGATTAGTATTACTTCTTTTTATTTGAAAGTAATTAAATCTAAGATTGAGTGAAATGATAAAAAATAGTTATGTATGAATGTTTAGTAAGCCAAGTTATAAAAAAAGGGAAATTATACTCCTACACCGATGGTATTTCCTATACCAGCAACGATAACCTTTGCTCCTTTCTCAGTACGCTTCCGAATCCCCATTTTAATTTTTTCTACAATAGGATGAACGCTTTTGGTAATTGGTCGCGACATTGTTGTTATCGCATTTTCTAAAGATTGTCTACAGATAACAGCGTCAATAGGAATAGCTTTTTTGCTTGAAGATTCCTCGATATAAAACTTTTCAACTCCAATTCCTCCAATAGCTGCACCAACTCCGATTGCGATTGACCCAGTTTTATCTCCAGAAAATTTAAGACCAGCATCGATCATTATTATCCGAGATATGGATTCTCCATGTTCTTCGATTAATTTTTTAATTGCAGTACCTGGTTTTCCAACAGTTCCTCCAGGTCCCTCAGCTCGCACAACATATATTGTTCTACCTTCAAAAGCAACCTCTTGATATATTGTATCCTTTGCGATTTCAATGGCTTCAACATCGTCACTATTTGAGACATCTCTTACAAAACTTCCGGCAACTAAAGGTCCTAGGGCGTCTCCAATTGGGCTTCCTTCAGAAAAGGCTTTTGTAGCGTGGTAGTACGATTTACCCATTGCTAAAATCATAGTCATCTGCATGGAAATCTGCATCAAGATAATGTATGATTTAGATTTTTTTCCTAATATTAAGAAGTGTTTGACTAAACGATAAACATAATCAACAGCCATAGTCGCTTCAAGAACATTTTCCAAATTCTGAGCTTCTTTGGTTCCTGGTTCAACTTTTGGGGCTAAACCTGCTATTTCATCTTTGAATCTTTCATCCCGTACATTAATGATGTGATCAATTTTTGGAATTATGCCATAAGGATCAAGATTAACTGGTGTAATAGCGATGAAAGTTAAGAAGTTTTCAAGCTTGAGCATTAAATCCTTATCTGTTTCTTTTTTGTCAGTGTATTTTCTAAAATTCGAAAGCAAAATCTGTTTACACTCGTCATCCCATTTTTTGAGCTTCTCCAAACCAGTTTCGATCTCTCTTGATGAGCGCCAGGCTTGGAGTTTTGTACCATAAAACATAGAAACAAATATTAAGGCAAACCATAACAAATTAAAAATTAATCCGAGAGGATCCGTTCCCGTTTGGCCCAATTGCATTATTTGAATAATCATTTTTAACTTTTCTCTGTTTTAAATAATATATATAATTGAAATATTAAATCTATTAAGTTTTCATAATAACAAAATTTAATTAATCTTATATTCTTTTCTATTATAGAGTAAAGTTTACAAGATATCAATAAGAAAATGGAAAGATAATCGTGATTGACGAAGAAGACGATGAAGATTTTTTAAATAAAAAGCGTTCTATGAAGAGCATTCTTAAAAACCTTCTGTTGATTGGACTTATTGCTATAGGAGTTCTTTTTATATATATCGGAGGCCCTGATCAAGTTTTCAATATGGTTATAGGTTTCGGTTTCATTTGTTTAGGGACCACATTATTCCAAATGGGAAAAAATACCAGTGACCCAATAAGACAGACTTTAACCATCTTAAAATGTAAATCCTGTAGTGCGATTAAAGTAAGGAATTACGAGGATGGGGATTTCATTTTTAAGTCTATGGGGTCTTGCGATAAATGTAATAAGTCTATGGAAATAGACCAGATTTATAGCGTCAAACTTAAGAAATCCAGGAAAAAAGACGATAAACTGGAAAAAAGCAAAAAGAAGTTACTGGAAACAATCGAAGTTTAAATTCATCAATTAGGTGTTTCCCTAATTTTAAATAAAATTGGAATGGGCGGAACTTTTGATCATCTTCATGATGGCCATAAATTTTTATTAAAAACGGCTTTGAATTTGTCCAAATCAATTGAGATTGGGTTAACTTCTCAGGGATTGCTTAAAAATAAAAAAGCACCTTCGAAGTTAGAAGATTACGACACTAGAAAGAATAAATTAAAAACATTCATTAAAACTTTCACGGACATTGATAGGGTGAACATTGTTGAAATTAGAAATTGGGATGATATGGCTAAATATTCTCAAGATCCAGAGTACGAAGGGCTAATTGTAAGTCAAGAAACCTATTCAAATGCCGTTAAATTAAGCGAGCAAAGAGAAGCAAAAGGATTAGGACCACTAATTTTAATAGTTATTCCCCTTCTAAAAGATAAAAATAACAAAAGAATAAGTTCTACTACTATTCGAGAAGAATTAGAGTAGTAAAATTTTTTAGTTAGCAATACTACTACATCATATAATTGAATGATTACTTGAGTAGTTTAGATTTTGAGTATTTATTGCGTATTAAGATTACCTATCGGAAATTTTAATCGAGTTTCATTTAATTTCAAATTTTTTATTCTGCCAAGAGAATAATACAAGGAATTTATAATTTTTCTCTTGGCTGCGGATTTTGATTTGAAGCGTTCAGTCTAAATTTAATTTAAAGCTGTGTTAAGTTGCTAAATGTTGTTCTAATTCATGAAAGAGCAATTTTAAACGATATCCTTCACGAAAGATTTAAAAATGTTAGAGATTTAGAAAAAATATATTAGATAGGAAATAAATTTTGATTTAGTGATATGACTATTAAACTAAAAAAGCAAGTTATCGAAATTCTCACTGTATTAAAGGAAAAAAAAACTGAGCAAATGGCATCACCATTAGCAAAAGAATTGAATATTGATTATATTGTCCTCATGACAGCTATTAACGATCTCATAGATTTTGATTTAGGAGGGTTCAGAGAGGAAGAAATTAATCAAATTTCTTTAAACGAGGAAGGACGAAATTATTTAGAAAACGGATTACCAGAAAATCAATTACTAAAACTAATGAAAAAATCTGATGTTAAAGAGATTAACATGAAAGAATTGCTTGTCAGATCTAAGCTAGATAAACAAATTTTTTATGTCGGTCTTTCTAATATGAGGAAAAACTGTTGGATTGCTCAAAGTAAAGCTACCGGAGAAAATAAGATTTTTCTTGTAGCTGAAGAGTTTCCTGAAACTGATATTGAAAAATTTATGAAGACATTTAAGGCAAATCCTACACGTGATTATTCCAAATTATCTAAAAATGAACAGATACAATTTGATCTATTAAATAGAAGGAAACTGTTTACAAAAGAGAAAAAAACGGAACGCTATATTTTTCTTACAAATAAGGGAAAATCAATCAAAATCTCTACAATTAAGGAATTAGAACAGGTAAGCAAAATAACCCCGGAAATGCTTAGTTCTGGTACTTGGAAGAAATACAATCTAAAACCTTTTGATGTAACAAAACCGGGTCCTTCGTTAAAGGCGGGAAAAACGCATCCTCTTATAAATCTGATTAACGAAATTAGAGAAGTCTTCATTTCAATGGGATTTACTGAAATTAGAGGTCCGATCGTCGAAAGCGCCTTTTTTAACTTTGATGCATTATTCCAACCACAAGATCATCCCGCACGCGAATTACAAGACACCTTTTATTTAAACAATCCTAAAGTTGCGAGGCTACCAGACAGAGATAGGGTAATGGCTGTTAAAGCAATGCATGAGAATGGAGGAGATTCTGGTTCGTTGGGTTGGAGGTATAAGTGGGACGAAAACACCGCAAAGCAAACAGTGTTAAGAACTCATACAACTTCGACAACTATGAGAAGATTAGCTCAATTCTATAAAAATAACGATAAAACTCCAATAAAAGTATTCTGTATAGACAGAGTATTCCGAAATGAAAATTTAGATAAATCTCATTTAGCAGAGTTTACGCAAATAGAGGGTATCGTTATTGATGAAAATGTTAACTTAAGCAATTTGATAGGATTACTATCCGAATTTTACCGGAAGATGGGCTTTGAAAAAATAGTAACTAGACCGGGATTTTTTCCATACACTGAACCCAGTATGGAAGTCTCCGTATATTATGATAAAATAGGTGAATGGTTAGAAATGGGCGGTTCAGGTATTTTTAGACCAGAAGTGACATACCCTTGGGGCATTAAGAACCCTACAAGAGTTTTGGCATGGGGTCAAGGACTTGAGCGTATTGCGATGTTATATTACAACCGAAAGGATATTAGAGACTTATATATAAATCCAATAAAGTGGTTACGTCAACAACCATATTAAATTGAGGTGAAACAATTATACCGACTCTCGAATTGAAAATTGATAGGTTAGAAAAATTAGTAGGAAAAAAACTAGTTATCGAAGAATTGGAATACGATTTGCAATGGATAGGTTTAGATTTAGAAGATATTAACAAAGTGGAACAAATACTAAAAGTGGAATATAATCCAAATAGACCTGATTATTCAAGTCCAGAAGGCATTGCAAGAACATTAAAGGGATACTACGGTATCGAATTAGGAGTACCAACCTTCGATTTACAAAAAAGTGAAATCGTAGTTACAGTAGATCCCAGTGTGAAGAAAGTGAGACCTTATATAGTATGCGGTGTCGTGAGAAACCTTGACTTAGACGAAGAAGAAGTTGCTACTTTAATGAATATCCAAGAACACCTTCACTGGGCAGTAGGTAGAGATAGGAAAAAGGTCGCAATCGGTGTTCACGATTTAGATAAAGTAAAACCTCCCTATCGATATACAGCTGTTAAACCAGATTCCGTAAGTTTTATACCCTTGCATGGAGATGGATACGCTATGAATTTAGAAGAAATCTTACTTCTTCACGATAAAGGAATTGAATACGCTAAAATTTTAGAAGGAAAAGAGGTTTATCCTATCATTTTTGATAATAATAACGAAGTTCTTTCATTTCCTCCTATAATAAATGGCATTCTAACTACTGTAACGGATAAAACAAAAAATTTATTCTTAGATTTGACTGGAACAGATTTAAACGCCGTTAATCTGGCATTAAATATTTTATCTACAACCCTATCTGACATGGGAGCAAAGATCGAAACCGTAGAAGTCAAGTATGAAGGGGGAAAAGATCTAATAACACCAAATCTCGATCAAAATAAATGGGAAATAGAAATTGATTATATCAATAGTTATCTTGGTTTAAGTTTAACTAGCGCCGAAATGATTAAATGTTTCCAAAAAGTTAGATTAGATGCTAAAGAATCCAAAAAGCAAGGTTATTTAGACGTATATATTCCTGCTTTTAGAGGGGATATCATGCATTCAGTTGATCTTACTGAAGAGGTAGCTATTGGTTATGGGTATTTTAATATACCGAAATCGATTCGAGAAGGGTGTGTTGGAATGTATCATCCAATTCAGACATTTTCAAATAAAGCTCGATCAATTATGATCGGAGCAGGCTATCTGGAAGTTCTCAATTTCATACTAACCAGTTCAGAAAAACATTACGATTTCATGAGACAAGAATACGAAGAATCTGATGTAGTTCAGATTGCTAATCCCGTTTCAAAAGAATATAATACAACTCGAACTACATTATTACCTAATCTATTAGAAACTATCCTTTTTAATAGATCAGAAGAGAAACCAATTAGAATATTTGAAGTTGGAGATGTCGTTCTGCTCTCTAAAGAGGAAGAAACAGGAGCTAAACGAGAAGTCCACCTCTCTGCTGCATCTTATCACGAGGACGCAAATTTTACAGAAATAAGATCGACCTTAGATTTCGTAATGATGGCATTAGGGAAATTTAACGAATATGAAATAAAAGCTGAGAGCAACTCTAGTTATATTGATGGTCGTTATGGAGAGATATATATAAAGGGTGTTAAGATTGGTGAAATTGGGGAAATTCATCCCGAAGTTTTACTGAATTTCAAACTTGAGTTTCCAGTGGCAGCGTTGGAACTACATTTGCAAAAAATTATGTAATATAATTTAATTATTTGAATAAATAGTGATGTGAATTTAAAATGAGCGAAGAAGAGAAGTATAAAAAGGAATTAAAGGAGTTAAGAAAAAATCTTGAGGAGATTGACGATAAAATCGT
>JAGXNS010000008.1:0-330 GCA_019894855.1 Promethearchaeota archaeon
CGTCGACGCTACAATTAGTATAAATACCAATACTATGAAAGTTTTCCTTAGTTTTTTATAATTCAAAAGAATGAATAAGTTAAGCAATAATACAATAACTACTACAGTAGATATTAATTCTGTAAGACTAATTATATCCAAAATAGGCGTTACCATATTATTTTTACCCATTTTACTTTATCCTATTTTTAATTTATATTCCCAAATTTAGAAATCAAAATTCTAAATTTGTAACTGATATGTTACAGAAAAAATATAAACTCTTATATAATTGGAGAACATAATAAATTTATAAATAAAAATTTTAAATAAAAAAAAAAATTTAATTTA
>JAGXNS010000008.1:340-43258 GCA_019894855.1 Promethearchaeota archaeon
TTTAGATAATATTGTATCTGCCGAAACCGCCGCTGCCACAGAGTGCAGACTTGTATCTCCCTTTTTCATACCGCTTTTTGCGGTTATCGGTATTCTGGCAGGAATGATATGGCTAACAGCGGGTGTGGGCTTTCTCCAGAAAAAGGAGTGGGCTTATACCATCGGTGTAATCGCCGTAGTTATAACCCTTTTTGCCAGCTTTTGGCCAAATATTCCTGCTATGGAAAGTAAAGCAGCGGTACCAGGTCCTTGGTTTCTGATTTTTTTCCCTAATTTATTGGTATATTTCATTCTAGTAATGAGAAAAGGGCATGAAAGGGGGAAGAAGGCATGGTTTGGTTTGGCCCTTGGCATGGCATTCATTCTGAATTTCATAAACGGAATTGCAGCAACTACCAGAATGTCAAATAGATTACCAGAAATTAATCCCTTGATTGATAGTTATGCTCCGGCCAGTATTTATATGCTCACTATGCCAACGAACATGATTGCATCCATCCTTTTTGGAATTGCAACAATAGGGATTTTCCTAGCCAGAAATAAAGAAAAAGTGCGAATTGCTGGATTGGCTGGTGCATTCTTGGCAATTTCAGCAGGTTTTCCTTTAGCCTTCTATTCCATGTTTATTGAAGGTGGGGTTCCCGCTTTCTCCATGTTCATCCTGGGTCCAGTAGTTAGCCTTTTGGTAGGGATCTTCATCCTGTCTTCCAAAATGTGGAATAAAATCAATGGGTAATACAAAGTGAGTAAAATCTATTTTCTTTTTTTTTTCTTTTTAGATATTAATGAATAAAAATAGCTTTGGATGTGAAAAAAATTGGAACGGAAAAAAATGTATGGTATAATTCTATTTGTAGTAGGATTAGTATTTATTCTTTTAAATGTAATTGTTGTTTATCCATTTATTAGTTGCTTTTATGCTCCTTATGCATTTTGGCTTCTCGCAATTGTAGGTGTTACAGGTGGAATATTATTATTTTTTGATATAAACTTATTCCATTCCGAGGAGAATTAAAAAAAAAAGCATTCTAAAAAGTATTCTCTAAAATCAATTAATTTTTTTTTCTATTTCTTTTTATCCAGATCAAAGTTTTAAGTATTTGGATTATTATTTATTGTATATTTAGCTCTACTACTACTAAGAAATCCTTTAATTCTATTTAGCTTTAGAATAATCTCAATTTAAATTTTAAAGCAGTAACTTATTTAACTTCGTGTAACCTTAATTGAATACAGAGGAAGTATAATACTTGCCTTCTGTTTTGGTATAAGAATAGTATTTAAAAGGCTCTTTAACAATCAGCTGTATTATTTTTAATCGTTTTGCTGAGATTTGAACTTATGGAAAAACTTAAATTAGCCTTCAAAATGTGTATCTTTGGAGATTCAGGTGTTGGTAAATCAACATTGATTAATCGATATATTACTGCTAAGTTTGATCATGACCAAAAGTCGACTTTAGGAGCAGCAATTTTGATGAAATTCATAGAAACGGAAACTATGAAAATTACACTACAAATTTGGGATTTTGCTGGAGAAGATAAGTTTAGTTCTCTTTTACCTAGCTATGCTAAAGGATCGTCTGCAGCAATTTTTATGTTCGATATCTCTAAGCGCGATAGCATTACGAACATAGATAAGTGGCTACTAAAGTTTAACGAGGGATCGAATATTAGTAACCCAAAATTCCCTGTGATTATTGTTGGTGGAAAGCTAGACTTAGAAGAACATAGATCATTGAATAAAAAGGATATAGAAACTTTTCTTACAGTAATGGAAGAATTTGATTACATCGAATGCTCTTCAAAAACTGGAGAAAATGTGGATTTACTATTTCAAACTATCGTCGATAAAATGTTGATTCATGGAGATATTCAGCCACATCCGAGATAGAACACAATCTCAATTTTCCTTTTAGGCTTAAATTAACTTTTTTAGTAGTGTATCTTTTAATTTTATAAGATGGAAGGGGTAAACATTTGGGAAAATGCCGAATGGACCGTACAAACGCGCAATATTATTAAAGCTCTCAAGGAATTCCCAGAGAACTCTAAAATAATTCTACTTCTGCGACATTCGCACAGAAATAATCCTACAGCGTCTGAAAAGATGTATGAGTTAAAATTAACGCCTCAGGGTCATCAAATAGCGACAATTTTTGGTCAAAAGTTACCCATATCAAGATCAATAAGATTGTTTCATAGTGTTGTCGAACGCTGTCAAGAAACAGCAGAAGACATTTTGGCGGGATTTGAAAGTGTTGGGGGGAAAGGAGCATTAAATGGGACTCTAACTCCGCTATTCCATGCGGGAACCGCTCCAAAATTCTTTTTAAATGTTTTTAAAAATGAAAACCCCCTTGAATTTATGTATCGTTGGGCAGTTGGTTTCTATTCTCCTGATAAAATAACCCCATTTCAATCATACTGTCAAAATGCGGCAAATGTTATCTGGAACAGAATCAAGGATGCTCAAGAAAATGGTATAGATATCCATGTCACTCATGATATCTTTCTAATTGCGTTAAAATACGGGTGGTTTGGGTTACCTCCTGACCAAGATTGGGTTCCTTTCTTGGGTGGTGTTGCCTTTGTTTTAACCGAAAACGAAATAAAGTTATTTGACAGAGATCGATTTCACTCTATCCCTAATCCTTATTGGTGGAAAAATAAAAATTCATTAAGATTATAGCAGTATATTCTTCAATTAGTAAAGAAAAAAGGGGTTTAGAACTCAAATCTGCACTTGGTACATACTTTCTTTTTCATGTAAATTTTTCTTGGGACATATGTAATAATACGAGTTTTATCGTCTACTTCTTTAATGGAAAAACCCGATGCTTCACAATTTGGACATTTTCTTTTATTTTGTCTAATATTTGTATCAGAGGGAGTAACAGTAGCGACAATTTCTTTTGGCACTTTAATAGTCTCGGCTTGGGAGCTTTTAAATTGAGCTGGTTTTGATTGTTGCTGCAATTTTTGGATTTGACCTTTGAGTTGGAAATTTTCATCTTGCAATAAACTTATTTGAATATCACTTTTTTCCAGAAGTGTGAATAATTCTGAAATCTGGGTTTCTAATTGGCTAAGTTCCTCCTCGTGTTCTGGTGGTAAATCATCTAGATTATTATACATCATTTATTCGTATACCTCGCCTTTTTAACAGAATTGTATTTCTTTGGCTAATTAAAATTTAGGCTAGATTAGAATATATAGTTTATTCGTCTATGAAAAAAAATTGTTTATAAACGAGAAATCAAACTATAGAATTATGAAGAAAAAATACTATTTCCTCATATATTTAATTCTTAGCATCGTTGCGATACTTGTAATTTACCTCTCTACATGGACGCAAGTGGAAAAAAATCTAATTGTAATAAATATTATCATTTATATAATACGCAAACCTCTCAGCAGCATTACAGCGTTTATCTTTAAAAAGCGATCTTATCGAATGATTGTTTCTATTAGTATAAATCTAATTTGGATCGTATTTTTATTCTGGTTTCTAATAGAGTTTGATTCTACACTGTTTTTTGCTATAGTGCCATTTTTAGTAGTAGCAGTTTCATTGAATTTTAAAAATATTATTAATAATATGGTTTCAGGAGCGCTTTTATTATCATCGGACCAATTTGAGATTGGAGATCTAATCGAAACAAATGAAATTCAAGGAATTGTAAAAGAAATCAATTTAAATTATACAAAAATACGAGAATTTGATGGAGTAGAAGTTATTATACCAAATAGTAATGTGTATGGTTCTACCACAGTTAAATTTACTCACTATAAATTCAAAATATATGAACCGTTAACAAGGGAAGAATTTCGCAAAAAGCGACACTATAAAGAGTATATAAAGCTTATTAATAAGACTCTATCCGCTAAAATAAAAACAACTATATATGTTAAGAAGTTAGAACTCTTGGGGAGTTTAAATCCTAACTTTCTTGATGAAATGTTAATGAACGTCTTTAAAGTGTATGAACCAATATTCGGGATTATGCCTGATTATGCAATAGACACTACAAGATTCGAACGTGTTCGTATTAATTTGTATGTGAAATCAGGTAACCCTACGATCATTTTGAATTATTTAGATTCCTTTCTGAGGGACATTCTATTTACTTTATACCCAAATAGAATCTATAGAGACTGGGAAGAATACCAAAAAAGTCTCCCAGAAACAACATTTAAGAGCGAGGGTGATGAAAAATAGATCCTCTTTTTGAAAATAATATTTTCGCACTCATTGTTGTGGTGTATATTGCTTTATTGTTATATATTTTTAATAGGCTTCTCTCAATTTTGTTTAATCGCCTAGGAAGAATTCCAATCGCAAGGAAGAATAAAATATTATTCGCTTTCAGAATAATATCAATTTTAATTTTATTATATCTCATAATCAATGGATTTCCCTCTTTCACTACTCTTCCTCCAGAGTATACCGCAATAATAACAGGAACCGTAAGTACAGCGTTAGCATTCATATCCAGCGGAGTTTTTTCAAATTTTGTATCCGGAGTCCTAATATGGATCGTCGATCCTTTTGACATTGGCGATGTAGTTAAAATAGGTGGCCATAAAGGCATAATAAAATCTATAACACTTACAAAAGTGGTTATTGAAACTATGGATCGTATTATTGTCGAAATTTCTAATTCTGATATTGTATCCTCAATAGTGTTAAACTATACAATAAAGCTATCATCGAGGAAGAAATACATTCATTTCAAAAGACAAACTCGAGCACCACAAGACATAGGAAATGCAAGGTTAGATATTGATGTGTACAACGAAGAGATTAGAAAACAAGAAGAGACGGGTATTAAAAACTTCTTTACATCGTTCTCTGAGAATAACCAAAATATAGTGCATACTTACAATTTTAAAATGAGAGTACCTTATGGGCAATTCCGCATTATAATTGATAAATTTAACGAGCTTTGTGCGAAATATGCTGATATTTTTGGTATTAGGCCAAGATATCACATTCTAGAATACAGCAACGAAATTATCGTAAAATTTCGAATCTTAACCTTGGACTCTAACAAAATTCTAAACTATCAACCAGAATTTGCTAAAGATCTCTATAAAGTTATTTTAAGCAAAATAGAGATTTAACAAAGGTAAAACTTCTATATTCCTAGCTTTTTTTTATTTATTATTTTTTAGGAAAATGTTCATAAAGAAATATGAATTGTATACAGCGTTAACACAACTCACAATAACTAGTTTAAGAGTAGAACAAAAATGGAAATAAATAACTCAACAAAAATACTCCCTTTAATTGATAAATATCCATTAGTTTACGATGAATTATATAAGCTTTCTTCTAAAGCTAAGAGATTTAAAAATCCAATCGTAAGAAAAACCATAGGAAAAAAAGCAACTCTAGAAATGGTTGCTGTGATATTAGAAGTTTCTATAGCGAGGATCATTTCAACCGTTAATAGCGCTATTGAAGCTAGTGCCGATATACCTCCAGAGAAAGATCGAAAAGAAATGTTGAAAAAGCTATTACTTGACATGCATAAAGGCGTCGAAATTGAAATATTAAAAGCTCAATTTAAAGAAGCTGTTGGCGACATAACATCTTATGAAATCGCTCAGTTGGAGCAGCAACTCATAAACGAAGGACATTTAGATCCGAAAGAGATAACAAAATTAAGTGATTTACACGTTGAATTATTTAGGGATTCTTTAAATATGAAAGAAGAGTATGAAACGATCCCTGGACACCCAATCCATACCTATTTACAAGAAAACTTAGAAATTGCAAATTTAATACGACAAATCAGATCAGCCCCGGAATCCGACAAAGTTGAACTTTTTCGTAAATTAGGCGAGATTACTGTACATTATGCTCGAAAAGAAAATCAATTATTTCCAATCCTTGAGAAACATGAAATTTCTGGACCACCTCAAGTCATGTGGGCTGTTCACGATGAGATACGCCCTTTGCTAAAATCAACGCAAAGTGAAGAAATAGAATTAGCTTTGCAAAAAATAGAGGATATGATTTACAAAGAGGAACATATTCTCTTCCCCATGACATTGGAGTTTTTCAGTGAGTCAGATTGGGTTAGCGTTCGTGAAGGTGAAGAGGAAATAGGCTTTGTATTTGGAGTTACGCCTGGCGACCAATGGAAACCCGTAACTAATACCGATCTTCATAAACCCCTCCCTACAATAACTAAAAAAGCAGAAGGGGCTCTCAACCTTGACATCGGAAATTTAACTATAGAACAAATCAATGTCATGTTGAAAACTCTACCCGTAGACTTAAGTTTTGTAAACGAGAACGATGAAGTAGCATATTATTCCGATACAGAAGATCGAATTTTTCCAAGGAGTCGAGGTGTCATTGGTCGAACCGTTCAAAAATGCCATCCTCCCAAAAGTGTGGATATCGTAGAGGATATTTTGGAGAAGTTTAAATCAGGAGAAAAAAAGGTAGCAGAATTTTGGATTCAAGCAGGAGAAGCTTTTATTATGATTAGATATTTTGCTATGCATGATGACGCAGGAAAATATGTTGGAACTTTAGAAGTTTCTCAAGAACTTTCTCGGTTAAGATCTCTTGAAGGTGAACAGCGTCTTGTTCAATGGGGAGACTAGTTTTAATTTGAACTAGATTTACACGCCTGTCCAATACTTAATAATTAGTAGTGTATTTTCCGCAATAAGGACAAATTTTAGCGCCATATTCAACTAACTTCTCACAAAATCGACATTTTATTTTTAACCCCTTACGCGATAAGATATTCGCTCCCACTGATAAGTCTTCTATAAATTCCTTAGCAGTCTCTTGGTTAATAATTAAATAATCTCCATCGATTAAAAAGTTAAATTCTTTAGCCCATTGGAAAACCTTTTGAGTGAATAATTTTTCGTCCATGTCTAAAGCAACTCTGATCATGTCAAGTCTTAAACGATTAGAAACTTCCATCATCGACTTGATTCGTTCAATTTTTTCCTGCTCATCCTTTTCCAGACGGATTTGCTCAGACGATTTATATATTTTAGCTTGGTTTAAGAGTTCGTAAAGTTTTTCGGTTTTTGACTTATCTTTAGCATACATCTTTAATTGTTTTTTGAGTGCCATCAAAGTGTAAGACTTACCCTCTCTTGTTTGAATATTTACCGCTGGGCCAATATTTGATCCGTCAATTATGATTTTAAGAATGTTCAATATTGGTATTTGATAAATCAATTTTTCTGTAAACGGTTTAAAAGATAAAAAATCTTCGCTTAAAAATATCATACCCCTTAGAGAATCTGCCACCGTCTTTCCGTCGCTTAAATCGTAATCTCTAAAGCTGCCTATGATTTCAAACAATATCGGGCTTTCTTTTTTGAATATCGATCTTGTCAACTGTCTAAAAAGATCTGTAGTAGCTTTCTTGGAGGTTGCACGTGAACTTCCTTCTTTCTTGTGAGGATAAAATGTATATAATATTCCTTGAACGCTTACTAGTTCAATGGTTGGAAGCTGAAATCTTGTTTTCATCTCGAAATTTTGAATATCGCTGAATCTCAAGTGGAATATTATTTTGTCTTTTTCAGATTTAAACAAAAACTCTTTTTCTGTTAAAGTAATAGTTCCTCTGGACTTTCTTGAGACAAGTGCCATATAAGATGTCTGTCCCGTAGTAAAATTGCCAAAGGATTCGAAAAGGATTACCATTTCACTTTTAAAAATTTAGTCAATTATGTTTTTTTTATATTATAATTATAATTTTGATTTATATCTATTTGATGCTTACAATCTTACTTGTTAAAAAAAATAATAAAAAAAAGGGGAAAAATCAAAACTAATAAAAAGTAAAAATCTCCTCCTATTTTTCTGACATTTCCTTGAATATTTCTTACTCTTGTACGCGTTCCAAATTAACTTCTACATTAATTTTTAATAACGACTTTCTGATCTAAAACTCTGACGTGGACCTTTTTCTACAACTGTTAAATCCGTTGCTTGAGGACCTTTGTCACCTTCTGTTACTTCAAATTCTACGATATCTCCTTCGTAGATGATTTTAAAATCGTCGCTTTCTCCTTTGATCGCAGAGAAATGTACGAAAATATCACCAGCACCATCTTCTCGAGTTACAAATCCATAGCCTTTTCGGCTATCAAACCACTTTACTGTTCCTTTAACCATTAAAAAAACCTTTCAAACATATATAGAGTACTATGGAAATTCTGTACTCTTCACCTTTGATGTAACAATCATTTATAATAAATCTTGGTAAAAATGATTTTAAGAAAGAAATAGAAATAGATTTAAATTGAAATCTTAACAATTTTATTAAGTTATGAACTAAAGTTATTAAATCGAGATTAAAAAGTTATATAGGAGATTTGATTTAAAATAATAACTCCCTAAACCCAGATTTTTTTGCCACCACGAAATCGTAATGGATGAATTGCTATGGCGAATTTGAACGATCTAACCGTTGACTTATTGGATAAATTAGCAAAGGAAATTGGAATCAAACCTAACAAAAAGGATAAGAAAACAGATAAAATTTCAAAAATAAATAGTGCTGGTCTTGAAGATATACGACTTGATCAATTAGTTCAAAAATATTACGAGCAAAAATCCACACCAAAAAAGAGAAGCAAAGATGTGATTTCAGAGATAAAAGGTAGAGTTAAGCTACTTGAAGAACAGGTCAAATTTTTGATGTCAGAAATAAGCGTATCGAAAGTGTCCGTAATGAAAGAAAATGGACACGGTCTTTTAACCGTTACCACAGATTTAGCCGAAATCAAGAAATTTATTAAATCCCTTATATCTCCGGGAGAATCTATTACGATCGATGAGTTAATTGAATTAAAAGAAATTCAAAAAATACCTCTAATTACTCTAAAGCATTCTATTTACGATCTCATTGACGAAAACGTGTTTGACGTAGCGGAAGGCAACTCAAGGCAAAAAATTGGTGGAAAAATCGGAGTATTGGTAAGAAAGTAATTAATTATAACGATTAGATTAAATAATTTTAAAAAATTTTATTCAAAAATAAAATAAAATTAGGATTTATTATGAATGAGGATAAGGATTTAAGATTATTAAAAGAAAGAAGAAGCATAAGAAGCTATGATTCCCGACCCATCGACGATGAAATTCTTACTAAAATTCTTGATACTTCTCGATGGTGCTGGAGTGCAGTAAATCGTCAACCTTGGAAGATTTATGTTATCAGAAACAGCGATCTTATTTCACAAATAGCTAAGGAATGTACTACTGGGCCGTTTGCCGCAGAAGCTCCTGTGTTAATAGCTCTAGTCGGCGATATCGAAGCACAGCCAAATTGGTATGTGCATGATTTAAGTTTTCTTTCTTTACAATTAGCTTTAGCGGCATGGGCTTATGGAATTGGTACCTGTTTCATAGGAAATGTAAACCGAGATAACGTAAAAAAAATATTAGGGTTACACGAAAAAGACTTTTTATTAACTGTTCTTCCCTTAGGATATCCTTCGGGCAACATTCCAAAAGCGAGACCCAGAAAACCGTTGGATGAAATAGTAAAATATTTTGATTAACTAAGAATCTATTTTTTTCTTTATAATGTGCGTTGTTTCAAATAATAATGTAATAATTGCAGTTTTTTTTAAATATAATGATAAACAATTTCACTCTTAGAAATTTTTTTTAAGATGAATACAAATGGATTTAACTGAAGAACAAATAAATAGGTATTCCCGGCAGATTGTGCTAAAGGAAGTCGGAGGAAAAGGTCAAAAAAAGCTTTTAAATTCGAAAATTTCGTTAATCGGATTGGGTGCTCTCGGATCCTCTGCTGCTTACTATTTAGCTGCTGCGGGTGTTGGAACTCTACAAATAATTGACTTTGATACTGTTGAAATATCAAATTTACATAGGCAAATACTTCATTTTACGAAGGATATTGATAGTAAAAAAACTATGAGTGCAACAGAAAAACTAAATTCCTTAAATAACGATTGTACTATTGAGATAATTAATGATAGAATTACCCCTAAAAATTCAAAAGAATTACTTAAAGATTCGGATTTTGTTATTGAAGGTTCTGATAACCTCCCAACCAAAATGCTCATAAACGATACATGTATTAATTTAAAAATCCCTTTCACGATTGCTGGTGTATTAAGATTTCATGGACAAATTATAACTGTTGTTCCAGAAAATAAGACTTCGTGTTATAGATGCGTGTTTGGCGATATTACCGAGGGGGATTCAAGTATGTCGTGTTCACAAGCGGGAGTAATTGGTTTCGTTCCTGGAGTTTTAGGTTGTTTAGAAGCCAATGAAGCGTTGAAATGCCTACTAAATATAGGCGATTTATTAACAAACAAAATAATGTACGTAGATCTTTTAAGAAACAGTTTTGATTCTATCGAGGTGCACAGAGATAATAAATGCATGGCTTGTGGGGATGATGCTAAGGATTTAGTTGAAGAAGCAAATTATGGGGGTTTAGATGCTTGTAATGAGTAGTACAAATAAACCATATTATAAAAACAGCTCTCAATTAGATATTAGAGGTAAAGTCTGTCCATTAACATTTGTTTACACTAAATTAGCATTAGAGGAATTGGAGAAGGGTAAGATTCTAGAAGTACATTTAGATTTTCCTGCAGCTCTCAAGAATATTCCCGAAAGTTGTAAAAGACAAAATATTGCTGAATTGTTAGAAATAAAAGAACACCTTTCTGATAAACAGGAATGGATAATGATATTGAAAAAACTATGAATAACAGTGAGTTAAATCTTGAATGGTATTAAAAATGACCCCCCTATTGGGTTAGGTCTGATTTCTGGTGGTTTAGATAGTTTAATTGCTTGTTTGGTTTTAAAGTTACAGAATATTGAAGTGATTGGATTAAATTTTAAATCTCCGTTTTGCATTTGTGATAAGGCCTATCAAAATGCAGAATGCGGATTAAATCTTTACGATAAGTTAGGAATAAAAACCTATTTTCTTCAAAAAGAAGACGATTACTTAGAAGTAATTAAAAATCCTAAATTTGGCTACGGGAAAAATTTGAATCCATGTATTGATTGTAGGATTTACATTTTAAAGAAGGCAAAATTATTCGCTGAAAAAATTAATGTTGATTTTATTTTTACTGGTGAAGTCATAGATCAAAGACCTAAGTCTCAAAATCTTAAAGCTTTAAGGATAATCGAGGAAGAATCAAATCTTAAGGGAAAATTACTTAGACCTTTATCTGCTTTAATGTTAAAACCAACTATTTTAGAAGAAAAAGGATTGATAGATAGATCAAGGCTATTAGGGATTAAAGGGAGGAGTAGAAAAAAGCAGTTGGAACTTGCGAGAACTCATGGAATTTTGAACGAATACAATGCATGTGGAGGATGTCTCCTTACAGAAAAAGAATTTGCTAATAGAATGAGAGATTATCTTAAATTTAATAATAAACCTACTATGGATGGGGTAAGCCTTCTAAAGTATGGCAGACACTTCAGGTTTAACGGAGCTAAAATTATTGTTGGAAGAAATGAGTTAGAAAATAATTTTTTAGTTCATCTAAAGGGATCAAATGGAATAATAATGGAGGCTTCCAATGTAAAAGGGCCTATAACTCTTATTCAGGGGAACATTGACGCGACTGTAATAAAAATTGCTGCGAGATTGACATTGAGATATTCAGATGCTATAAAACCCCAAGGAGAAGTGAAATATGGTAGAGGTTCTAACATCCTTAACGAGTATTTAACAGTAGAAAAAGCTACTCAAGAATTCTTAACACCCTACCTTCTATAGTTCAATATTAAACGTAGGATAACAAAAAATTATATTTTATCTTGACCAAATTCTATTTATCCTCCAGCTATTGCTGGCAAAAGTAAAATTTCATCGTGATGACTGACAACTGTATCTAAATTTTCAAGTGTACGAATATCCTTGCCGTTTAAACCTAAAATTATGTATTTGCTTAAAGAATCTGGGGAATCTAATATCTTTCTTTCGAAATCCTTTCCAAACTTAGAAATAAGTTTTTCTAAAATCTCTTTAATTGTAGAGTTGTCCTGGATCGATAAATTTAATTCTTTAATTTTGGTAATATCCGCTAATAACGATAAGAAATTTATTTTTACATCAATCATTTGGATACTGTTAGTTTTTTTTACAATTTCAATATTATATTCAATAACATAAAAAAATTATAAGAAATTAATTATTGTGGTTATAAATTGAAAATATAATATTCTTAGTGCGATTACATATTAATCAAATCGGTGCTTTAAATTAGAAAAAATAAATTAAGGATTGGGCATCTCTCTACAGCCTACCATGCGAATTTCATATTAATGGGAAATAAAGACTTAAATAATGATTTTAATATGGAGATTCGATGGAAAATGTTTGGTACAGGTCCAGCAATGGTTAAAGCATTTCAAGACAACAAGTTAGATATTGGCTATATGGGATTACCTCCCGCTATTATAGGGATAGAAAAGGGAGCTCCAATCAAGTGTGTAGCGGGAGGTCATGTTGAAGGGACTATTATGGTTGCTAACAAAAAATATAACACAATGGCTCACCTTAATAATAATCTCTCAGATTGTTTTTCTCAATTTAAAGGTTGTACTATTGGAGTTCCAAGTAAAGGCTCGATTCATGATGTAATCCTTAATTTTTATCTAAAAAAATACAACCTATTAGATGATGTTGAAGTAAAACATTATAAACAAGCAGAATTTATAGCTACAGATATGCAAAAAGGAATTATGGACGGAGGTGTTGGTACACCAGCTTTAGCGGTTTTTGCTTCAACAATTTTTGATTCTCATTTGATAATCCCTCCAGAATTTTTATGCAAGGATAACCCTAGTTATGGAATATTCTTTCATGAGGATATTATAGACAAAGAGCCTGAAATAGTGTTAAAGTTCTTAAATTATAATAAAGCTGCTTCTTTAATGCTTAGGGAATCTCCCACCAAGGCAGCTGATATTATATCAACCACTTTTGAAATTTTAACAAAAAGTTATGTTTCAGCGGTCTTAGAAATTTCACCTAAATATTGTATAGCTCTTTCAGAAGGATACGTTAAATCTACAATGGAATTCGTAAGGACACTCAAAGACTTGGACTATGTTAAAAACGAACTTAAAATTAGCGATATTTTTGATTTTAAATTTATACAAGAAGTGCATCCTGAGCCGGAACATTATTCTAAATAGGAAAATCAGTATAAATTATAAATATTGGTTGTTTCAAAAGATTTAATTTTCATTTTAAGAAGAGAAGAGTTTAAATGGGTTTTAACCTAGTGTGATCTTTCTTCTTAATGAATTATAATTTCAGAAGATTTAAAGGATAAATTGAAATTTTATTTTTAAAATTTAAGGAAAAAATAATTAAATGATTCATAAATAAACAATCACAAAGGAAATAAACTAAGTTTTAAACCAAATTAAATTATGCAATTTGATAACGTAGACAAACAAATCATAAATGCGCTCTATCAGAGTGGTCGAGAGAGTTTAACTAGTTTAAAAGACATTATCTTCAAAAAAGATGACGAAACTATGAGCCATACAGGAATTGCTAAGAGAATTACAAAGTTAGAAGACAAAGATATTCTTAAGGTTCAAGGTAATATCAATATTAACGAAATTAACTATAAAACACTGTTCATACTCATGGAATGGAGCAACTACGAGGAAATAAAAAGTATAGTGAGCTCCTATTCTGAATGTCCAAGAGTTTTTTTGTTAGCACAAGTCACTGGTCAATATAATTTAATAATGGGTGTTCTTGGACAGAGTCTAGATGTTCTACACAGATATGTAAATCACTGTGGCCCAACCAATAAAAAAGGATTATTACATTCAGCATTAATTTTCGGTTCTGATTTTATCAGACCAAAATATCTTCCCCTCAATCTTTTTAGCAACGAAAGTAATGAGCACAATTGCGGTAATATTTGTGTTGATTGTGAAGCCTATCTTGACGGTAAATGCGATGGATGTGGTAACTTCTAATTAATTTGAGCAATACGATTTTACTGCATGATTTAGTTTTTCTTAAATATAACAAAATAATTTCATTAATCGACTGAATTCAAAATTAAAAGCCAAAGAAGTGAGGTTTTAGAATATTGACTTACAGATTAAAAAAAAACTCATATCTCCTTATAGTTTCTTTGTTATTATTGATAATCAATTTATTCTTGATTATTGGTTTAGCATCATTTGAAAGAATTGTGTATATAATATTTTTTTATCATGTATCAGCTGCTTGGTTGTCTTACTTTTCATTCGGTGTCAGCTTGATAGGTCATCTATTATATCTTAAACAAAATAAGATGAACTGGAGTAATTTAGGAAAAAATAGCATAATAGTTGGAGTTTTTTTTGTTGCCTTTACGTTAATAACAGGATCGCTATGGTTTAATGCGACTTCTGGCTCGTATAATAATATATACTGGCAATGGAGTGATGCAAGACAAACTACGACGCTAATATTATTCTTCTCCTATGTTTCATACTTAATATTTAGAAGCTTTATTGAAGATAGGGAGAAAAAAGCTAAACTTTCTGCGATTTTGGGAATAGTTTTTTTTCCGACCGTCCCTTTAAGTTACCTTTCAGCAATCCTTTTCACAAGTTTGCATCCTCTGATAAATCCCAATCCAGGCGAACCAGGAAATATATACTGGGATTCCATTAAACTTTTTATTCTAATTTTTAACTTATTTGCTATAACTCTTCTATTTGTCTACTTGATTCGCGAATTGAAGGAGTTAGATATAGCGAAAGAAAAGTTACAAGAAAAATTATACATAAAAATGGAGGAAGGAAGATGAGCGAGTTAATCTTAGATATAACTACAATAAGTATAAGCTATGTGCTATTTTGGTTATTGATTATAATTCTAATTGTATATCCTAAATTATCAAAAAGAAAAGTTCAAAGAAGGCTTAATAGATTAAATCAAAGTAAGTAATCAGTGTTAAATGTGAGAAGATCGCGAATTGTTGCAGGTTTAGGGATCATTGGAGCAGTTAGTATCATTACAGTAATTTTGATTTTCAATTTCAGACCCTATCTTCAAATATCCCAAGTTTTTGAAGATCCATCAAGATACCATAATCAAGAAATTCAAGTAATTGGAATAGTAGAAGGGTATTCAGGAGGAAATTTCAATTTAACACAAGGTAATGATAAAATTTTTATTGATGTTTCAGATATTACAGTTCCTGATGATGTAGAGAATGGGATTCAAGTAGTTGTAATGGGCTGGTTTAATCAATTATTATACTTAAACGCAACACAAATTCTTGTGCAATGTAGCTAATTTATACTATTCAGATAATAGTTCTTCCGAAACTAATACTAAAATTGAAAACATCAGGATAACGTGAGCCACTAAAAACAAAATTTCAATAACTACCATTGAAATTAATTCACCTTCTAATAGTCTTATATTTAGCGATATAATAGGAGAAGTTATTGGAAGTATTATTGGGAAAAGTAATAAAGGTAAGACGAAAGATTTATTTTTTGAATACATTGATAAAGCGGAAACTAAAGTCCCACATATAGATATGTCCAGAGTAGGTAACACAATTCCTATTAAAATATAATACAAAAATTCATTAAAATTCAAAATTTGAACCGAAGGAACTGAGATAAAAAAACTAAAAAGAAGTAAAATCAATTCAATAAAACTTAATAAAATGAAACAAAAAACAACTTTACTAATTAGAAGAATGTTATTCGAAACTGGAGAGGATGTAAGCCCATCAAGTGTACCTCTTTCTTTTTCTTGAACAAATAACTTGATCATTATAAAAATAAGCGTAAAGAAAATAATCAACCATATTTGAATAACAAATATCTCAATAGGCATCCTAACACCTAGATTAATTGTGTTATATGACGAAGAAAAAATAAATATTGAAATAATTCCAAACAAAATAATCGAAATGATGTCATTAGCTTGTCTAATTTCGGATTTAATATCCTTTTGCAGAATTGTTATGAAGAGTTTTCGGTCAGATTTAGCAGATTTCTTTTTGGTTTTCACTCAACTCGCACCTTAAAAGTAGGATTCAATTTTACTTCTGTCTATCTCGTTTTTTAGAGCAAATTTACTTATTTTACCTCTTTTTAAAATTAAGATTGCGTCGCTAATCTCCTGAACAACCTCAATATTATGAGAAGCAATAATCATTGTTAGGTTTTCCTTTTCCTTTAATTCTTTTAAAATTTTTATCAATAATTTTATAGTATTGAAGTCTAGTCCCAAAAAAGGTTCATCTAAAAGTAGTATTGATGGATCGTGGATTAATATTCGGATTATTTCCACTTTTTGTTTCATTCCAGTAGATAAGTTACTAATTGGTTCAAAAATCCAGTCAGAAAGGTTAAATTGCTCTGTGTAATGTTCAATTTTCTCTTTAAATGTATGTTTATCGTAGACTGAGTATAATTTACTATAAAATTTTAGGTTTTCATAAATTGTTAGCTCTTCATATAAAAACGATTTGTTAGTTAATGTTCCGATAATTTGTTTGATAGATTTATCATTTGTTTTATAATTCTTTCCTTTAAATACAACTTTACCAGAAGTTAGAGATGTCAAACCAGATAAGATTCTAATAAGTGTAGTTTTTCCTGCACCATTAGCACCAATTACACCCAAAATAGTACTTTCGTCTAAATGAAAAGATATTTTATTCAGAGCGTAGAAAAAACCATATTGTTTAGAAATATTATCACATTCTAATAAAAATGTATTAAAATTGCTCATAATAAACTTCATTAAAGGTTAATTTAAGGCTGAATAAAAATTGTAATAAAAAATAATAAAATAAAAACAATTATTATTTAAGAAATCGTTTTGGCCTAAGCGAATTTACTAGAACTACTGCCAGAGCCCCTAATATACCTAATGTACTAAATACCACAATTGATTCAAAATCTTCATCAGCCATACCATTATTTCCGTCTTCACCTTGCATATTCACCATAATTGTATCACTTATTAAATTCCAATTACCGAGTGAATCTCTAGCATAGATAGTATAACTCAAAATACCTGTGTTGCTTGGTGTCCAATTATCTATACTCCAAGTATCTCCGATCACATTGGTCATCGTATAGTTAGAATTTTCAAACTCAATGAATACATCATTTATACCAGATAAATCTGTAATATCAACTTGAACAGATATCGATTGTCCTAAGAAAATTGATTCTGCGCTTTTAATAATGTTGAATAATGTAGGACCTACTGTGTCTGTAACAGTAATATTTCTATACAATGAAACTTTGTTATCGCTTGTATCATTTGCATGAATTACGTAAGACTTTAATCCGATAATTGTTGGATTCCAGTTGCTATATTCCCATGTTGTTCCACCAATATATACCATAGTATAATTCAAGCCCCCAAGTTCTATTAGCACATGACCGATTCCTGATAAATCGGTTGCATCAATTTGAATTGTTTCAACTTGACCTAATTCTAATGGATCCGCACTTTCAACCAAATTTGTTAATGTTGGATAACTTGTATCTATTACAGTAATGTTATTGCTCACAAAATCCCAATTATTGTTTGAATCCTTTCCATATAATGTATATGATTTTGTACCTATGGAATTTGGAATCCAACCGTTATATTGCCAAGTCACGCCACCTATATTTGTCATTGTGTAATTAGCGTTTCCAATTTCTATCAATACCATATTTATTCCAGATATATCAGTAGCATTAATTAGGATAGTTTCGATCTCACCTAATTCTAATGGATCTGCACTTTCTATTAGGTTTGATAATACTGGTTGTATCGTATCTTGAACTGTTATTGAATCGATTAATAGATTCCAATTTCCTTCCGTGTCATTTGCGTAAATTGTATACAATTTTAATCCAGTAGTACTTGGGATCCAGCTATTGTATTCCCATGTCGATCCATTTAGATGATTCATAGTATAATTCACACCATCAAGTTTTATCATCACATGACTGATTCCTGATAAATCACTAACATCAACTTGAATAGTTCCCCATTGTCCTAATTCTAACGGATCTGCATTTTCATATAGGTTAGATAAACCCGGGCCATTTGAATCTAATATCGTAATATTATTGTTCAGAGAATTCCAATTTCCGTTAGAATCATTTGCGTAAATCGTATAAAATTTTAATCCAGAGGCATCTGGAGTCCAGGTATTATATTCCCACGTATTACTACCTATGAATCCCATGGTATAATTCACGCCATCAAGTTCTATTAGTACATTACTTATTCCAGATAAATCAATGACATTAATTTGAATTGTCTCTGTCTGACCTAATTCTAACGGATCCACATTTTCAAATAAGTTAGATAAAACAGGACCGCTTGTATCTACAACTGTAAAATTCGTGGTTAAAGAAATTCCGTTATTGCTCGAATCATTCGCGTAAATTGAATAGAATTTTAAACCCGTACTACTTGGAATCAAGTTGTTGTATTCCCAAGTTTTGCTACTTATTTTTGTCATAGTATAATTTACTCCTTCAAATTCAAGCAACACCAAACTTATAGAAGCTAAATCAGTAATATTAACCTGAATCGTTTGACTTTGTCCTAATTCTATTGGATCGTATTCTTCATATAAGTTTGATAATTCCGGTGATATTGTATCTATTACTTCAATAAAACCGACTGTACTATTCCAATTATTCGAATTATCCTGGATAAATATAGTATATGAATAAATATCAACAGCCTCAGGAACCCATGTATCATTTACCCATGTATTACCTCCAAGATTAGACATTGAATAATTCACACCATCAAATTCAATTTTAACTTGATTGATACTTGATAAGTCTGTAGCATCAATAGAAATTGTTACAATATTTCCCAATTCTATAGGATCGCTATTTTCTATTAAATTTTCATAATTTGGAGGTGTTGTGTCCTGAACATAGATATTATCACTTAATTGATTCCAATTATTTAAAGAATCATTAGAGTAGACTGTAAACAATTTCATCCCAATTAAATTAGGTGTCCAGGCATATTCATATATGATTCCACCAATATTTGCCATCGTATAGTTTTGTCCCCCGATTTCTATAAATACATCACTAATCCCCTCAGTATCATTAACATCAACTTGAATAGTTTCGATTTGACCTAATTCTAAAGGATCTGCACTTTTAGATATGTTTTGAATTGTCGGACCCGAAGATATGATAACTTCAATAGAACCTGCTGTTGTATTTAAATTGTCGCTATTATCTACCATGTAAACGATATAATTAAAAATTCCTGTGGATGTTGGCTTCCAATTTGACCATGACCAAGTGTCGAATCCCATAAAAATCATAGTGTAATTAATATTGTTATATTCTAGAATTACATCCTTCAATCCAGAACCTGGACTGTCATAAACTTTAATGGAAATTGTTTCATTCTGACCAAGTGGGAGCGGATCAGCACTTTCAATTAAATCGGAATATTTCGGTGCTTTAGTGTCTTCTACTGTGATATCATTTAATACTGAATTCCAATTGCCTTCAGTGTCATTAGCATAAATAGTATAATATTTTAATCCTGCAGTTGTTGGTGTCCAACTATTAAATTCCCAGGTTGTACTACTAATTTTCGTCATCGTGTAATTTGAACCACTGATTTCAATTAACACGTGACTGATACCAGATAAATCAGTAGCATTGATTTGGATCGTTTCTGTTTGTCCTAACTCTAAAGGGTCTCCGCTTTCTACCAAATTTGTTAATGAAGGTTGACTTGTATCTTGAACTGTTATTGAATCGCTTAAAGTATTCCAATTGCCTTTAGTATCATTTGCAAAAATGTTATAAAATTTAAAACCGGTAGACAATGGCGTCCAACTATTGTATTCCCAAGTTGCGCTACTGATTTTTGTCATCGTGTAATTTACGCCACCAATTTCTATAAGTACGTGACTAATACCTGATAAATCAGTTGCATTGATTTGAATCGCTTCTGCTTGACCTAGCTCTATAGGATCAGTATTTTCAACTAAATTAAAAAGAGACGGAAGAGTAGTATCTTGAACTGTAATTGAATTACTTAAAGAATTCCAATTTCCTTTAGTGTCGTTAGCATAAATACTGTAACCTTTTACTCCCACTGATGTCGGACTCCAGGTATTAAATTGATACGTGTTTGTATCAATTTGGTTCATGCTATAATTCGCACTTTCGATTTCAATTAACACATGACTGATACCAGATGGATCTGATACATTGATTTGAATCGTTTCTGTCTGTCCTAACTCTAGAGGATCTGCACTTTCCACTAAACTTGTCAATGAGGGTTGGACAGTATCTTGAACGGTTATTGAATCAGTTAAAGAATTCCAATTTCCCTCAGTATCGTTCGTAAAAAGAGTATATAGTTTCAATCCAGTGGTAACTGGAATCCAGCTGTCGTATTCCCATATTGTCCCACCAATATTTACCATCGTGTAATTTGTGTTTTCAATCTCTATTAAAACCTGACTGATACCAGATAAATCTGTTGAGTTGATTTGAATCGTCTCTGTTTGACCTAACTCTAAAGGATCTGCGCTCTCAATTAAATTAGCCATGGTTGGATTTGTAGTATCAATTACGTTAATACTTCCATTTGTTGAATTCCAACTTCCATTTGTATCATTAGCATAATAGATATAATTCTTTATGCCAACAGTATTTGGAGTCCAATTGTAATTGTATGTGTCTCCAACAGTGTTAACCATAGAATAGTTAGTACCTTCTAATTCAATAAAGACTTCACTAATACTTGATTCAGAATCAACAACATCAACTTGAAAAGTTTCTTGTTGACCTAATTCTAAAGGATCGCTACTCTCAAGAATATTGATAAATTGAGGTGGTGTATTTTGTGATTCTACAGTAATGATAAAATCTCCATGAGCAAAATATGAGGATGAACCTCCCGCCCTGTAAATTGCATCAGAATGGAGAGTATAAGTTTGTTCCGTTGCTGGTGCAGTAACTTGAAAATCTATAGTAACTGAATCTCCAGAACCACTTATAGAAGCTGACTGTTGAGTAGAATCAAAGGAAAAATCCTTATTATCACCTAAACCAGGCGATCCGCTAGGAAAACCTACTTCAATACTATTCCCTTGAGCTTCAGTGAAACTTAACACTTGAATAGTAATTGTAAAAGTTTCACTTGGATCTACGGATGAACCTGAACTTGACGATAAAGATACATAGCCACTAGTGCTTTCTGTTATATTTCCATGGCAACTTGAATGGCCTTCTCCAGTAAAATCGTTGAATTGACTCGTTCTGGCTATTACAAGCCCCGTAATCGATAAAAACAATATGGTTGTGATTAAAAAAGATGAAATTTTCTTGTTTATTTTCATTAAAACCCCTTTTTCTCCTTAAAACTAAAGATTTAAATGCTCCTTAATTGCATTTCTTTTTTTTAATAGTTTGAACAAGTTCATTTTGAATTTGAACTTATCAAATATATTATAAATTTACTTAATTTGAAGAAATTTCTTATAATTTATAACTTTTATTAAATCGGGTTAATTTAAACAATCAAATCGACCTTAGATTCATTTTTAAACTATAATTGATTATTGAGTTTCAATTTGAATTAATTTTGAACGATTGTGTTTTGAGGTTCTATCCAAATTAAAATTAAGACAACTACTAAAAAGATACATTTCTTAATCTATTCCATAGATTTTCATTTTAACTTATTTCTCCTGATAAAAAAAAAGATAAAAATAGAGGGAATTATTCCACCCATGAAAAAAATAAACCCCGAAATGTAGAAAATATCTTGAAATATCCATGCCCCTGGTTCAATTAAAGTCCCAATTAATATTAACGATAAACCTATATGTACATAAGTTTTCGAATTTATTCTAAAATACTGCTTTAAACTCGTATCCTTGTCAAAATCCTTTATTAGTTTCAAAATTGAAGATAGTAATGATATAATAAATATTGAGATCACGGGATTTATCCAGACACCAGAAATGGAAAATACCACAAAGGAGATTATAGTTTGTAATATTCCTCCTATAGTTAATATTATAGCTATTACTTTAAGCTTATATGCCCCATAAAGAGAACAAAAAACTAATGATGTAGCCAATACAGATGCTAATATTAATGTTGTTATAATGAAGTAATCTGTTCCCACATATAGGACATTTATATTAGAAAAAAGAGAAAGGAAATATGTAAGAGGAGAAATTAATAAACCAAATGTACAAACAAAGGCAAGCATAAACAAGCATAAATAACTTATATAATCTAAAAAGAGTCTTGTTTTCTTGAAATTTTCAGATAAAGAATTCAATGTGTCATAAATCACATAAAGTGAAAAACCAACTAATATAGAACCAACTATTAAAGTCCAAATAATAAGATTATTTTCGCCTGTAAAGGCATGCAATGATGTTAAGCCTCCTCCTCGCGTGATTAAGGTAGAAAAAACTATTGATAAAAAAATCAATATAACATTAATTTTTACAAGTTTACTGTTAATTTTCTTAAAGGTTATCGTGTGAAAGTAAGCTGTACTAAAGAACCAAGGGATAAGCGAAACAGTTTCAACAGGATCCCATCCCCAGTACCTACCCCATGTCAATGCTATTTTTGCCCAATATGCTCCCAATCCTATACTTAAAGTCAAAACTAACCATCCAAACTTCAAGCTAAAATCGTAAAAAGATTTCTGATATGTATTTTGTAACGATAGATTTGGACTTACCATCCTAAAAATTGAAATAGTAAAAGGAATTAAGAAAATTGAGTAAGCTATAAATGTAAATAAGGGATGCCATATCATAAATGGTGACAATAAAAGAGGATTTAAACCTGATCCGTTAGGAAATATAATTGGAGGCTCTATTTGAAAGGGATTATAGATAAATAAAATTATTAGAAAGACCGAAGAAATTAGCATAGATAATATAGTTGACATTATAAAGACAGCGTCATCTCTATTTTGATTCTTGAGCCTATAGAAGAAAATAACTATAGTATTAAATACCATCCAAGTCATGATTGAACCTGCTTCGCCAGCCCAAATTGCTACAAATTTGTATATAAGTGGGAGAGTAGTTTCACTATAGCTCCAAACATATATAATATCAAAGTAGTCGTTAACAAAGCAATATTCAAGGAGGAAAAATAAAGAAATTGAGAAAGTCATGCTCAAAGAAGATAAAAGATAAATATTTCTTTTAACTTTTAGAAGATAAAAAAGATCTACCGCAGTAATTAAGATAGTAGAGATGATTAAGATGTTCCCAAGAAATGAAATGACTAATATTTTGATATTTAGCCCGAATAGATCTAAAACGAGAGGAATAACAATAACGATACTGAGGATCACAATTAAATCAATAAGTAATATCTTCTTGAGTGAAGAGTGATCAAACTTCATACTAAAAAAAAAAACCTTGAATTAAAAAAGATTTTCATAAAAATTTATAAATTAGAACTTAACACTTTCTCTCTTATGGATGCATTTAGAAAAAAGGTGCAATTTTCGCATCAATATTTAAAATCCACTTATAATTTTTAATTAAAAGCTTTATTTGTTTTACAACATCAATTAAGATTATTACAATACGATGTAAGGATTATGAAAAAGAAAATTTTTGTGCTATTTATCATAATGATTAGTTTACCATTATTGCTACTGTTCCTGAATGGAAGTGCATATCCAAGTCAAGAATTAGACCATGAAATTTGCCATACAGTGCCCGGAGGATATACAATTTCAGCTGATATAAGTGGCACCATTACCGTAAATCCCTCTGATGTTATAGTTTTTAATATAACTGCCACTGGAACCAATTTATTTGTTCAAGCTCCTAATGAAAACACGAGCATAATGCAAAATGGGCATTTAATGATTACGCCTACTACTGATAAAATATGGGATGACTCTGGAGAAGATAAAGATTCTAATCCAAATGTGATGATTATTACTTTTAATATTACAGTTCCTGAAACAGTAGGTTTTTACAATCTTTTCATACTAGCAGGAGACAACTCATCAGCCTCCGGTGTACCACCCGATTTTGCATATATAGAAATTGGGTTTAGTGTTGGAGGAGTTGCCCAACCTGAACCTGAGATTGTAATATTCGATCACTTTGGATTAATTCTCGGCATGTCTGCTTTGTTACTTCTTTCTGTTGGAACTATCCTCGTATTAATAAACGAAAACAAATTTGTGAAAATCCATGGAATATTTAGTGGAGCTTCTTGGATATTAACATTGATCAATGCTATTTCTTTGATTACCCTCAATAAAAATGAGCTTCCATTTGAAGAATTAATCCAAATTTGGTTTTCTTTTGATCCTTTCCCCGTTCATGTAATCCATATCATTTTAGGTGCAGTGGGATTATTTACAGGACTTCTTAGCATGTTGTTTGGCATAGCTGCTGAGCGTAAATACGCTAAACTTACAGGATATATTACTTTGATTTGTTGGTGGACAGGATTCTTTTTAGGTCTTATATTAGTTCCCTTATTTTAAATGGAAGTGTTAAAAAAATGAATGAGACAATAACTAAGGAAAAAGTAAACGGGAAGTTAACTCGAAGCCCGAGCAAAGTAAAGAAAAGGGGAAAAAAGCGTAATTTCGAGGAAATTGTTAAAGAATTCATTTCCCCATACCATGTAAGCACTAATAGATACGAACTTGAATCTGCATCTGCTGACCTTACATCATTACCCTCGTATCATTACAAATTTAAAAAAAATTATCTTGCGAGTATCATTGTTCGACCTGCTGATACAGAGAGCTTATCCCTATTAATTAAGAAGTGTTGGGAACTTTCACTACCTATAACAATAAGAGCTGCCGGTACATCATGCTTTTCCTCAGCAACTCCAGCTATGGGGGGCGTGATAATTGATATGCGTCGTATTAACAAAGTTGAGCACATCGACACTGAAAAAATGACGGTTAGAGTAGGAGCGGGAATATCATGGTTAAATCTAATGGAGAAACTTTCAGATTACGGGCTTGCACCTAAAGTTTACCCAACTAGTTTCAAAACTTCTTGTGTGGGTGGTTTCATTGCAACGCCTGGGAAAGCAGGAATCGGGGTGCCAAAGTATGGTACAATGGCCGATTCAATCATATCGTTAACATTAGTTCTTCCTAATGGGAAAGTCGAACATATTTCGAAGGATTCGAATGGAGAAATATCACTTGATGATATCACTGGAACTTATGGTATATACGGTGCGATCTCAGAGGTAGAGTTATCTCTTACAAATTTACAAACTTCGTTAGAGATTGCAGGCTATGGATTTTCCTCTCTTGAAGATGCAGTTAATTATTATAAAGCCCTACTAAGTAAAGTACCGGATAAACCATTTTTTCTTTCTATTTCAGAACGAAAATTTGAACAATACTCACACATCAATTTTCCAAGTCAGGATTGGTTGGTTTGGGCCGTTTATTACGATGATCCCGAAGTAACTATTAGAAGTATCTCAGCGGCTGAGAACCTAGCTCAAAATTTGAAAGGTATCAAAGTAGATGAATCTTATTTAAAAGAAAAATGGCGCGACATTAGTGATGCTGAAGTAGCTATAGGAAGGACGAGTAGGAATATTATCTTCCAAGAATATTGGATTTCAAATGAGAATCTATTGTCCTTCTATGAGAGTTATTTGAAAAGAGCCAGTAAGTATAAATTTCCTATTGCAACTTATACGATTTCTGGGGAAGAAGGATGGAGCCGAGTAAAAGTGTTTGGCCTCTCAGATATTACTAGACCCATCGAATTTTTTTCTGTCAAGGCATTTTTGCACGATTTGTCAATGGAATCTTTTAAACAAGGGGATAGCCTCTACACTATTGGGATAGTTAATACCTTTTATTTGCTAAAATATCGACGTGAAGTTGTAAATCAAAGGAAAATATTGAAAAAAAAGGTAGATCCTAAAGATTTGTTTAACTCCTATCGTATAGTTAAAGCTAGAATGAAACACTGGCGTATTTCACTACTCTTTACAACAGCAAAATTACTATATAAAATTTTTTAACTAAATATTAGAATAATTATAGGGACGAGCAAATATCATAAAAGAATGGCTCAAATAAAATATAACAATTAAAAATAACTATGTAAAACCTTTTCTTGAAATTGGTTACTAATAAAAAGAACAGAGGTTAAAAATATGAGTGAAGGTAAAGATAAAAAGGACATTCGCAATGTTGTAACAACAGGTCCACCAGTTGCTGGTTTAGTTTCTCCGTCTAGAGAGAATTTAATTGAACCAAAAACAAAAGAAAAAGAAGAAAAATTCGGTTATGATCGTTGTACTCATTGTGGGTATTGTCGTCATGTTTGTAAAGTCTACAATACTTCTTGGTCAGAAACTGATTATGCTGGGGGACGAAATAGAATTATTAAAGCATTAGATCGTAAGGATATCAAGTTCGATAATGAAGAAATAATACCCTCTGTTTTTCGATGTATGCTCTGCGGGAATTGTAAAGTAGTTTGTCCTGTAGGAATTGATACACTTGAAGTATTTCAGAATTTTCGTAAAACCGTTGTTAAAAAGGGTGCCATGCCAAAAAAGTTAATAGGGCTTCGAAAATCAATACTTGACAATAATAATCCTTTTCTTGAACAACATACTGATAGGTTTAATTGGTGTGAGGGTTCCGAAGAAGGTAAACTAGCTTATGAACGAGCAAAAGAAGAACTTGCAAAAATTGATAATACACTTGCAGCTGGAGATATAGAGGCAAGAAAACAAAAAATCCATAAAGTTGGTTACTTTGTTGGTTGTACATCGTCTTATCGAAATAAAGAACTGGTCAATGCAACAAGTTCAGTTTTAGGAAAGCTGGGAATTGAATTTGTTGTTTTTCCGGAAGAAAGATGCTGTGGATCGGTATTATTTCGGACAGGATTAGAGGATGACGCTTTAGAGCTCGTTAAACATAACTATAACATGATTCGTGAAAGCGGGGTTTCTGAAGTTGTTTTTTCATGTTCAGGATGCTTTTCGACATTTACTTTAGAATATACGAAGTTTGCTGGAGGAAACTTAGGTTTTGATCTTCTTCATTTAACGCAATATGCCTTGAAAATTGTAAAAGAGAAGAACCTAAAAATAAGGTATACCAAACGAACAAAAGAAGACCCTCTGTTGATTACTTATCACGACCCTTGTCATTTAGGGAGATATTGTGGAGTTTATGAAGAACCACGAGAATTACTTCGAATGATTGAAGGTATAAAATTATTTGAAATGAAACATAATAGAGACATGTCTTGGTGTTGTGGCGCAGGAGGCGGAGTTAAAGCTCTGTATGGAGATATCGCTGGCGAGATCGGAAGAGATAGAATAAATGAGACTCGTACGTGTATGGTAAGGATACGTGAGGATCGTTTGAAAGAGGCATTAGAAACGAACGCTGAGGCTTTGGTGAGTTCATGCGTGTTTTGTAAGAATAACTTGTTCCAAGTAGCAAACGAAGATAATTCTCTGATAAAAGTGATTGACATTTCCCAACTTTTAGACGATTGTGAATTTTATCAGTAATAAATTATAATTAGTAGTTTAGAATTCTATTTTTGACTTTTTTTAGCTTTCTATATCAAATTCCGTCTATTTTAAAAAACAAAGATAGAAAGGAGTAAAGGAGAACCAAATTCAAATAAAAGTTATACTAAGAAATTAGATTTTTTAATTATAATGCTAAGGGCGAAGTTCAAGTTTAATTTGAATTAATATTCTTCCTTTTTTGAAGAAAAATAACACTATGGAGCATTATAAAGATATGTGCAAGTTTTGCATAATTGTTGTTCTATTAAATTTATTATAGAAATCTAGGATTTTTACAAAGTAAGGAAAACTTTTAGATACCCTGATAAGAAAAGAAAATTGATTCAATAAGCCTTATATTTACCCCATTGCGCACCAATGAATCTATTTTAATCTATGATATTGCTAAAAACAATAAAAACAATAAGATTTGGAGTGCAGGGAGTTATTATTAGATAAATTATGCGTGATCGTGGTAAATTTGCTGTAATTTATAGCGTGATTCTCTTTTTCATCAGTAGTTGATAGGTTTGAAAAGTTTCAATTTTAAACTTTTTTTTCAAAATTGTATCTAATTGAAACACTGCCTTATTTAGAAAATTATTTTAATCCATTAGCGTTAATCTTAAATATACATAAATTTTATTATAAACTGAGCAAAATAATAACATCTAAATAATTTTAATATAGGTGATTTCATGATAGTAGAAGATAAATACTTCATAGGAGATTATGAACAAAAAACTAATTTATTTTCATTATCTCCCTCGAGTAAGTTTATTTTATATCTATTGAAGCAAAGAGGTCCTCTGAAACAGCAAGAAATTATCGAAAAAACGCTTCTTCCAAAACGAACAACTGCCTACGCTCTTAAGAAGCTGCAAGATGAAAATTTTATTAAAAAATCTAAAGATTTAATCGATAAGCGCGTGAGCATTTTTGAAATAACAATTTGAGAATATATTAACTTTTTTTAACAAAATCACGCTTCTTTGTAAGAAAGTGTTTAATTTAAGATATAAAATTAAAAAAAAAAAGAATCTCTATAGTGTATAGCTCAAAATAGATAAAATTTTTTAATATTTATTTCGTTTCCATATCAAGGCTGAAATTATACTAATTGAAACTAATAATACCGGATATATAATTACTTCTAGCAAAGCAGGATTAGCATTATACCCAAAGAGAGCTTTTAGTAGTGCACCTATAATCTCCAAAAATTCAGGGGTTGCTGGATTTCCATCGGGAAAGCTTTCAGGTAATACATGTTTAATATTCCATACTTCTCCAATAATCGGATTAATTATTCCTGCTTCAATAAATTCGTGAATTCCATATGTAATTAGCCCAGCAGCGAATAATATTAGCATTATATTTGTTATTTTAAAAAATAATCTCAAGTTTATTGATTTTATACCATAAAAAATTAATAATCCAATGAGAATCGAGATTACTAAGCCAATGATAGATCCTAATATAACGCTTACTTGATTTAAAGAGCCTATAGATGCAGCACCAGATGTGAGCAGAACTAATTCAATTCCTTCTCTAATTATAATAATAAATGTGGTTATCGAAATTGAGAATACTTTTTGTGTATTAATAGATTCTTCTACTTTTCCTTCGAGATTTTCTCTCATCTTAGGGCCTTCCTTGCTAACCCATAAAACTAAGGTTAAAATGAAAATCCCTGAAATAATAAATGTAGTTCCCTCAAAAATTTTTTCAAGTATTCCAGTAAATCCACCAAATACTGTTGAGAATATTATAGCAAATACAACGCTCGCAGCTATAGCTAGAATTATTCCTAAATACACGTATTTATAATAGATCCTTTGGTTAGTCTTCCTTAAGTATAATAAAATTATTACTACTACTAATACCGCTTCTAATCCTTCCCTCAGTGCTAAAAATATCGGAATTGATAAGTCAACAAATGATATCTGATTTATCGTGTTTTAATCACCATATAATGTATTTTAAAGTAAGTTTCCTATGAAAATAAAGGTGAATTAGAGATATAAATATTAGGCTTATCTAATATAAAAAAAAAACCCTTACTCGAAATAAGATATTTCTTTCAAATCGTTAAAATTTATTAAACAAAAGCAATATTTAAATATTTAAATAAAAGATAATGAAAATAACTAATTATAAACAATTGTATCTTTTATTTACAGCCTTATTATATAAAAACAAAAGTTAATTAAAATAACTTTACCGGTAAGGTAATATCTTTATCTACTTCTTTAACGTTATAATTAACAAAAATTATATTTTAAAAACAAAAAAACACATAATTTCGTGGTACATAAATGAAAAAATCTAATATTCCAAAATTAATTAAAAGTATAATAGCTGTAGTAGTCGGTCTCTTCATGCTTCTCGTTGCGCCTATTCTAGTGCAGATATCTCTGGAAGCTATCTTAAATGAGCTTCTCATTGCTGACCCTAAGTTCGCTAGTGGGATTGATCTTTTTTCCTTATTTTATCCCCTATGGCGAGCTCTAGGATATGTAGCGGGAATTGTTTTATTAGCCATAGTCCCATCAATCTATAAAGGTAAGGAATGGACTAGGAAGGTGGAATTAACTGCTTATGCAGTGGCAGCCGTTGGTGGGATGTTTATGTTTCTCCCTTACATAAGTTGGGTGGGAGGTCTCCCGATTCCTCTGTTTATTTGCTTCGTTGGATTACTGGGCTACATAAGCGTATTTCTGTTTCATAGATATGATAGCACTCTTGAAAAAATAGGGAACCTAATAACGTTCACATTTATCGGCATGCTGGCTACACACGCGTTCGTTATAGGTATTGGAGCACAAAGAATGTTGCTCACACGAGCAGCGGCTCCTCTTTTCGATGGCTTAGAGTGGTGGATATTAACAATGTCCGGTGAGATCAACTGGATTGCTGTTCTCATGCTTTTTGGTTCTATTCCCCTGATGGCAGAGCGTAAGAAGAATGGATGGTGGTTAGCATTTGTCGCGGCATTAAGTATCATAACGATAAATGTTCCAACACAGATTATTCGAACAGCTACACCCGATTATCTGATAGGAGCGTTGCTTGCTGCTGGCTTACTAGCACTTCTTTTGATTTTCAAAAGCCGCTTGGTTGATGAGAATCAGAGTAGAGATTAAAATTCTCTTTTTTATTTTATGAAAGTTTAATAACTAAACAATTCTTTTTCTTTTTCTATTTTTGATGTAAATATTAGCATTAACTATATATTCAAAAAAAATTTATTTTGTTAATATGGTTGTTTTTACCTTTGTCGTATGCGCTGAGCCTTATAAATTCGAAGCACTCGATACTATGCTTAACTTAGGACAAGCAATCCTAAAGAAAGGTCATCAAATATTGGGTATTTACTTCTATGGAAGTGGTGTGTATAGTGCCAAACGGGACTTAAAGCTAAGCTCGTCAATGAGAGACTTACCTAAACGGCTCGAGAATTTTATAGATGGGAATAATATGAAACTCTTTGCTTGTAGTACTTGGATGAACTTTACTGGCTTAAAACCCGAACAATTAATCGAGAATGCTAGTCAAGTAGGTTTAGGGGATTTATCAAAATGGATGGCGGAATCAGATAGAGTAATCGTATTTGGTCCTGGAGGGTGATTGTATGGTTAAATCAGTAGTAATTTTGTGCGAGGATTCGCCAATCGGTAAGAATTCAGCTATCGAAGCAATCCGGATGGGTGCGGGAATTATGGCAGTAGGCGATCTCGAAGAGTGTAAGATAATCTTTATGGGGGATTCAGTTTACTTTTTATCCAAGAATTTTGACCCCGAGAAGGTTAATATGAATGCCCCTTCGAACATATTTAGAATGATGGAACTTTCTGATCTGGATGTTTATGTGTTAGACTCTGCATTAGAGATTGCGGGAATAAATCAATCAGATTTAGTCGAATTTGATAATGTAAAAGTAGCAAGCAATAAAGAAATTTCAAAATTTATTCTAAAAGCAGATGTAACGTATAGGTATTGATATCTTAGGGGGTGTATAAAAGAAGTGAACGAAGAGTTAGCGTATTTATTTGGGTTTAGTACGAGAAAACTACCGTATCTAGATAACTTGTTGAGTATTGTAAGTGAACAGACTAAAAATAATGTTAGTATTGCAATCGTTCTCATTCACGATGGAGTAATAGGAACGTCGCAAAGTGGTACAATACCAAACTCATTAGATAAATTGTTAAGCCTTTCAGTATCTGTCTTTGCGATGACGCCCGATCTTCTAGCACGAGGAATTGAACCAAGTACGGTCGATCCTAGAATTAAATGCATTGAATACGACGATCTTGTGGACATTCTGGCTAAAACTCCAAAAATTGCTTCTTGGATGTAACAATATTTATCAAATCAGACTTCTAGAAAATATAAATAGAAATAAATATTTAAAGATATTTTAAATTATTATAAATAAAAATGAGGTTCTGTAATGATATTTGAGATTTTTAACGAAGATTGGGCTCAAACATTTGGCACCCTTGAAGAAATAATGTGGTTTCTTCTCCTTTACGTGATCTTTCTAATAGTAATGGCGATATTTCTTAAAATAGCTTTGAGTTTTTTCAGTAGTGCTAGGCACAGGGAGTTTGGATCAGTGTTTTTAACTTCTTTCGTAATAACGGTTATCTATGCACTAACATTTTTGTTCCTAGGTACTTGGGTAGCGTGGGTAATTGTTTTAATTGCGGCGTGGTTGTTAATTAGTGCAAGACATAATACTGGAATCTTTGGAGCAATAGGGGTAACCATCCTTGCTTTTATACTCTATGTTATCGTGGCGTATTTACTTGGCTTATTATTAGGGGTAACTTTAATAAGTCTACCCTTCTAATTTCTTTTTTTTTAAGTAGACATAAGTAGTAGGTAATAAGGGAATATTGCACTAGACTAAATGGTTAGTAGATATTTAATAAAATACCGTTTAGCAAGTTTCACCATCTTTTTCGTAGCAATCAAAAATACTATCTAAATTTTCAATATGTTTTACCATAGATTTATACCACCTGTCAAGTAAATCGCGTAATTGAACTCTTACAATTTCAAGATCTTTGGCACCGTAAACATATAAGTATCCGCGTTTATTTGTTCCTTCTTTACCATCTTTCTCGTTGAATTCTTTTAGCGACATTGATCGTTTCTCTATAATATCGAGAGCACTCAACTGCATTAAAGCTCTTTGAATTGAACTTCTATCTTTTTTAAATTCACCCGTCAATTCCATAGTAGTCACGTTGTCGTGTTTTAATAAATATGAAAAAACGTTTGATTCTATTACGTTAAGTCCTAATATACATTTAAACAGCTTTCCACTTTTGAAAACTTTCTTCTCTTCGACCATATCTTCTAATTGTTTTGATATACTTTCCAAGGATATTCACCAAAAATAATTAGTTTATAACTATTTCTTACAAAATTAAAAAAAAAATTTAAGTAAACGATCTTAACTTTTCTAATACTTTCCTAATATATTCCTCGTTAACAGCACCAACAACTTTATGTATTACTTCATCGTTTTTTATAAACATCGTTGTTGGAATTCCCGTAATTCTATATGTTTGGGCAATAGAACCAACTTCGTCAACATTTATTTTTACAAATATAAATTCTTGATAGTGCTCCTTCTGTATTTTTTCAAAAACCGGAGCGAACATCATGCAGGGGCTGCACCACACTGCCCAGAAGTCTACGATTAAAATCTTATCGGGGTACTCCTTTTTCAGATTTTCAAATTCTTCTGCCGAATGGATTTTAACAATATCTTTTGGCATGGATTGAGATTTTAACAGCGTTTCAGCCTTTCTTAGCCTAATTTTATTCAGGTCGTTTTCAGTCATTTTCTTAGCTTTTTCGCGTATTTTAAAGATGTGAGATAGTTCCACACGATCACACAACTTTCTTATATGGGATCATTTAAGTTTCTATTTAAAGATCACGATTATGAAAAAAAGGATGGTTTTTTTTTATTTTTTATACTAATTAGAACTTCGTTATCATTTAAAAATACTTAAAAGGGTAAATTTCTATAACTTTCTATAATTATCATTCAATGCAGTTCAAGATGAAGTTACACTCACTTTTTATTTTGACTAAGGCGGGAGCTTGCCTATACAGCAGGAATATTACAGAACATTTTGAGAATATCGAACCAAATCTGATAACGCCCTTTTTTTCGGCTATTTTTTCCTTTTCTGAAAGCGTTATTTCTAAAGAAACGCCCGAAGTCCTCGAAATGGGTGGTTTTAGAATAGTTTTCAAGGTTGAAGGTGAGCACATTTACGCGATTCTAGCAGATACAAGCGCCAATATATTATATATTAACTCTAGATTAGCGAGCATTGTAGAAGTTTTTAAAGAATTCCTCGAGGATAACATTGTTGAAGATTACGAGGAAATCCATAATAGTGAATTTGATGCCAAAATTGTTTCAATTATAAAAGGGGACGATGAGTTATCTTCAAGTCAACCATTATATAAAAAGATAATCGAGCTCATTAAAAGATTAACTCTTGAAAACGAAATTCTAGGAGCTGGATTATTTACTATAAATGGAAAGATAATTTTTACATCCTTACCACAAGATATACTATTGTCCTCTCTAAAAGAATTAGAAATTAGACATATTGCAAACACTGAATACTCTTTAACGTTTTATAGTTTGGAGAACAATCAAAAAGTATTTTCGAGAATAATTGATATTCCTTGGAAGTTAGATCCATTATTAATCGTTGTGTTATACGAGTCTTCAGTCCCTCTCGGGATGGCAGAAGTAAATCTAGAAAAAATAACAAAAACAATTCAAAATATCATTTGATTTTTTTTATTAATTCTAATAATTAACCAGATTTCTAAGAATCGGAAAAATAAAATAATCTTTTTTTATGGTTAATGATTTTTGGACTTTATGTATGATTTTATTGTTATTGGTGCTGGAATTTCCGGAGCTTCCTTCGCTTACAAAGCTTCAAAATACGCAAAAACGCTTCTTGTAGAAGCACAAGACTACGATCGAGAAATACCTGTGAGAACAAACATATTTGCTGAACATAACAAACCCTTTGTTGATGATTTATTCTGGAACGACGATTCGATATTTCCTCGACCATTTGTTCAGCTGAATTACAAAAGCGAGAAACATGATGGGCTATTACACTCTAAAGAATTTGGAGCACCACTCGGTAAAATATCTCATACAGAAATATTAATCAAAAAACTTATCGATAAATTTCGAGACCAAGGTGGCACTACTCAATTTAGCGAAAGTATTGCCAAAATTGAACGGCACTCTGACCACATTGAAGTCATCAATAACAAAGGAGAATCTTTTTCTACTAAACTTCTAGTTCTAGCTACCGGCTCTCGAGGCTTTCCCTTGCAAAAATCTCTTGGTTTTGAAATTCCCGATTCATCTATGGGAATATATACTAATATTTACGCAGATGAGTCTCTTTTAGAAGAAAATTTTAACTTCCAGTACATGTTTCACTTAAATCCTAAAATTAGCCAGAACGGTCCCTTTTTCTTCAATGTTGGAAAAGGAAGAATTGCAACAGGATACTTAGGAAATAAAGAAAACCCCGCAGAGCTTAAAAGTAAATTAATTAGAATTCTCAAGAACTATCAAAAGATTCAACCTTTTATGAAAGGAATAAAATGGGACGAATCTATTCCATTTGTAAGTGGAGGCATTTCGAAGCATCCAATAAGTTCCTTTTCAAAAGATCGTGTTATTGTGTTAGGAGAAGCGGCAGGATTAGTTACAGCATTCTTTTACGAAGGAATCTTATGTGGATTAGCTAGCGCTGATATTGCAGCTACATTATTAAAAACTTTACTCGCAGATAATTCGAATTTTTCAAGAGCTGAATTAAAGAAATACGACGACGAGGTTGCCCGAGTTTTGTTCACTTACTTTAGAAACGGCAATGCTTGTGAATATCTCTTTTATAATGAGAGTTCTTCGACCAAAACGCTGTGGAATTCTTATTCAAACCTATTAAATACTAATAAGACTGTGAGAAAATATGTGTACGAAGCACATATTAACCAAGATTTATCAAAACATAACACTGATAACGACAGATTTGTAGGAGAAAAATTATTCGCAACAATACCTGTTCTTTCTAAAATGACGCTATGGCCAAAGTTTCTAAAAGCAATGAGTTTTTAAATTTTTTAAAAGCTATTTTGACTTTATTTGTGTGTAAAAAACTTTTTATTTTATAAACTACTTAATCGTTAAATTAGTGTATATTAAAGCTTTTATCACAAAATGAGAATAAGTATTATATGGAAAAGCGTTATTTATTGTTGAACTTCTCTAATAAATTTTTATCAAGCTTTTTTATTGACTCCTTAATGGTGTCAATAACGGATTTAATCTCTTTTCCAAGATCCGGTTTAATTTCAATTGCTTTATCGAGGTTTTGAAGTGCTGAATAGTAATCGTTCTTATCTAAATAGGTGTAACCCATAAAAAGCCAAGCGGATGCATAATTCGGATCTATTTCTGTTGCTTTTTTATAGGATTCAATTGCTACATCATATTGCTTCTCGTGTTTATATGCGTTTGCTAAATTATAATGTGCTAAAGTATAAGTGGATTCAAATCCAACTGCTATTTTATAAGAATCTATTGCTTGATCAAATTGCTCTAATTTTTCGTAACTAAAACCCATGTGGTTCCAAGCTTTTGCGTGGTTCGGATTGAGATCGATTGCTTTTTTGAAGTATTCAATAGCGGTGTTATAATCTTGTTTCTCGTTATTTGCAATGCCGATGTAGTAATAAGCGTCGATATAAGTGCTATCTAATTCTATCGCTTTATTACAATCTTTAATAGCGATATCGTAAGATCGTTTTTCAATTTCTAATTTAGCTTTATCAATCAATTTTAATTTGAACTCGTATTTGATAGCGATGCGATTTTTAAATTCTGGACTTTTTATTGAATCATTAATATTAATTGCATTTTCAAAGTTTTTAAAGGATTCACCAAAATTGTCACTTTCTGCTAATTGGACGCCCTGTTCGACTAGTAGTTTAATTTTAGAATAAAATACCTCGTCAATGGATTTCTTGATCAGCTCCATCTCTTGAAATCTACGTGTAGGGTCATCTATTGTTTTTGCATAATCCATTTTTTTATTTAGTTTATCTAACTCCTTTTCAAATTTCTGGATTTCTTCAGATAAATCCCCACGATCTACTAAGTCTTTTAATTCTGCTTGATACACTAAACCTTTAATTTTATTAATTTCTTCTTCCATTTCTTGAGTGAGGTACATTTTATTAGTCATTTCTAAAGCTCTGTTAAAGGTTTTAATAGCTTCGTCATAATTTTTGCTCGCCAATTTATTAGTTCCCTCCCTGACGACCTCATCTATTTGAGCTAAATACACTTTGTTGACTGTATTTTTTAAATCTTCTAAGTCTTCGTTAGTTTCATCAGAGATTGGCAATCTTTTTGCTACGCTAATTGCCCCATATAGATCACTAATAGCCTTTTCGTAATCTCGTTGCCCAATTTTTTGAATAGTTTTTTCTTTAATAAATTTGATTCGAATTTTGCAGGTTTTGTTAATAGAATTAGTTATTTCACTTAAAATTTCGCTCTTCTCGTTTGAATCAGCCATTTTGTCTGCCAATTCTAAGGACTTGTCAAAAAAGTCTAATACATCATTCACTACAACTATATCTTCTTCAAAGTTTTCTTTTATTGATAGTTCTTTTCCTTTATTAAAGAGAGGATTAATTTTCTCCAAATAGATTGGATTTAGCACTACTGATGCCATTGAATTAATTCTCTGTATTTCAGATTTCTTGTAATCTGTATCATACATTTTTTTAGAGATACTTATAGCTTCTTCGAATTTTTTAGCAGCGTCCTCGAAAGTGTTTTCTTCATATAGTTTTTTACCATCTTCCATGATTGCTTTTATTTTCTCTGAGTATAATTGATTAATTAAATATATTAAGTTCTGTTTGTCTGTGTTTTTTAAGTCAGAATCAAAATATTTATCAACTATCTCCAAAGCCTGCTGGAATTCTTCAAGGGCTTTATCTAGATTACCATTATCTTTAAATTGATTAGCTTTTTCAATTACAGTGGAAACTTTTAATGAAAAAGTTTGATTAATAGTATCTTCAATTTTTTTAATCATTTGATCTTCTAAATCTTCCATGTAAAAATCTTTTGCAGCGTCTAGTGTGTCGTATAACATGCTTATGGCTTTATCTAACTCTTGTTTATTCTTCACTAGGATGGCTTGAAAGAGAGATTCTTCGATCCTTGTTTTATTTATTAGATAACTAATCTCTTTAACATCATAATCTTTCATATCTTTATCTACTATTTTGTCAGCAATTCTCGCTGCTTCGTCGAATGTGTTGAAAGCAGAATCAAAATCTTTATTTATTATGAAATTTCTTGCCTCTTCAATAATATCAATGATTTTCACAGAATATATTTGGTCGATTTGGGATTTAATGTTTCTAGTTTCATCATTGCGCTCCTCTGGTTCTTTAACTCTCTCTTCAACGAATCTTAGAGCTTCTAAATACTTTTCAACGGCATCATTGTATTTTTTAAGATTTTTAAATTCATTCCCTTCTTGCATGATGGAATTAAGTTTCTTTAAGTCAGATTTCTTTACCATATTCTATTCGCCTAATCTATTTAGCAGAAACATTTTACATTTTAACAATTAATCCACTAGAATTATTCTAAATTTTAAAAACTTTTCTTATAAATAAAAAGCTCTACATAGAAATTAATTTTTAATTAATTAAATCAATTTATTATAAATAAGATAATTTTTAGTGAAGGTGCTTTATTACGACAGATTTGAATAATAAAATTCTGTTTGGCGGACCTATTATAACTATCAATAGTAATCAACCTTATGTAGAAGCTGTAAGAATTAAAGGAGATAAAATAGCTTCTGTGGGAACCTTGGAAGTTGTTAAACTTGATATGGGAGAAAATTGTGAGTTCATTGATTTAAAGGGAAATACATTACTTCCAGGTTTTATTGACTGTCATTTGCACCCGATGGGTTATATAAACCATTTATTGAATCCTGATTTAGCTAATGTGAAAAGTCTCAAGGAATTAAAGGTTTTGTTAAAATTTTTATCAGAAGAAACAAAAACAGATGAATTTATAGTCGCATATAATTTTAGTGAAGAAAGATTCGATGATCCGATATTACCCAATAGATGGGATCTTGATGAAGTATGTCCTAATCAACCCGTTTTCATTTTACGATATGATGGTCATATTGGTATTGCTAACACAAGAGCATTGAATCTGGTAGAATTAGATGAAGATACTCACGCTCCCGAGGGTGGTGAAATCAGAAAAGATAAACGTGGCAATCTTACTGGTGTCATTTCAGAAAATGCGTTAAACCTAATCTTTAAAAAAATTCCTATTCCAAATGATGTAAAAATTACTGCAGCTACTAAAAAAGGCTCTAATAATTTAGCTCAAAAAGGTTTAACTTCATTTCATGGTATAATCAATGCTGATGCTCGTTCTAAAACTAACAATCGAAAAACAGATGAATTTTCCCTCTTTACATCGATTCAGAACTATTTTTTGCAGGATTGTTACACCTTTATAGAAACTAATTATCCTGAAAAAGTAATTGAATTAAGTAAAAGCTCTCTAAACGAATGTAATTCTGATAGTAGAGTAAAAATAGGAGGATTAAAACTTTATCTCGATGGTTCATTCGGAGCAAAAACTGCATGTATGTTTGAACCCTTTACTGATGCACCGGAAGAATGCGGGTTTTGCGTAATTGAAGAAGAAGATATATATGAAAAAATGAAAGTTGCTCATAACAATAGACTTCAAATTATAATTCACGCAATCGGAGATAAAGCAAACCGGATAGCTATGGATTTGTATAAAAAACTATTGACTGAATTTCCTAGGAATGATCCCCGTCATCGAATAGAACATGCGTCTATGCTAACTGAAGATGTTATTAATGATATGTCTAAATATGGTGTTATCGCTTCTTGTCAACCTCCCTTTATTAATTCTGAATACAACTGGATAGCAAAACGAATTGGTGAAGCGCGATGCAAGTATACATATCCAATGAAATCAATAGTTCAAGCTGGTGTTGTTTTAGCTTCAGGATCAGATTGTCCAGTTGAAGACCCTAACCCGATTTTGGGGCTATATGCGTTAGTAACAAGAAATTCCTTCGTCCCTGAAGAATGTCTAAGTGTAGAAGAGGCTTTAAAATCGTACACTATTAATGCCGCATACGCCGCTTTTGAAGAAGATATTAAAGGCAGTATAGAAGTGGGAAAATTAGCTGATTTTGCATTATTAGATCGTAATCCTTTAGAAGTTCCAAAAGATGAAATTAAAGAGATACGGGTAATTGAAACTATTATAAGAGGTAAAACGGTTTTTAAGGCGAGTTAATAATTAATGTGTGTGAAACTAGTCTGTAAAATAAAGGTGTTCATCGAACCCCGTTTCGCTTATAAGATCTTGACCAAGCTTTTGAATTGCTTTTTTAGTTGGCTTCTGTAAAATGCGTCTACAAATGTTAACTACTTTAGTTAATTTGGCATCGGAAAAATCCCGTACAATATTATCATATCTTGAAAAATCTATTCCTGCTGTGTAAACTCCAGCACTTGAGTGGTCTGCAGCTGATGAGACTTGCCAATGCTCTACTTTTAACTCAATTTTTGAAAGTAGTAAACTATCGGTAAACCATTCAATGTACAAATCCATTCTTTTTGATTTTCTTTTTGTTGTTTTAAGTACTTTAAGCGCACGAGTTAATCTATCGGGGTGCATTTGTCTAAATACTTTCTCTTGAAGTTCGGAGAGTTCATCTTTAACATGTGCTTTTATCTCTTCTAGAATAGCAATAACTTTTTGCGCTCTTTCTTCTGTAATATCTTGATGAATCGCTTGTATATGTTGAGCAATTGATGCATTTAAGCCATTACTTTGATCTATCGAAGTTTCTTGAGGACTTGGAGCGGAGGTAGAGGAAGATTGTTGTATTTCCGAAGGTAGATTATAAATTTCTCTTTGTTGTATGTTGAACAAGGACTCTAATCTCGAAGGATCTTGTCGCACTTCGTTAAATTTTTCTTGAATATCTTCTCGAGAATATCCCATGTTCATTAAATAAAAGGCAGCGCTTGCCAATTGGTTTTCTAGTGCCTCTGAAGAGTTGTAATTACCGCCACCAAATTGTTGTCTTAGTTGGTCATCTGCTACCAAGCTAATTTTTTCTTCGATTATTTCATTGATCTTGAGATCATTTATTTTCGTTAAAATGTATTCTACTTGATCGCTTCCCATATAGCTAAGATTCCCAATAGGACCAACCATATAAGCAATTTTTTCCATCTTCTTTAATAAGTCGGCTACGTCGTTCTGAGATTTACCCTTTGAAACCGTTAAAAAATGTTCCAAGAAGTTTTTATCAAATCCCGCTATAATTTTAACATAGTTCTCATCGAATTTATTAAGATGATCATTTAATCCATTGCCCTGAAATTCTGGAAACAGATTAATATTATAGATCAACACATTATCTAAAACCATGTAAACATAATCAGATTTGTTCATGAGCGCGCCTATCGTTTAGAATTGTTAATCTATCTTTAGTGATACTGCATTTATTGTATCACAAATTTAGTAAACTAATAAAATTTGTACAATAAATACTTTACATTATCGGATCTTTTGATATTTTTTTGCCATTTTTCGAGCAAAATTCATTTGTTCTTTAGTCTCAAGGCTGCATGATCGGTACTTTCTTATCCATTTTACGGGGTCCATTAACTTTGGTATATAACCGTTCTTTGCTCCCCATGCGACTAAAAATTGTCCAGTTCTTCCACAACCTGCAACACAATGAACAACTATTGATTCATTGTTTAGTTCATGTTTATCACAGATGGACAAAAAAATTTCGATTTGACTTTCTGTAGGTAATCCATAATCTGGAACATTTATATGATAAAATTCAAACGAATTTCGAATCTCTTTGCTGTTTTCAATTTCTGAACAGTTTATAACAACATTTATCTGTTCTTCTTTAAATTTTTTGATTACAGGTGGGTCTGGCCACCAACTTGCTGCTATTCTCCCTTTAACTATCCAAGTAAATGGTTCAGATTTATAAGGCATCCCATCTATAGGCCAGTAAGTTGGTCTAACCATAGCAATCTTATCATAGTTTAATTAATCTTAAATCTTTATAATCTTTGAAGAGTATTAATAATTAATACAATTTAGAGCTTATTAAAAATGACAAATAAAGAAGGTTTAAAACCTTTTGAATTACGGCGCTACCCCATTGTTCCTTTGATAGGTGTTGGCGTGTTGTTAACCCGGAATAATTCTTTATTACTAGTGAAAAGGAAATATGAGCCCGATGCGGGTTATTGGTCAATTCCCGGAGGACACTTGGATCTGGGTGAAAAAGTTGAAAGCGCTGCAGAAAGAGAGGGTTTTGAAGAAACCGGTTTTAAAGTGCGGGTGTCTAAATTAGCAGGTATTATAGACAAAATTATGTACGATGACAAGGGAAAAATTGAATATCATTATGTCTTAATAAATTATTTTGTAGAACAAATTGAAGGCGATAAGGATCAACTTCCTATACCCGATTCTGACGCCTTAGACGCTAAATTTGTGCTTTTTGATGAATTAAAAAAGTATAAATTGTCCGAATCTTTAATGGAGCTTTTAAAGCAACTAAAACTAGGATTTTAATAAATCTATTAGCAAAATTTTAAGATAATTATTAAAAAGTTACGTGTTGCTTGTTTTTCGCTTTTCTAAACCCATAAAATGCAATACAAATTTTACATAAAAGTAAAGTATTAAATACTATAATATCACATTTACACCCACAACGAAATCTAACTAAAAATTATTTAATAATTAAAAGAGGTGGTAGTTATTACTTTACTTTTAAATAGAATTTTTCTCCCTCCAGATCAAGCTAGCAAATTGGGAAAGAAATATATAGAATGGTTGAAAGAAAATCCTCCCGATAAAACAGTTGATAAAACACTATGTATCTTTGCGACTTCAACTGAGGACGGCAATGTAATGGTTATTGGTATTGGTCAAATAGGAAAAGGAAAAGAAAAGGAAGCACTATCAGAAGCTACTAGGCAGAATATATTTTTAGCTAAGGAAATTGATGGCTTAAAGTATAAAGTTGATGTTGTTCTTGATTTCACAGAAGCTTATAAGATTCTAGGAATGGACGCTCCAGAGATTTAAATCAACTCAGAATATGA
>JAGXNS010000090.1 GCA_019894855.1 Promethearchaeota archaeon
GAGATGGAATTCATGGAGTAACATTTGCTTCTCGAACTCTAACTGAAATGTCTGAAGCTGATAGACCCGCAGTGCAAATTGGTGATCCTTTTACAAAAAAGATGATAATCGAAGCTACTTTAGAAGCTGTGAAAACGGGATTTGTTAGAGGGTTAAAAGATTTAGGAGGAGGAGGTCTCACTTGCGCAACTAGCGAATTAACTGGAGATGGTAATACCGGAGCAAACATAAAACTGAGAAAAGTTTTTACAGCAGAACCAGGTATGACTTCATACGAAATAATGCTATCTGAGTCTCAAGAACGAATGGCATTTATTGTTAAACCAGAAGGGTTAGAAACAGTTCTTAATGTATTTAGAAAGTATGAAGTGGCACACGCAGTAATAGGGAAGACGGACGATTCAAAAGTATTGAAAGTTTTTGATGGAGATGAACTTGTAGTAAACATTCCTGCAAGAGCACTTTCTGTATCTCCAACATTTAAAAGACAAGAAAGGCGACCTGAGTATTTAGATATGTTGCTCGCTCAACCCACCCCTGAACCAAGCAAACAAATCGGAGAAATAATAGAAATATTGATTGCTTCCGAAAATATTTGCAGTAAAGAATGGATTTATCGCCAATATGATCACGAAGTCGGTGTAAGATCGGTAGTAAAATGTGGAGACGGCGATTCGGGAGTGTTACGAATAATAGGTACAAATAAATTCATAGCTGCGAGTGTGGGCGTAAATTCTAAACATTGTTATCTAGACCCTTACGAAGGAGCTAAAGGAGGGTTAGTAGAGATATGCGGAAATGTCATTGCTAATGGAGCGAAGCCCATGGCGATGGTTAATTGCTGTAATTTTGGCAATCCAGAGATACCGGAATCGTTCTGGTATTTTTCTAAATCTGTGGAAGGAATGAACGATTTTTGTAGGACTTTAAAAATACCAATAGTAGGAGGGAACGTTTCTTTTTATAACGAGGATGAAGTTACTAAGACTGCAATCAAAGCCACACCTCAGATTATGATAGTTGGATTAATTGAGGGATATGACAACATAATCACTTTACCCTTTAAAAAGGCAGGAAATGACATTCTTATTCTTGGTGAGACAGAGGCTGAACTTGGCGGTTCAGAATATCATTCGGTAGTTCATGGACTTGAAGGTGGAATTCCCCCTAAAGTTGATGAAGATAAAACAAGAGCTAAATGGAATTTCATATCAGCAATGTACGATAGAAATTTAATTAAGGCAAACCACGATGTAAATAAAGGGGGTTTTATTATAACTGTTGCTGAAATGTGCTTTAAGAACAAGCTAGGAGCGGATTTAGATTTGAGTAACTATAATGCTAATGGTTTAAGAGATGATGAGCTGCTTTTTAGTGAAACAGTTGGTAGATTCATTATAGAAACTGAACCTGCAAGCTTAAATGATATTTTGCTTCTCGCGACTGAATTTAATGTTAAAGTAATAAAATTAGGAGTTATACTCAATCAACCAAGGATCATAATAAAAGGTTTGAAAAATCAAGATGTATCTTTGGATATTAATAAATTAAAAGATTTGTACGATTCAACAATACCTAATCTTATGGAAATATAATCCCATTACATTATTATTATTTGTTCGAATATCACGAACATTTTTATAAAATAAACCTACTTTAGATATGATCTTCGTTTTTCCTTATTATTAAGATTAGTTACCATACTTTTAGGATGAATTATGAGAGCCCGCGCATGTATTAAATGTAAGGAATATGTGATAATCCATGCAAATAATCCTTTAAATCAGAATAAAATAGATAATTTTGAGAGAATACATCATTTACACACGCTAATTACCGTAGATCTTGAAGAAATAAAGGATCAATATCAAATAATAAAAAACAACGGTTCAAAAGATCCTTCCAACGAAACTAATCATTCTCAAGATTTTTTAAATAAAATATATTAGAATTTTAAATTCGATCTTCTACATTTTAATTTTTACTTATATTTAGGGTGATACATTAATTTATAATAACTCAGTTAAAGAGCTAAAAGAATCTATAACTTTGTATGGGATAATACTTCCTTCTGATGAATTGAAGAATTGTCCTTTACCCGTTTTTACAAGGATTCCTCTAAGATTAGCATTTTGAGCGCCTAAAATATCTGTTTCAATATCGTCCCCGACGACAATTATCTCTTCAGCGGGTAAATTGAGTTTTTTTAAAGCTTGAAGAAAGTACTCTTTAGAAGGTTTACCAAAGATCTTAGGCTTAACGTTAGCGGCATTTGCTATCATATGTACAAACGATCCTGTATCAATTACAGGCTCTCCATTAACATCGAGATAATAAATATTACCTTGTGTTCCAAGTAATATTGCCTTGTGCTTTACAACATGCCGAAAAGCTTCGTTGAGCCTGTTGACATCCCAATTGTCCCGGAAATCCCCAACAATAACATAATCAGGAATTTCTGTTCCTCTAACATGATGAAATTCTTGAAATTCTCCTTTAACTTCTTCTGTTGTCACTAAATACAATTTTGCATGGGGTTTGTCTGTAAGGAATTCTTTTAAAGCAATAATTGGAGTAAATATATCATCCTCTTTAACTTTAAAGCCATATTCTATAAGAGATTTGCATACATTTTTGGGAGTTTTGCTATCAGTATTAGTAAAAAACAGCAATTCTATACCTTTATCACGCAGCATTTCAACAGTTTCGACGGCTCCGGGAACGGGAACACCTTTGAAATAGAGAGTTCCATCTATATCTGATAAAATACCTTTTATTGACATCAATTATTTACACCTATCAATAATCAAAGATATTAAAATTAAGTAAAGGTTCTTAAAAAAATAGTAAGAAAAGGAAAAAAAAGGAAAAGAGAGGTGGTATTGGTTTAAATTCAAAATTTTTAAGTAATAGTAGAGGAGTTAATATTTTCTATACCGATTTCGTTTAGAAGTTTTTTAAATCATCACCTGTTTTACTTAGTATTTTGTGGGAATTAATTCCCATATAATTAATATATCTGTGGCTATTTAAATTTATCGATGGAATTATATAAAATTTCAGAAAATTATATTAATATTGTATTAAGTGTCAACCACACACAAATTGTCTAAACAATATAATAACTAAATGTAAAAATCTTGAACATGGAAAATTAAATTTACCTTGATAATCACGAATTTAAAAATTATTCACTTCTCGATTATCCATGTAGAAACCCATTTTATTAGGTGCATATAAATGTATTTATATTATTACAGCTAAATGAATTATAATGAAAATTGCGATTGATATTGACGGCGTCCTATTAGATATCATTATTACATATTGTGAAATTTATAACAAAAGATATGGTACTAATTATAAAAAGAACGATGTCGTTAAGTGGGATTTCTTTGCCGATTGGAACATGGATGAAGAAACAGGATTTAAAATATTTTTTGAAATTTATGCAGATTCTCAAAGCATTCCTTTCATAGATGATGATGCTCCGAAAATCATGAAAAAGTTAAATGAAAGGTACGACCTTGATATTGTTTCTGCGCGTGTACCTGAATATCGTTCTTCAATAATAGATAAGTTAGAATCTCATAATATTATGGCGGGTATTCAATACACAGAGATGATTTTATTACATCATCGACCATACGATATTAAATTAAAACAAAAATACGATTTGTATGTTGATGATAATCCAAACTTAGTAGAGCCAATAAAAAAGATGAAAAATAGGACTCTATTACTTTTTGACCAACCCTGGAACAAAAACTCAGTGTGCGAAGATAATGTTCATAGGGTTTATAATTGGGAGGAAGTACAAGAAAAAATCTTCGACTTATAAAATGTGATTATAATCTATTATAAACTTCTACCCTTTAGAGTAGGTACCAATAGCATAGAACTGGTCTAATTTTTGCGCTACTTCTTTCCCATATACCATTTTTAAATTTGAATCATCATCTCTTTCAGTTAAATTAACGAACTCAAAGAATTTATTAGGGAACTGTGAATGATTTGGTACGATGATGTGGTTTGCTCCAAGCTTTATTCCTTCATTAATAAGAGATACCGCAGCATGGATGTTTTTAGAAATGACCGGTCCTAATCTTGAACTTGAGACGAGAGCAAACCCTTCTTTATTAAAAGTAATTAGGATCGAGCCGTGATTAATTTTTAGCTGCAAAAATTCGGATCTGTCAAAACCTATTGTATTCTTATCAATTAATGCTGCCCAATTAGGAAAAATATCAGTATGTTTAATTTTTTTATTAGTTTTCTGTAATATTAATGGTTTAATTGGCAAATTGTACACCCTAGTAGCATATTTACTTCGAAACCCAAATTTGTGATATATTGGTTCGCCTAATTCTGAAGCATATAACATGAAAGTTTTGCAACCTTTCGATTTACCAATTTTTACTAAATTTCTAAACATATCTGTGCCTAGTCCTTTGGACCTTACTTCTGGAAGAACTGCCATATACCCAATAGAACAAACATTTCCGAAGAAAAATATACCCCCTAATCCAATAATTTTACCATCCTCCTCAGCAACTAAGAACTTTGCAATACCATAATTTATTAGGCTTATTAGCAACTTTTCTTGGTTTTTAAGATCGGGGGGAATCGTACGATTAAAAGATATGTAGAGGACTATTAGAGATTCATGGAGCTCACTCGTTTTTAATTCTCTAATTAGAAAAGGTTGCATCATATTCTAATAGAAATAGCTAATTATAAAATAAAAAAATTATCGCATGAGAAAGATTTTTTTTCTAATTTTCTTATATCATGTCTTAAAAGTGAAATGAACAGGAAATTTGAGCCTTTTACCTATTTAGGTAATTATTATAAAGTTTTATTCATATAACGGCGCTAAATTGCGACTTCGTTTTCCGATATATTTATTAAGGTGTGTTATCTTATATATGATATATATAAAATCGAATATATCGATTTCGATATATAGGTGAAAATTAAAAAATGTTTTTTGGCAAGCGATTTAGCGGACACGAAGGTGGGATATTTTCTGGTTTAGATATTCTAGTACTTTCAATAATTGAAAATTACGACGGTATCTCTGGATATGATCTCGCTCGAAGCATCAACAAAAAATTCAACAAACTTTGGCATGCTTCCCCTGGCACAATTTATCCTTTATTAAACAGATTAGCTAAGGGAGGTTTTATTGAAATGGAAGTACTGCTCAAAAGCAATCGAAATATCAAATTATATCGCATAACAGAGTCGGGACAAAAAAAATTAAGGGAGGTTCTCAAAAGTAATTTAGAGCCAAGCATAGACACGCTTGGAGAATATCTTAGGACCATTGTTCAGACTTGGATTCCTAACGAAGATCGAATACACAGTATGATGTCTTGCTTTCCATATAACCGAGAACATTCACATCGAAGCATTGATACAGAAGATTATTCTATAAGAAACATTGAACGTGTAAAAAGAATTTTAGGTGAATTAAATTTTTCTAAAAGTAGAATAATAAAAAGAATGGATCATATCGATAAGAGAACCTCTCATCTTGAAGTATTACTAAGTGATTTGCAAAACAAGCGAGAAAAGAACACAAAAACAATAGAAATTGTTGACGATGATGACTATAATGACTTCAAAAATTCTTAATTTTCACCACCTTTATTAAAAAATTACAGAAAAGAGGTAAAATGTAATGCATAATGACAAAAATTGTGGACCAAGACATCATAACCAAAATTGTGGGCCAAGGCAAATGCATGGTTGCATGCCATTTAATCCAAGGGACATAGCAAAAATGAAACAAATGGCTCACCAGTTTATGGGAGGTTTCATGGGTGATTATATTCACCACAATATGGAAGATTTAGGAAGTGAATATTTGATAACAGTGCCATTACCCGGTCGTACTAAAGAGGATGTTACAGTATCCCTAATTAATAAACACTTGAATATTAAAGCAAATAAACCAAAAGTGCCTGAACATGAAAAATCCACTGAAGAACCCAAACAGCAAGGATTTCCATTTATGTTTAAAGGTTTTAGATTTATAGACGTAAACATGGATGTTCCACTTCCTGCGGATGCTGACGAGAATAAGATAACATCTAAAATGACAAACGGTCTTTTAAGAGTTATAATCGGAAAGAAACCTGCAAAACCTATAGACATTACCGATGAACCAAATAACTAATAAGTAAGTATTAAGTAATAAGGTGGAGCACTTTAGAATTAATTACTTTACGACTTAGCGAGAGTTTTCAAGTAAAACTTAACTCTAAAATAACTCCAATAAATACTATTTTTTTTTCTTTTTTAATCTTGATTAATAACCTTTAATTAAACTCAACTTTGTTGAAGATCGCTAAATTATGTAAATATGAATTGTAACAATTCTGGCTAATTTTTACTTAAGATTTATAATTTTGAATGGTTAAATATAACTAAATAAATCAAATTTAAACTTAGAAATTATGAATGAACAAAAAAGTAAAAAAATGCGAACACATCCAGTTAATTATGTCCTCTTAGCGGCGGCCTTCATCGTTTTCGGAAGCCTTGGATTAGTGTTTATAACCCAAATGGAATTTCAACCCGGATGGGTTTGGGAAGAGTATAGTGAAGAAAATTCTATGGAATTGTCTATCATAGCTGCTGACGACCTTAATAAAGATGGTATCAACGATGTTATTACTTACGCCGATGTTAGATGGCAAGAATCTGAGAATGTAGGAAATCCGGATGATTTAACTAATTTTGGTAAAATTATCGGATTAAATGGCTTGAGTGGTGCAAAGTTGTGGGAAAAAAACACAAATAATCCGGTGAAGAGAATGTTTGAGCTGGGGGATGTAAACGGTGATGATATAAAGGATTATTTCGCAGTGATTGCCTCCGTAACTCCAGATTGGGTAAGACCTAATAATCAATCTAATTTTCAACCAGAAATAATTCCAGATGCTTATACTAATATCATGATCTCAGGAAATAACGGTACTGACATTACGATTCTAACAGGGGACCTTCGAAATTTTACTAATCTTTTCATGCACGATGCTGTTTATTTGAACGATAGCTTAGTTGATTTTGTATTCATTGAGTGTATATCAAAAGTAAACGCGTCGAACGAGTATTATTGCAACATTTCCAGTTATTTCGTAAATGGAACTCAATACGATACATTCTACATGGATTTTACGTGGATTAGCGAAAATGATATAATTCCAGCAATAGATTTATTTCCCTACGGTTCTAAAGATGAGCTGCTTTTTATAAATCAAAATTCAATTATATTATTCAATACCAGCACGTCTAACTTCATGAATCCAATTTTCAACGAAACGCTTACCGAACATAGTACTCGTTATACCTTTATTGAAGACATAAATGGTGATGATATTAACGAGATAGCGCTACTATCAACCGAGGGGAATGTTACAATTGTTAATGGTATTGATGGTAGTACAATTCGGATATTTAGTATTCCAGGAGAATACAACAATTTTGATATTAATCTACTTGGTTCTGACGAAAGCGATATGGAAGCCTACATTTTAATTAATTGTGATATATATGAAGAGAGTTCTGGTACAAGAGATAGTCTTATGATAATTTACAAAGTTGAAGAGACTTCTGAAGAAATTTATTGGCAATTATCTGCCTATTCAACTGAAGAAGCAATGAATGCCTATGCCTTAGGAGAAGATATGAATGGAGATAACATTGATGAAATAGTTCTTTCCGAAAGAATTAGACTTGTTTATTCGCCTCAAGAAGTTCGCCGTTTAACTGTAATAAACCCGTCAGATAATACAGTTCTTGGCATTGTAAATAACGAATATGGTACTCAGGAGTTGCTTCCATTTCAAGATTTTAGCGGTGATGGTAAAGGTGATTACGTTTTTTCAGCTCACGACAGGGTAATTGGAATTGCTTCTTCAAAACCACTCGCAATATGGTTGTCTCCACATTTCTCTTTTGGAACACCCCTATTTGCATTCCTTGTTGCTTTGTTATGCGTAGGAATACTATTAGTTATATTAAAGGGTAGGAAACTCAGCTTTAGAAGAGGAGGTGTAAAGGAACATAAACTTACGGTCGCTGTGAATGCGCTTGCTATAACTTTAATGTCCGTCACTTTCTTGTTGTTTCTAATACAACTAAATATCTTTAATAAAACGCTTATACCTAACCAAAATATGACTTCGATTATTGTGAGTTTCCTTACAGTAATAATCACTTGGTATGGAGCATTGCCCTTAACCGCTGCATTATACAATAGATTTGCCCCAAGATTTGCTTATTTCTTCATAAAACTTCGATCATTATTTTTTAAAATATCTAAAAGCTATGAAACGGATATACTTGTACTTGATATGGAGGATCGGAAAGAAATTGGGACGGTGATCCAGATGAAAAGGATTCTTCTCCCATTACTCCTTTCGATTGCGATTGGATTCTATACGTACGGAGCGATTACACCTATCCTTGGCTACCCTCAAGATTTTGACGTGTTTGGGTCTACCGAATTTTTCCAATTTATGAACGGTTATATGCTCTGTTGTATATTTCCAATGATTTTGACCTTTCTCGTATTTTCGTTTTTTATT
>JAGXNS010000091.1 GCA_019894855.1 Promethearchaeota archaeon
GCAAAAAGTAACGACGAAACTGTATTGAGGAGCGCTCAGAATGGAGGCGTTGTTTCTTCACTATTAATTCACGCTCTTGATTCAGGATTAATAGATGGCGTTTTACTTACAGATAAAGATGATAAATGGTTTCCAAAACCAGTAATAGCGAGAACTCCTGATGAAATACTATCATGCGTCGGTTCCAAATACACGATTTCACCAACATTAATTACTTATAGAGAAGCAATTAGGGAGTTCAAACTAGAAAAATTAGCATTTGTTGGCCTCCCCTGCCAAATAAACGCAGTAAGAAAACTGCAATTATCATCCCCACTCTCAGAAGTATATGGAAAGTTCAAATTAATTATCGGGCTTTATTGTTTTTCAAATTATACCTATGATCTATTAAAAACCTTTGTTCAAGGAGAACTAGGAATACCGCTAAGTACTGTAAAGAAATTCGATGTTTCTAACGGACAGTTTTATGTGTATAAGAAGGATGGGTCAGTTAAACAGGTTTCAATAGGAAAAACGAAACAATTCAAGTGGAGTAGCTGTCAGTTTTGTAAAGATTTTAGTGCTGAACTTGCTGACATATCTGTTGGAAGCGCAGGAACCTTTAATAATGATTGGAATAGTGTAATTCTGCGCACGGATATTGGCGTAAAGATTTTCAATGAAACAATAGACGCAAACAAAATTATTGCTTCTAATAAAGTCGATCATCTTAAAATTGAGAAAAATGCCTTTAAGAAGAAAACAAAAATAACAAAACCCAATAAAAAGGCTTTAGACTCAATGCAATTATTAGAAGTATCTGATTCTGAAATAAGAACTTACACAACTTTAATATCGTTAGGTCAAGCAAGTGAATCCATATTAACTGAGGTCATGAAAAGTGATAAAAATTTAGTTATTAGTGCTCTTAATAGCCTAATCCAACGAGAATGGATTACTTCTACGAATGGATCATACAGTGTTATAAACCCAAAGATAGTTATAAGTAATGAGATATACAAACAAAGAAGGAGGCTCATGGAAAGAATAGAAAAATTGAATAAAGATGTCCTACCTAATTTGGAATCTATATATGTGCAAAATAACATCAGTCAATTGAGACATAGAAAGGATTTAGACTTTACTTAGTGTTTCGTAAAATAAAGTTTTACAAGGATTTCTCCATGAATAACCAATGAGGTAAGAAGAATTCTGGCACTTCACTCTCAGGATATTGTCCTCTTTCCTGAAATCCCGCTAAACGATACACTTGATGTGCTGCAGACATAAATTTCCCAGTATCCAGGCGAATTGAAGAAAATCCGATTTCTTTTCCTTTTTCTAATAGCAGTTCTAACATTTTTTTTCCATAACCATTCCTCCTATATTTCGGCTTTATATACATTCTCTTGATTTCTCCAATACCCTTTTTTAATGTTCTCAGTGCACCCATTCCGATTATGGAACTATTTTTTTGTATAACGTAGTAAATACCCTCGGGAGGAAGATAAGACGAAAATTCTTCAAGGCTCTTTTCTACATATTTTCCAACACTTATCCCTAGTAGCAAAACCAAATCAATATTATATCGTTTCTGCATTTCACCCTCTATCCCAGTTAAATATTCTTCATTCAGTTTAATTAAGTGTGATTTATGCAAGCCTAAATTAATAGGGATAAATTCAACCATAATGTCTTTAGTGCTCTATTATTTAAAATGTTAAATAATATCAAAATTCTGCAAAATAATATATTAAAAATAAAAAAAGAAAAAGAAAAAAAAATTTTAAATGTTAATTTTTTTAAAAGCTTAATCAAGTCCTATCCTTGAAGCAAATTTTACGATAAGGAATATTATTATTGCTATTATTATAAAATTTATAAATGCTGCTATGAAATTTCCGATCCCAAATACACCAAGTTTGATATCCGCAATACTATCAAATCCAGGTATAAAGATACCGATTATTGGAGTTATAATATCTTGAGACAAGGAAAGGATTAGCGCGTTTACAGCAAGACCGATTATAAACGCAGATGCAAGACCAAGAACTTTGTATTTTTTTATGAAATCCAAAAATTCCCTCGCTAGGTTTTTTGGTTTTTCTTTTGCTGGTGCTGGCACAGGAGTCAGTAGTTCCCGTATTTGTTTTAATTCTTCTAACATTTCATCTTCTTTTGTCATCGTTAATCACTTATCAATATTTTTTTTTAAGTTGGTTATTCATTTTACTAAAATTAAGGCTTAAATTATATTTTCTTTAGTATTAACTTAAACTTTTTATTTATAATTTATGTGATAATGTATTGATTCTTTTTTAGACTAGAATCCGCTTTAATTCGAAGTTTAAAAGAACTCCAAACATTAATACCATAAATAGCTCTTACATTATTTATACATAAGGTGATACTTTACCATTTTAAAAGTGAAGATAACCGGAATTAAAAAGTACTAGTAACTTCAGGAAATGCTGAATTCTACGACGAGTATTACATAGAAAAAAGTTAATAAAAATATCTGATATACCGTAATTTATTTTTTTTATAGAGATTGGTTATTAAGAAATATCCAAAATTATTTAATTTTAGTCTTATTTCAATTAATTATGGTTAATGATGGATTTAATCAGTTTAAAGGAAATGTTAATACCGAAAGGATCAAATATATCGCTGATCCTCAACTGAGAAATATCGTAAATGTTTCTATTGCCTTAGCACGCCCTTTATTGGTAAAAGGAGAGCCTGGTACGGGAAAAACGCTGTTATCTCATGCAATAGCTGAATCTTTGGGGAAAAAATTAATAATATGGAATGTAAAGAGCACAACAGAAGCGATAGATGGTGCGTATATGTATGATACGGTTCAAAGATTAAACGATAGTCGATTTGGAAGCGAGGATCGCAATGTGGACTCTGTAAAAGATTACATTACTTTCGGACCTCTTGGGGAAGCATTTGATGCTGAAGAACAGGTGGTTTTACTAATTGATGAAGTAGATAAAGCGGATATTGAATTTCCTAACGATCTTTTACAAGAATTAGATGTTATGGAATTCTATGTTAAAGAAACAAAAGAGTTCATTAAAGCAAAAACTCGACCCATAGTCATTATCACTTCGAATAACGAAAAAGAATTGCCTGATGCGTTCTTGCGAAGATGCGTATTTCACTGGATTGAATTTCCATCTAAAGAATTTATGTCAGAAATATGTAATCTTCATTATCCTAATTTGAAACAAAATCTATTGGAACAATGCCTTAAACATTTCTATGCCTTAAGAGCAATCACTAAACTGAGAAAAATGCCCTCAACATCGGAACTCCTTGATTGGATCGGTGTTTTGTTAAAAAGTGGTATAACTTTAGACGAACTTAAGCACGGTATCCCTTTTTTAGGTGTACTTCTTAAAAAAGAAAAAGACATTGAGGTAGCGTTAGAAAAAGTTAAATTTCCAACATAAAAATATCAGAAATCTAATTTTCTTTTTATAAATCATCAAATAGTATCTCAGAATTAATTCTCTCAGAAATTATTTTTTTTGAACGATTAATATAAGAATGAAACATCGAAAAAACACTCATTATTGTTCCTAATCCTAACATTACTTAATAATAAAAATTAAAAACTCATTCACTTAAACTCTTTTACTAACTAAAGCTTTTTTTGGATACAATAACAAATAGTTATATCTTAAAATTTTAAAAATTTAATGCTAGAAAAGTAGGTCTGTTTAACATGGGATCTAATGATATTAGTTTAGACTTATTCTATAAGTATAGGACCATTTCCGTTGTTCATTTAAAAAAACTGCAAGAAGATATAGATAAGTTACGTTATAGCGGGAAACTTAGCGATAATAAAGTATATAGAAGTTATATTGATACTAAAAAGTTTGAAATTCCTGAAAATATTCCTAACGCTAAATTCATAATAGTAATCGCTGTTTTTGGAAAATTGGGATTAGTGAATTTTAATTTAGATGGTAAAAAGCATGAGGTCATGGTACCCCCAAATTATTATGATGATGGCTTAGAAATTGAAGATTTAGAGAAAATCATACTAAAAAAGATAATAAACGAACCCGGATATAAAATTGAATATACTAACAAGCTTCATTTAAAATTATTAGCTGTTAGAAGTGGACTTGGAAAATATGGCAGGAATAACATATGTTATGTTGATAAAATGGGAAGTATGTTATCTTTATTTGCTTTTTTTACTGATTTTCAATTTAAAGAAGATAATTGGTCTAAAATCCGAATGATGAATCAGTGTGAAAATTGTACAATTTGTATAAAAACTTGTCCAACCGGAGCAATCCCAAAACCCAATGATGAGAATTTTGTTATTAAAGTTGATAACTGTCTTCCTGTATATAACGAAATTAGAGGAATAATTCCAGACTGGATACCTTCTAAGGCTCATAATGCGTTAATAGGATGCATGAAATGTCAACTCCCTTGCCCGGGTAATCGTGATGCATTAAAAATAACAAGGAGATTTGAAGAAATATCAGAGAGAGAAACTAAAATGATATTAGATGGAAAAATTGATGAAAAACTGGTTAAATTTTTATCGATGAAACTAAAAATGTTCTCTCCATCTGATGCCGATCGCATGCTTCCTGTTATTAAGAGAAATTTACAGTTTTTATTGAGCCAAAACTAAATAGATGTATGACATGATTTCTCCATAGAAGTTTCAAGTTCTAGATCTGATTTCCTGCCCGTTTAAAATTTAGAGGATTTCTAGATACTAATTCTTAAGAGTTAAGATCTATTTCTGTGATTCTCGAATAACATATTCTAACAACTACTAAATATTTTTTAAATTATAAAGCGGAGATTTATTAGTTTTGGATTTTCTCTATGAATTGCGATACTTTATAAAAAAAACTTTAAGATTTATTAGAAATCATTAATTAAAAGGTGAGGAATTATAAGCGAAAAAGAAAAATTTATTCTGTATGTGCAAACTAGTGATGATCCTGAACGTCAGTATTCACCACATGTATTAGCACAGACTGCTAAAGCAATGGATGTTAAAGCACTTATTTACTATTTAGGTCAAGGATTAAGGATCTTAAAACCAGGCAAAGCAGAGGAGATTAAAGCGGGAAACTTCCCAACGCTCAAGGAAATGTTTGATAAAACACTTGCGGAAGGTATCGAAATTTTTGTTTGCGAAGCTTCAAAAAGAATGTTAGGTTGGGAAAATGCTGAGTTAATTCCAGGATTGAAAATTGTTGGGGCAGCAACATTGAACGATTTAGTGCTAGAAGCCGACGCTACAATGTGGTTTTAACATCTATCACATTTTAAGTTTAATAGGTGTTCAAAGATTAAGTTTTAATAAGCTAGGACGAGGATTTATTTATAGGATCTACTCTAGTAATTTCATTAATTTTGTCAAAATCTGCATCGTGTGAATAAATCTCCTTAACATTATATTTCCTAGTGTAATTAACTTATTCCTAATAGAAAATCGATAAGTACCAACATTTTTTTAATCATGAGAAAGCTAATATTTGTAAATTAATTTTATAAATTAGAAGAATTAAAATTTATGATTTTAACTTAAATGTTTGTAGATTATTTTTATTATCTCAAGGAAAGATTACCGGTTAGCATTACCGAATATCTAGCTTTAATTGAGGCGTTGAATAAAGGCCTTATCCACAACATGGTGGAATTTTATTACATATCTCGCTCTATCTTATGTAAGAACGAACACCACTTTGATATATACGATATTTCGTTTGCAAATTTTTTTAAAAACGCTGTCATTAAATTTCCCGACGATATAAAGCAAGAAATTTGGGATTGGTTGAACCAAGACATTACTATCCCCGAGTTAATTGAAGGATTGAAAATTCTACTGAGAGAATACCCACAATATTTAAACATTGAAGACCTCCAACAATTCCTAGAGGCATTACTCCAGAAGCTAAACGATAATTTAGACGGAAATCTATTGATAAACGCACCAGAGAAGGTTAAAGAGGAGATCTGGGATTGGCTGAAAAAAAATATGGACCTGTCAGGAATGGATGGTAATTTTCAAGAAATGTTAAGTCAGATGTTTAACCTCGAAGATATGCAGAAACAATTCGAGGACCTCATGCAAAGACAAGACGAAGAACATAACGGAGGGGATCACTGGGTAGGAACTCAAGGAACATCTCAGTTTGGAAATTCAGGACAAAATCCGATGGGGATGAGGGTAGGAGGGTCCTCAGGGATGCGAATGGCAGTTCAGATAGCCCAAAAAAGAATTTTTTCTGATTATAGAAAAGATATCGTGTTAGACACTCGACAAATAAAAGTCGCACTAAAACGCCTTAAGAAATTAGAGGAAATTGGAAAATTTGACGAGTTAAACATGGATAAGACGATCGATATGACTGCAAAAAATGGTGGTGATATCGAAATTATTTTCGAAAAACGCCGCAAAAATAACGTAAAACTCGTCCTTTTAATGGATGTTGGAGGAAGTATGACTCCGTACTCTCATCTTGTTAACCTTCTTTTCTCTGCATCTAATAATATGTCACACTGGAAGGACTTTAAGTTTTATTACTTCCATAACTGTGTTTACGATAAGTTATATGATAACGCTCAAAGAAATCCTGAAGAAGCAATAGATTTCGAAGATTTTATCAAAAAATACGATAATAAGTATAAAATCGTGGTTGTTGGCGATGCTGCCATGGCATCATGGGAACTAACAGAACGTTACGGTTCAATTTATTACTATCACCGAAACGAAATGCCCGGAATTTATTACATTAGAGAGATCGCTAACCATTTTAAAAATAATGTGGTTTGGTTAAATCCTGAATTAATTAGGTTGGAGTGGGTACCGTGGACGAGGAAAATAATTTCAAGCATTGTTCCTATGTATAACTTGACCGTCGAGGGAATTGAAGAAGCTATGGATTATCTGAGGACAGGTGGAAAAAATCAATATACAACAGTCCAGATGCTAAAAGGACTGGCTTATTAGGGGGATTTTTTCTTGTAATTAACTTTTTTCTTAAATCCTAATAAAATAATTACCATTGAAGATAAGGTTCCCAATTCTAAGATTAGAGTACCAATTCTTTCCCTTTCTAGCGAACTTTAGCCAATATTATTTACCAATATTGGCAAAATAAGATTAGAAATTAAATAACAGATTAAACCAAAACTTATAATTAAATTGTTTATTTCGATCAATATTATTATCAAAATTATCATATTTTTTTATTGTTAGGATAAAAATTATCGATTATCTATAATATAAATTTCATTTCTGGATAATGTTATTAAGGAAAAATTTAATCAAAAGTAAGGTTTTTTAAATGTAAAATGCATCTTCTATAATAGAGATGGATCATTTTAAAAAATATTTTTTTAAAAACAAATAATATTGTCAAAATTTTGTATTGAATTCTTGAAAATATAATGTTTTATATTAAAAAAGAGGTGATAAATACATGTTAGTTGAAGAAAAAGAACTATGTAATAAGTGTAAGGCACCTTTAAATAATACTGACTATGTTTACAGACGAAAAGCACCTAATGTTAAAACGTACGTATGTTCTAAATGTGGATATTTTGAAATTTCTTACGAGGAGTAATTGTTGAAGGCGTCTTATATCAATAATGAAAATAAATCTGTAAATTCTAGCTTCAATGTCTTAGAGCCAAATATTAAAAATATAATTTCAATGGCAAATTATTGTTATGCCTGCAATCGATGTGTAAATGTGTGTCCACTTTCACATTTAGATGTATTTTATCCACGAAATTTAGTGGGGGATTTAATCTTTTCTTCATTAGGAGATGTTCTAAAGAACTATAATATATGGAATTGTCTTACATGTGGTCAATGTACAATATATTGTCCGATGACTCAAGAGAATGATGGTGTAAGAATACCTGAATTAATTTTAGAATTAAGAAAGATATCAAGTAATAATAATTCAGAATTGGATAAGATTGCTAAATGCGAAACCCATGATGAAATTTTTCCTTTAATTTCAAAAATTATGGCAGGAGATAAATTAGAGCCAAATAAATTAGATTTTTTACACGAAACTCATTTAAAAACAACAGTATCAGGTGAAATTGCATATTTTGTTGGATGTTTACCATTAATGGAAGATATTTTCTATAATTGGGGTATTAATTATTCAAATATCGCAAAATCAATAATAGGTTTACTTAATGAGAAGGGAATTGTACCAGTTGTTTTAAATGAAAAATGTTGTGGTCATGATGTTTTATGGGGTAAAGGAGACATTGAAACCTTTAAAAAACTTGCTGAGTATAATGTTAAATTATATAAAAATGCTGGAGTTAAAACAATTATAACAAGCTGTGCTGAGGGTTATAGAACTTGGAAATTTGATTATCCAAAAATAATAAAAGATTTTGATTTTAAAGTCTTGCATTTCACAGAATTCTTTTTGAAAGAGAAAATTCTTGAAAATATTAGATTCCCTCAAAAACTTAATCTCAAGGTTACATATCATGAC
>JAGXNS010000092.1 GCA_019894855.1 Promethearchaeota archaeon
GCTCTTTGGGACGGAAATTGTGGAATGGGACATGTTATTGCTTATAAAGCCATGAAAACAGCAATTGAAAAGGCGAAAAAGTATGGACTAGGCTCTGTAGCTGTCAGAAATTCTACTCATTTTGGTATTGCTGGTTACTATTCACTCATGGCAATTAAGGAAGGAATGATTGGTTTGGCAGTAACCAACGCGCGACCCTCTATGCCACCGACATTTGGAGTTGAACCAATGCTTGGTACAAATCCTTTAACTGCTGGTGCTCCAACAGATGAAGAATTCCCCTTTTTAATTGATTGTGCTACTACTATTATTCAAAGGGGTAAAGTAGAGTTATATAATCGAATTAATAAACCTTTACCTGATGGAGTTGTAATAACGGATGAAGGAAAAACAGAAACTGACCCAGCTAAAATATTGGAAAATATGGGTAAAGGGAAAGCTGCGTTATTGCCTTTAGGTGGTAAGGGAGAAGAAACTTCGGGCTATAAAGGTTATGGTTACGCCACATTGGTTGAATTGTTATCAGCAGCCTTACAAGATGGAATATATCTTAAAGATACAATAGGAATTGTAGAAGATGGTCAAAAAAGATTAAAAGTGGGACATTTCTTTTTGGTAATTAATATTAAGAGTTTTCTCCCTCTTGAAGTTTTTAAAAAAACAGCGGGAAATATCATGAGAGGTCTTCGATCTTCCAACAAAGAACCCGGAGTAGAACGAATTTATACAGCAGGCGAAAAAGAATACGATTCTATGACAAGTAGAGAAAAAACGGGAATTCCTCTTAATAAAAGTTTACAAGATGACATAAAAATCATGCGAGAAGAACTTAATTTGGATAAATACAAATCTCTTTTTTAAGAAAACATTCATTTTTTTTAATTTTTATTAAGAAAAAATCTAATAATTAATAAGTTTAGAGCTGTAAATACGAACTTTCACCTTATATTAGGTATGAATTTTATTAAATAGTCTTCTAGATAAATAACTTCTATTGCATTCAAAGTTGTTATCATGACAAGTACAAAAGTTGATGTTGTATCTGATTCCAAAGATGTCGCCTACATAGATTTTAGAACGCTTAAAAATTTCATTAGAGATGTGTTTATTGGTCTTAATGTGAAGAGCGCTGATGCCGATATCATTGCTGATGTTTTGATTACATCAGATTTACGAGGTATAGATTCACACGGCATTCAAAGATGTAAGATGTATTACGATAGGATTAAAGAAGGAATATATAATACAGAAACTAAAATAAAGATCGTTAAAAAAGGGCCTACAACAGCTGTTATTGATGGTGGCTGTGGATTAGGACCTGTAATTGGTTATAAAGCTATGAAATTAGCTATTCGGAAGGCTAAAAAATATGGTCTAGGGGCTATTGCTGTGAGAAATTCAACGCATTTCGGAATAGCTGGATATTATTCGCTTATGGCGATAAACGAGGGTATGATAGGGATTACCACTACGAATGCTAGACCGGCAGTTCCTCCAACATTTGGGGTAGAACCAATGTTGGGAACAAATCCATTAACTGCAGGCGCACCCACAGATGAAAATTTTCCCTTTTTAATTGATTGTGCTACGTCAATTATTCAAAGAGGTAAGGTAGAAGTGTATGATAGAATTCACCAACCACTCCCGGACGGTCTAATAATTACCAGAAATGGGAGATTCCAGAATGATCCTCACGAAACTCTCAAAAATTTAGAAGAAAGCACTGCTGCTCTTTTACCTTTGGGTGGTTTAGGTGAAGGAACATCTGGTTATAAAGGTTTTGGTTATGCTACACTTGTAGAGATTTTATCCTCAGCTTTGCAAGATGGTATATTTCTTAAAGATACGGCGGGAGTTATTGAAGATAATCAAAAACGTTTAAAAGTTGGACATTTCTTTTTAGCAATAAATATAAATCATTTTACCACTTTGAAGCGGTTTAAGCGAACTACAGGTATTATAATGAGGAACCTTAGAAATTCTAAGAAAGCTCCTGGAAAGTCTCGAATATTTACAGCTGGAGAAAAAGAATATTCAACTGAAAAAGAACGGAAAAACCAAGGTATTCCAATTAATAAAAGCTTGCAAGAAGATATTAAAACTATGCAAAAAGAATTAAAATTATTTAACTACAATTTTACGTTTTAATTACTTGAATATAACTCCCTCAATTTGTCCTTCTATGGGTTCAGAATGAAGAATTATTTCTTTCAAATTTTCAATTTTCAGCCTATTTTTTATTTGCTGCTCTATTTCTGTTATCAAAGTATGAACTCGCGATATGTTAAGGGCCCCGTTAAAAAAAACATGGAGTTCGAGAACGCAAAAATCAAGGGCTGCCCAAAATTCCAAACCATGGTATCCTTTAACCTCTGGAATCGATTTTAATAGGCTATCGAGGGAAACTTGAATTTCCTTCTTCTTTCCAGGTTCAATAGGTGTGCAAACTAGATGATCTGTTAAAGATTTCTTCAGCGTAGCCTTGGATTCCAGATGAGTAATTATTCTCGATATAAATGGAACTTGTTCCTTTAGTTGTTCTTCAAATAAACTGCTTAATTCGTGAGCCTCCTCTAAGGATAAACTATCGTCAACAACTATAGCTAATGATAAGAAGTAATTGTTTTCAATTCTAAACACATTCAAATCTTTAAAGTCAGATATCTCTTTAAATTCACTTTTCATAGTATACAACAAATTGAGTATTTTTTCTCCGAGCGAAGATTCTCCACTTAAAGGATTCATTTCAACTAATGTCTCTACATTATAAGACGGAAAAAATTTCTTGCTCAAAGCTCGAATATTTTTTGTAATTTCATTCGCATGTACTACAGATATATGGTCCTCAACAGAGAGTCTAATTTCTAGAAATAAGGTGTTACCACTAAATCTAACTTTTAATTCCTCAACACCGTTTACATGATCAAGATTAAAAACACTTAATTTTATTTCTTCTATAATAAGTGAATTTATTGGGTTTACATCTAGTAAATCTTTAATTCCTTCTTTAGAAAGGATGATCGAACTTATAATTATCAACATGGAAAGAATAATACTAAAATAGGGATCTAAAAATTTAATGCCAAAAAAAAAAGCGATGATAAAATTAACCATAACTATAAGTGCTCGAAGAGAGTCTTGGAACAAATTTAAACCTTGAACTTTTAGGGATAAACTATTTTGTCTCTTTCCTTGCCATATTAATATTCTAGAAAATACTAAATTAATAATAAATGATATTAGTAGAATAAGAAACCCCATATCGGGATTGATAATTCCATAAGAGCTTGTTAAAATGGTTTGAATTGCTATATAAATAAGGACGATATAAACATTGATTAAAATAATACCTTGAACCAATCCACTTAATGAATCAATTTTAGAGTGACCGTACATATGTTCGAAATCAGGGGGTTTTTGACTGACATATAGCGAATAGATAGTAAGAGAAACAAAAAAGATATCAGTAAGGGTATCAACGGTTTCAGATAAAAAGCTTAAACTACCCGTTAATATAACTCCTATTAATTTTAAAGATGATTGGAGTAAAATGACGATAAAAGCAATAATACCATATTTTATTTTATTATCCATAATTTTCATAGAATTTCTTATTTATGAATAAAAAACTTAAAGGAATACTGAGAATTAAATATTTGGCAATAAAAAAAGAAAAGAAGTTAAAATTAAGTTGATCCTTTTATATATCTCTGGGAATGCTAATTTCGAGATTTGTAATTGGATAAGATGCACAAGGATGAAAATAGTTGAATTTTTTATCTGCCCCTTTTCTCCAATCAGAAACCGGATTTATATATACTTTACCATCCATAAGAAGTGATCGACAGAATCCACATTCGCCAGAACGGCATTTTGAGGGTGGATTTAAGTTTGCCCTTTCTAAAGCTATTAAAACAGATTCGGTTGATATAGCAGGTATTTCCTTTGTTAAATCACCAATGTGCACTTTTATCTTAAATACTTTTTCAGCAACTTCTTTAGGGAAATCTGGTTGAGTTAGAATATCCTTCACTTCACCAAAGGCCTCTCTGCGAATTTGTTTAACAGGCAAGTTAAACTTTTTGAGCTCATCTTCAACGAAATTATACATGATTTGCGGACCACAAATGAAAAAAGTACTTGTCCTTGCATCGCAGTATTTTTCAATTATCTCTTTGGTTATAAAGCCCTTTTCACATCCTTCTAATGTAACAACATCGCAACTTAAAACATGAATTACTTTAATTTTAGAAGGGTTATTCTTTTCCATTTCTTTAAACTTGTTGTAAAAAATGATATCATCTTCCTTGGAACTACCATATAGCAACGTTAATTTAGCATCAATTGTCCCATCTATTATTGCTTTAGCTATCGATCGAAATGGTGTGATACCAGAACCTCCAGCAATTCCTACTATTTGGGCTAAATCTCTTAATTTTTCGTAATAAAAGAATCCTTCTGGTCCAGAGCTCTCAACCCTCGTACCTACTTTCCAATTATACCAGATATAATGCGTTAAAAATCCGCTTTCTTCTTTTCGAATAGTTAACTCGTAAAATCCTTTTAATGAATCTTTAGGCGACGATGCAATAGAATAGGGGCGAGTAATCCGCACTCCCTCTAAATCTACCTTTAAGCTTATGTATTGACCTGATCTAAAATAGGCTAATTCCTTTGTTTCAGAATCGGGATCTGGAACAAGATTGTAGGTTTTCGTAGATTTAGTTTCTTCTTTAATCCCGTCAATCAATAAATATTGTCTTTCAGGGTGTAATTTCCGCATTAGATCCATAATTGGATCTTCTCTTATTGGTTCACTCGAAGCTCTCTCGATTCTTTTTTTACGGTTAGGCATTAGTTTAGTGAATGCAAATAAATCCTTTGTGTTGGATCTGACTGTTACCTTTAGTCTATCTTCGTTTTCTTTACTCATGCTTTATCACGCTCCTGCAATATTTTTTGTAATATTAATTGCGCAGACATCACACCATCATTTAACGCACTACTATATCCATGCAATCGTCTGTTAAATCCTCCTGCAAATTCTAATCCTTCAATATAAACATCTTTACCCATATTCATTAATCTCGGCACCATTGAATCCCAAGATTCAGGCTCATAACCATAGAATATCCCATTATATAGTTTTGCATATCTGGCAAAGGTAGCAGGAGTTGCAATTTCAATTTCTTCGATATGTTTTCTAAGAGAGGTCCCGGTAGCTTTTTCAAACTTAGTTAGTAATTCTTCAGCTAATTTATTCTTAAGATCTACATAATCCTCGGGTTTGACATCTTTCCAAGCTTCGGGTCGATATAATGTTGTTATGTTCAGTAAACAGGTTCCAGGAGGTGAACAATCAGGAACAGCATTATTAAGAACAGTGCAAGCTAGTCCTTTAGGAGCTTGAAGCTTCCTCCAAGAGTCATAAATCTCATCAGTATCCATATTATTCATAATAAAATAGCCATAATCTTTTAATCCTAATTCCTCTGCTGAAGCATCTAATCCCGCATAAAGAACAAAACCCGTTAATCCATGGATTCGGGCATTAACATCTTTATACGCGATTTCTGGAACTTCAGACTGAGGATAAATCAATTGATTGTATACTACAGTTTGAGTTGCGTTAGAAATAACATAATTTGTTTGTATTTTATCTCCACTAGAAGTTTCGACACCAATAATTTTTCCTTCTTCAACCAGGATTTTGTCTACTGCAGTATTATACTCAATTCTCCCTCCAAATTCTCGTATTTTAGCATCAATGGCTGTAGTATAACCGTGTGACCGATCCGTAGGAACCCATCCCCCTATTTCAGCATAAGTTAAGGTCATTGCTGCAAAGATTGTAAAATTCATCCTACTCATGGGGAGTCCTAAGTAAGCCCAGTACGCGTTCAAAATTTTCTGTGCCTTTTCTGGAATTCCTAATGCGTTTTCTACTTCAGTAACAGAATAAGCCGCTGTTTTAAGAAAATTTGAATGCTCCCTAAGTAACACTCCCTGATCTGGTCTTCCTTTCATACTACCAATATACGAAAAAGCCTCACCAATCTCTTCCGCAACTTTGAAAAAGTTTTCCACAGACTTTTTACTGCCTGGCACCTCTTTTTCGATAGTATCGACGAAATTCTCAACTCCAAATGGCATACTAACATCCATTTCCTCTCCAGGATCGGTCGTTATGAGTCTAAATGCTTCTGGAACTTGAACGAACTTAGTATCTATTTTAAGCTTGTCTTCAAACATTCGTCTAATGCTTCCTTTATTCGATTCTGGTCCGTAACTAGCCATTTCATGAAGCGATGTTTCAAATTCGAACCTTCCACGTACAAAACTAGTAGCAACACCCCCAGGTAAATTATGCTGTTCCAGGCATAGAACTTTTATCCCTTTCTTTGCTAAAAACGCCGTTGCTGCTAATCCGCCATTACCTGCTCCAATAACTACCACATCATATGAGTCCTCAATTCTCTGTTTTTTACTCTCGCTCATAATCTCTTTCTCTTTTTACTTTTATTTTTTTTAATATTATTAATTCATAATTCTTGATATAAATTAAATAATTTATTAAATTCCTATAATTCATTTGGAATTACCTTGAATACATAAACAGATGACTCTGTTAAATTTTCAGGAATATTGATAACCAAATCTTCTTGATCCTGCTCCCATTTTAGTTGATTTTCATAACCAAGCATCCTAATTTTTGAATTCTGAGGAATTGTTAACGCTAATATCTTTAATGTTTTTCCTATTGGGTTATTTAAGAGATGGATGTATAATAATTCATTTTTATGTGTAAATCTAATTTCGAGGTTATCCAAAGTGTTGCCCTCAGCTCTTTCCCAAGGACGAGTGCCGTAAATTCCCTCTCCGTTAATTTCTAACCACTGACCTATCCCTTGTAATACTTCTTTTTGAATTTCAGGTATTGTTCCGTCTGACATAGGTCCAATATTCAATAAAAGGTTCCCATTTTTGCTAACGATATCAACTAGCATCTTAATGAAATCATTTGAAGTTAAGTAATCATCTTCTTTTTCCATTTTGTTATACCCATAAGAATTCCCAATACCTCGATTTGACTCCCATTTTTTTTTTTTTATAAAATTATAACTCTTGTATTCGGGTGTAGTATAGTCATAAAAAAAAGTCCTTCTCATTTTATGCACCTTCCCGTCTTTATGGAAAATCTTATCCCAACGATCATTTATTACACCTTCTGGAAACTTGTTATAATAGTATGCGAAAAGTTCGAAAAGATCAAAAGGAGGTGGTGCTCCGATGTCACTCCATAATATAGAAGGTTCGTAATCATCAATTAATTCATACCAGTGGTTTTTTACATATTCTGTATATTCAGGGGTAGTGATACCATTAATCATGTCACTCGCACGAGCATCAATTGGCTCCGAGTTGAAAGACCAGTCAAAAGAAGTCGAATAATAAAAGCCCATTTTCATTCCTTCACTTTTTACCGAATTTGTGAGCTCACTAACGATATTTCGATTAGCTATATAATTTACCTTCATAGGATTTGGGTATTTGGTTGGCCATAAAAGAAATCCATCGTGGTGCTTTGTTACAAGCACAACATATCTTGCACCTGCTTTTTTGAACAATTCAGCCCATTCCTCGGGGTTCCACTTTTTCAATTCTTCATTGAATATTGGTACGAAATCATCGTAAGAAAAGTCTTCTCCAAACTCTTTTTTATGATGCTCGTGTGTTGGACTTCCAGAAATCCTAAGTGTATTAAGATACCACTCTGCATACGGATTGTTTTTAAAGTAATATTCCTCTCCCACCGCAGACGATTCTGTGAAACTTAACTCCTTAACCGCGAACGCTGGTACGGAATACAATCCCCAGTGAATAAAAATGCCAAATTTTGCGTTGTGAAACCAGTTAGGTATTTTGTGTTTTCTTATGGAAGTTTTTGTTGGTTCGAAAATCATATTAGTAATCTATTTATTGATTAATTTTTACAAGTAATTCTTATTCTTTATTAACTTCTACTACTGTTTTAATACTATTTTATACTTTTTCAAATATTGGTCTATTAAAAAATTATCTTTTTCATAAAACATTTCAATAGGAGTAATAAGCATTTTAGAAATAAAAGATAATGAGAATAAAAACAACCCTTAAACTTCTCGATCATAACATGGCAAAAGTATTTGCACCTTGGATTCTTCGTCATCCTAAGTATTTGTTCGTATTCAAGAAACTCGTAAAATCTTTTAAGAATTCATTAGAATTGAGAAACAATGCTAAAGAGGAGGGGTATCTTGTTCCACCCTTTATGATTCTAAGTATTACTAAGCGATGCAATCTCCATTGTGCTGGATGTTACGCGGCTGAAGTCGGTACTTTAGATATCGAATCAAGTTCGCAGTTAAAAATCGATGAGTGGAGA
>JAGXNS010000093.1 GCA_019894855.1 Promethearchaeota archaeon
TTAATCCTCCTTTAGTTGAAACATAAACATAACTCCCATCTTTATGTTTTGCTCTGTACTCATAAGAAAGATGTAACTTTTCTTCAATAGCATTTCTCATAGCTTCCATAACAGTCTTCAAATCTTCAGGATGGACAAATCGAAGCGCTTTTCTGCCAATCACCTCATGTGGTTTAAACCCAAACATCTGAAAACACTGAGGGCTGGCATAAGTGAAATTACCGTTCAAATCTATCTCGACAATTGTATCCCTAATATCATTTATAATCGTTTTGTAAATCTCGTCCGATACTTCGAGATGATCTTTCAGACTGTTTACTTTGCTAATCATCTAAAATTCTCCCTTTTTCCCCTAATTGGATATCTACGTCTTTAGGATCTTTAATCCTGTAATCCTAATAGTAGAATTTTAAACCTATTATTGAATAGAAAATGAAAAACACTTTTCTTTCTAGAATAACATGAAAAATGGCAATATAACACTATTCGAAAATGGTAGTTGTTCGTTAATTTAACACGAAAATCTTTTCCGAGAAATCGAATAATAATTAATAAAAATTTATTTGCGAGAGCTCATTCTTATTTGTTACTTTATTCTTTTTTGCGCTTGTAGTATAGTGGTAATATGCTGGCTTCCCAAGTCAGCGTCCCGGGTTCAATTCCCGGCAGGCGCATTTAACTTTTTAAATTTACCATGAAAGTCCTTTACTAAATCTTAAGTCACTAATTATTTTATTAGCTTCTTGACCAGGAACTTCCATGAAGGCATAAAACTCATTTTGCCAAAATGCTTTTCCTGAAGTAGACGAGCGAATATCTTCAGCAAACTTTATCGAATTTCTTACGGGAAGTAACATTTCAATAATAGCTTGATAATCCTTTTCTTGATTAACATTCTTTATTTTAGCAGAATACTTTGACGCTAGAGAAAGCGCATTTTTTATGTAATCAGGGGGTAATTGAATAATTGTGTGATATATAGGCTCAAGAAGGATTAATTCAGCTTGATTTAAAGCCTTTTTGATGGCATCGTAGAACAACGTGGATAATTCTGTATAAGCGTTTTCATCGTTAAGCTCAGCGATAGTTAAATCTTTAATTTTAACTTTAATTCCAGTAATTTTTTCACCACATAAAAACCCGGTAGAAAAAATTTTACCTACGATTTCTTCTATAATTTCTTTATAAGTGGGGGCAAGACCTTCATCCATTTTATAAAAAAGCAGGTTATTGTTTTCAAAATATCTCCAGAAGCTTTGTATTTCCTCTAATGTCAATTCTGTATGTTCCTCAAATTGTTCTTTCAATCTCGTTTTGGGTTTAATTGTTGCTAAATCATGAGTTTGTAAAAACCTTGAAGTCTTGTCCTTTATTCTTTCAATTTTAAGTTGAAGAGAATTCCTGTTATTTTGCGATTTTACGGTGACAAGGGGAGAATCATACTTACAAGATTCTTTGAATACAGCTCGTGGTTCTGAAATAGAAACATTAATACCTCGTTTTTCTATTTCATTTGCTGTGATTTCAAGATGTAGTGGGCCAACTCCCGAAAGCAAGAATTCGCCGTTTTCCTCGTTAATTTCAAATTTAAGATTTGGGTCTTCTATTAATAAGTTTTCAATTAGTTCCTTCATTTTATCAAATTCTCGTAAATACTCCGGCTCGATTGAGACGGTTACTACAGGAGTAGATACGTATTTAACGTCTTCAAACGGAACCATTAAACTAGCAAAGTCTTTGTCGATTAGTGTTTCACCGCTTTGTACTCGCTTTAATCCTTCAACTGCTACAATGTTACCAACAGGTATTTGTTCGACTTGCTCCCTTCTTTGTCCCATAAAGAGAGCTGTCCTTCGGATTGTATCATAACTGTTTTCTCTTACCAAGAAAACATCTTCTTTCATCGAGCATGCTCCGGAAAAAATTCTACCCGTCCCTATCAAAATATGTTTATCTACTTGTACCTTGCTTAAACAGATAATTGTCGGTCCCTTAGGATCGCAATTTACCATCGCTTTTCCAATATCTGACTCTAAATCTCCCTTCCAGATCTTTCCAATTCTGTAAGTTTGCGCTTCTTTAGGATTGGGGAGGTGGTCAACTACCATTTCTAATATGGCGTTATGTATCGGAAAATAAACTGCTAAATCAGCATAACTCTCTTTTGTGTAAGTTTCTTTCTGATAACGAGTTCTAATATCAGAAAATTTTAGATCGTTATTCTTTAATAGTTGCAAAGTAAAACCCCATTTGTGGAGCGCTGAGCCGAACGCTACATTTCCATCGGCAGGAGATACTTGCCATTCTTTTTTAAAGGGTTTATCTGCGTGTCTTTTAATAAGCGTATTAAAATCTTTAATAATCCTTGTATATTTTTTTCTTATTTGTTCATCTGTTAGCTTTAACTCTCGGATGAGGCGATCTACTTTATTAATATAAAGTACTGGTTTTACACCTTCCTGTAGAGCTTGTTTAATCACAGTCTCTGATTGAGTTATTATCTCTTCAACAGCATCAACAACTACTACAACCCCATCTATTAATCTTAGAGCGCGAGTTACCTTTCCACTGAAATCCAAATGTCCAGGCGTGTCAACGAGGTTTATTAGAAATGGTTCATGGTCTTCTAGTGATTTTTCGTAGTATAATGAAATATTAGTAGATTTCATCGTTATCCCACGCGCTTGTTCTTCCTCTAAATAATCTAAAGCACGAGCCTCGCCAGCTAAATCGGGTGATAATAAACCTGCCTCACTCAGAAGCGAATCAGAAAGCGTTGTCTTTCCGTGATCGATATGTCCAACAAATCCAATGTTTCTTATGTTCTGCGTTTTTTCCATCATATTCAGAATTTCTGAAATCTCCTTCCGACGGGGCATCTTTACTTTTTCTCTTGTTAATTGTAAATTTTATATTATTTACCATGAGTGATTTGATTAAAATTTTAGGATTATTTAAGGAAATTAGGAGCGGGAAATGAAAATCCTCATTACTCAAGATCTTCTTCATTAAGTTATGGAATCCACCATACTTTCAGTTGGGTCAGAGAGTTCACCGAACGAATTCATTTCCCGCATGATAATTTTAAATCGGCTATAGATCAAATTCGCCATCTATTATAACAAGCCTTTCTTTAATATGCAACCTTTTATTACAAAATAGTTCGATCGCTTTAGGGAAAATTTTATGCTCCCATTCTAAAACTCTTGCTCCTAAAGTATCTTCAGAGTCAGTATTATAAACAGGAACGCATTTTTGGATAATGATTGGACCGTGATCCGATTGGTCATCAACAAAATGAACAGTGCATCCGGAAACTTTAACTCCATAATCTAATACATCTCTATGAGCGTGCATTCCTTTAAATGAAGGTAATAGAGCTGGATGAATATTCATAACATTCCCATTAAAGGCTTCAATAAACACTCCGCTTACTAATCTCATGTAGCCTACTAAAACAATTAATTCGCAATCATACTTTCGAAACACTTCTATCATTTTTTTGTCATATTCTTCCCTTGGAAGATGAAGATACTTATTTGACTCAATTAGTTCATAGGGAATGTTATGATTTTTTGCTCTCTCCATGCAAAACGCTCCGGCTTTGTTGCATACAAGAATTTCCACGCTTGCTTTATTTTTTAAGATGCCACTTTTACACGCATTAATTATTGCTTCTAAATTAGAGCCCGAACCACTAGCGATAGCACCTATTTTTAATTCTATCATAAATTTTTCTAATCCTCATTGTTAAAAAAAATTTACTTAATGACTAATTAGATGTGTAATTTAACACCATCTATAATGAAAATGTTTTTATTTGATTAATTTATATAATATATAGAAATTAGAATTAATTCATACTTAAATTTAATCTCTGGTATTTGTATTAATATCTAAGAATTATTCTATTTATTCAAAAACATCATTTAATGAATAACAATAACTGCATATATAATTTTAAAGGAGTTTGTAATTAAGTTATTTCAATTAATTCAATCCAAAGATAAAATAACTCTAAAACAAATCAAAATTCATTAGCTTTTACATTTTAACCTAAATAAGTAGAAATATATAGAGGAATTGAAAAAATATGAGTTTCGAAGGAGAACTACAAAGGATTAAAGACCAAATTATTTCACATCTCCCTCCCGAGATAGTAGTAAAAAAAATCGAATTTGAGGGTCCTGAAATAGCTGTTTACTCTGAGAATACAAATCTTGAAGCTATAGAAAGTTCCGACGTACTGAAGGATTTAGCTAAATCGATGCGAAAAAGAGTGGTTTTTCGATGGAATGTAGAAGATCGCAAAGATCCCTCTGAAACTGAAGATTACATTAGAAATTTGATAAGTGAGGACGCAGAAATTACAAATATTGAATTTGATCACACACGTGGCGAAGTTATTATAGAATCGGGAAAACCAGGTTTAGTCATTGGTAAGAAAGGTGTAAATTTAAAAGAGATTAGATTGAATACATTCTGGCAACCAAAAACCATTCGAACACCTCCTCTTGCCTCGAGAACTATTAGTTTAATTAGACAAATGCTTACCAAAGAAAGACAAAATCAGAAAGATATACTCCTTAATATTGGAAAACGAATCCACAGACCTACTCTGTTCAAGGAATTGGATATACGTCTAACTGCGTTAGGCGGATTTAGAGAGGTTGGAAGATCTTGTATCTTAATGCAAACGAGGGATAGCAATGTTCTTTTAGATGTTGGTTTGAATGTGGGGAATAAGAACGATCAATATCCTAATTTTGATATCCCCGAATTCTCTATAAGAGATTTAGATGCTGTTATTATTACCCATGCTCATTTAGATCACTGTGGTATGGTCCCATACCTATATAAGTATGGGTACGATGGTCCAGTCTATTGTACTCTTCCAACTCGCAACCTGTCAACGATGTTACAATTGGATTTCGTCCAGATTTGTGAAAAAGAGGGAATTCCAATGCCTTACTCAAAGAGAGATGTGAAAAGCGCTGTACTCCATACTATCCCCCTGTCATGGGGAAAAGTCACTGATATTGCTCCCGATATAAAATTAACTCTCCATAATTCCGGGCATATATTAGGATCATCGCTAATTCACCTCCATTTTGGAAAAGGAGGGTATAATTTCGTATATACTGGAGACTTCAAATATCAGAAGACTCGGTTGCTCGAACAAGCCGCTGTGAAGTTCCCCCGCGTTGAAAGTTTACTTATAGAGTCAACTTATGGCGGGCCGCAAGATCGGATTCCCAGCAGGCAAGATTCTGAACGAGAACTTAGACAAATTCTAACATCAACAATTAAGCGAGGTGGTAAGGTGCTTATTCCTGTGTTAGCCGTAGGAAGGGCGCAAGAACTTATAATCGTATTAGAAGAGTTACTTTCGAAGGGCATTATCGATCAAGTTCCCATCTTTCTAGATGGTTTAATCTCCGAAGCAACAGCGATACACACCGCCAACCCAGATTTTCTTAGCTCAGATTTAAGAGAGAAAATTTTACACCAAGGTAAAAACCCTTTCTTAAGCGAATTTTTCACTACAGTCTCAGGTCGAGATGAAAGGAACAATGTTATAATGGGTGGACCTTGTATAATATTAGCCACTAGCGGTATGCTAATTGGTGGTCCTTCAGTACAATATCTAAAAGCACTCGCAGAAGATAAAAATAATTCTCTTATTTTCGTATCTTATCAAGTAAATGGTACTTTAGGGTCAAGAATTCAACGGGGATTTCGTGAAATTCAATATACTAACGCAAAGGGAAGAACCCAACTAGTACGACTTAATTTGAATGTTTTCACTTTAGAAGGATTTAGCGGTCATTCATCGCGCAGCCAAATATCTCAATTTCTACGCAGAATTCAACCAAAACCTAAGCTTATCATAACAAATCACGGCGAAGAGAGTAAATGCGTGAGTTTATCGACGATGATTCATAAAAAATTAAGGAAAGCAACTAAAAGTCCTAAGAATAAAGAAACCTTACTCCTAAGATAAGATTTAATAGACATTTTTCTCATTTTATATTTAATTGTTATAAACTCGTGAAAAATTCACTTGGAATTGCCCTAATTTATATTTTTAGAAAAATATAAGTATGCACTAATGATAATTAATTTTCAAAAGAGTTGATTTTATGCCGAAAATCGAATTAAAAATAGGACTGGATTCACCTGTAGAGAAGATTTACGAAATTCTTAACGATTACTTAGCTCTACCAAGGTGGAATATAGTTGTATCTGAATGTACTCAACTTGAACCTAAAAAATACTTCTTGAAAACGAATGTCGGAGATGTGACGAACACAGAAATAGAAAATGTTCCTCGCGAAAAAATGACATCCATTCAAGAGGGTAGCCCGATGCAAAAACTCGGATACATTTTCGAAGATAAGGGTGATTCTACTATCGTCACATTATGGGCTGAATTTGAGTTGGAAGATCAAAGATCCATTATGGAAATAGCTGGAGATTTATTTTTAAAGAGTTTAAAAGTATACGCTGATTATCTCGGTTCTGGTGGAAACCCAGAAGAATATAAGAAGTCTTTTAGTAAAATTAAAAAAGCGTAAAAGGATTTCCACTATTTTTTTTTATTTCTAATTTACTAGAAAAAACTTTGGGTGATAGATCACATCTCATTTAGGAAGATCAATTTTTTTAACCAGCAATTATTTATTAATTTAAAATTGAACATGTGATATCATTGAGAATTAAAAGGTTAAAAATAAGGGAAAATTCGATTAAAATCACACGAAGGATTATACAAATTTTAGCCTTTTTAATTATTAATTACCTAATTCTAGAGGCTATTTTACCAATTAATTTATTAAGTTTAGAAGGGCTTAGTAAAGTTTTACCTATTTTAAATTCACCAAGAAATCCGTTGTCTAAAGGTGGAGGAATTTTAGAATATATCTTTTTTTCCATGGCAGAAGGAGTTTTTCCTTTTTTCCTTATTGCAGTTCTATTATTGGTTTTATTATTCTCGAATCGATTCTTTTGCGGCTGGATATGCCCTATAGGTTCGATTCAAGATGCTTGTGCTGCGATCCCTACTAAAAAAAAGAAATTTAAGATACAGACGCATAAAACTCTGTTAAACATAAAGTATGTATTCATAATTATTACGATTATCATTATCTTTCCTTTAGGGATCACTAAAAATGCAAACATTTTATTTTACATCGATTTTAAAGCCCAGTTAGGTACTTTCGCTCAACAACCTATTGGATTTTTTTCTCTTTCTGAATTTATCTTCGTTTATTTCCCCAATATAGTCCAGAACATCTTTCTTCCAGCACAATTTGGTGCACTCGATTTTGGAGGTTATATAATCTTATTTTTTTACCTATCAATCATAGTATTGTCAGTTTGGTATCCAAGAATATATTGCAGGTATATATGCCCATTTGCAGCGATTTCTTCGGCAGTTTCAGAGTATTCCTTTTTAAAACTGGCACGTAATCCCGTTAAGTGTGTAGGACGGTCAGAATGTGGTATTTGTGAGGATGTGTGTCCGAAACAGATAAGAATATTAGACGAGCCGTTTGATTTCTTTACGGGAGGGGGAAATTGTAATCTCTGTCTAGAATGCAAAGAAAAGTGTCCTTACGATGCTATAAATATTAAATTTGGAAATGTATGATCATCAACTATGCATCCTAATAAAAGTAAGTGAGTTAATGCGTGGATCCTAAAAACCTTAAACTATATACACTCCATATGAGACGGGATTCAGATATCGGAAGTTTAGCTATATCTGATTCTCAAGCAGTAAGATATTACGAAGAAGATGAAGAATCCAAAATTGATATCCGACCTGCTTTCTTTCGAGATGTTGATCGTATTGTTCACAGTAAAGCCTACGCTCGATATATAGATAAAACTCAAGTATTTTTTGGCATTAATAACGCAAATATTACTCATCGTTCTTTACATGTTATTTTAGTAGCTAGAATTGCGCGTCAAATAGGACGAATTTTGAAATTTAATACTGATTTAATAGAAGCGATTGCTTTAAGTCACGATGTAGGACATTCCCCGTTTGGGCACTTAGGTGA
>JAGXNS010000094.1 GCA_019894855.1 Promethearchaeota archaeon
ATGTAATTCTAGATCCCTTTATAGGTAGCGGCACTACTGCTCTTGCAGCAATTGAACTTAATAGGCATTATGTAGGTTATGATATCTCTCAAGAATATGTTGATTTAGCTAAGAAGAAAATCAACGAAGTCAAAAACCAGCTAAAATTAGATAAATTTTTGAATGGTTAGAAAAAAAAAAGCTACTACTTTTTTCGTTCTCAATTTGTTTCAGGTTTTTTTAGGATTATCCTTGCATCTACGCATACTAAACCGCTTTCGTAAATAAAAACAGGATTTAAGTCCATCTCGTTTATTTCTTCGTGCTTTATTACTAAATCGGATATTTTTAGTAATGTATTTACGATCGCATCAAGGTCTGCTTTTGGTTTACCTCTATACCCATCTAATATTGGAAATCCTTTTATCTCGTGTATTTGTTCTCGGGCGTCGTATTCTGTAATTGGAGCAATTCTAAAACTTACATCTTCTAACAGTTCAACTAAAATGCCTCCAATCCCAAACATCAGTGCAGGTCCAAATTGGGCATCAGTAGTCATTCCTATTATTAATTCGGTTATTGGTTCATCAGCCATTTTTTGTACACTAATTGATTTTTCACTTTGGGAGGGAATCTTCATTAATTCATCGTAGGCAGTAACAATTTCAACTTCGTTATTAATATTTAATTTTACTGCTCCAGTATCAGATTTGTGAACTATATCTTCAGCCATGAGTTTTAGTACTACCGGAAATCCTATCTTTTTAGCAACAGCAATAGTTTCTTCTTTAGTAATCGCCAATTCTTGTTCTGGAATCGGAATTCCAATCTCCTTTAGTAAATTCTTCGACTCAAATTCAGTAAGCACAGTCTGATTTGATTCAAGCTTATTTTTAAGTAATTCGGAAATGTTCATTAACATTAACTCGAGTTATATTTTATTAAGGTTTAAGATTAATAGATAGTTAAGTTATAAAAAAAATTTAAATATAACGAGTTGTATTTTTAAAGAAAAGAAACCCTAATTTCTTAAAAAAAAACTCCACTCCCAGAAATTAATTATAATTTATTTTCTATCTATATAATGCAATCTAAACCTCCAACTAAAGCGGAAAACCTTCAGTATCTCTTAATTAATTTCGTAGAATCGAGGGATGATGTCTTAATAGCTTTTATTTATTCAAAAGATGGGCTGTTAATGGCAAAATATGGAAAAACAGAAAATACATTACAAGAAGACAGAGAGAAAGAAGATGTCTATGGCGCAATTACTGGCATCGTTGAAAATTTACTAGATAAAATAAGTTTGGAATATAAAGCTGGTCGTTATGGTAGTGGATCGTTTGAAACTGACGATAATCGTATTATTTACTTGGAAGCGGGATTTGAAGCAACACTTTTATTGGTCTGTAATTATGAAACAAATTTAAACAAGTTATTTCCAATTGCATATTTGGTTGTTGAAAAAATTGCTCAGTTACTTGAAGACAGTTTTGATTTTAAATACAATACTTTAGAAATTCCAATTCTAGATGTTGATGATTCCTTCTCTTTAGGATTAGATAAGTTTTCAATTCAAGAATCAACGCCCATCGTAGATGGAGTAAAAACAACTCATCAATTTACGAAAGAAAAGCAGGTTGAAAGATTATTTAAATTAATTATACTCGGCTCTGCAGCAGTTGGAAAAACCACCTTGGTGAATATTTTTTTAAAAAAAGAAAACATAGTTGATTACAGACCCACATTGGGTATATGTCTTTCCACACAACAATATCACGTCCAAGGCTTTAAAGACGATGTTATAAAGTTTTTAATATGCGATTTAGCGGGACAAAGTTTTTTCAAGCGCGTTAGGAGAGAGTACTACAAAGGAGCTAACTGCGCGTTTATAGTTTACGATGTAACTAGAAGAGATTCTTTTGAAGAAGCGATAAATGTTTGGTTTGAGGATGCAAAAAAAGAATTAGGAAATATTCCTTTTGTTCTCATCGGAAACAAAATCGATAAGGAAGATGAAAGAGAGGTAACTAAAGAAGAAGGATTAGCAAAAGCTAAAGAAATAAAAAGTTTTTTCATAGAAACCTCAGCATTACAAAACATAAATGTTCAAGACACATTTAAAATTATCGGGATAGGATTGTTCTTTAAACACTTTGAAGAGACCAAATAAATTAAAAGAAAAAACCTATTTTTAAAGGTGGAATTCTGTCCCAACGATTCCTAAAGTATGTGATGGGTGCCTAGACATAAGCTTGTTAAAAGTAAAACCTGTACAATGCATTCCACAAGTGATTTCCGGATTTAAATCTTCAATATACTTTACTTTTTTCTCAATTTTCTCAATTGGATTCCATTCCTCGTGGAATCCACCAATAACCGCATATACCTTATCTACACCTGTTAATTTTTGACCATGTTTGATCGTGTTCATTATTCCACAATGTCCACACCCTGTTAAGACTACTAATCCTTTTTCCTTTACATTTATATAAATTGAAGTCTCATCTCGAAAATAATGATGTTCGAATTCTTTCCTACTTTTTTGAATGTAAACCCCTTTCGTTCTTTCATTTTTATCAAATAATTCAATTTCACCGCTTGATGCTGTCCCCTTAAATAACCTTTGTGGATTTTTTGTCTCTATAAGTTTTAACCCGTATTGATCTACAAGATTAGTAATCATAGTTTTACTGAGTAATGGTAATTTTTTGTTAATACTTAGTTTCCCTTCTTTACCTAATGTTCGTAGAGATTCTCCTAACTCGCCAGCTGGAATTTCTTCCCCAGATTTTATAATTGCAACATAATTTTGACTAAAACAAATAGGGTTCAAATAAATCTCTGTACCTTTGTTAAATAAAGGGAAGACTTCTGATATGCCACCAAAATGATCAAAATGTCCATGACTTAAAATAAATTTTTCAACTTCATTTAAATTCACTCCTAATTGTTTACTATTATTTACAATCGTTCGTGATAAACCTCCAGAATCTAGTAGAAAAAGATGGCTTTCTTCATTATCTAATATGTTAATACTCATAGCTAATCCATGTTCTCCACAAACACTATTAGCAATAACTCCTGGTTGAATAACCTTTCCATTAAATTTATCTTCAGTTAATAAAGTAATAGAAGTATCATTCGTTGCTAAAACTTTTACAATTACTTTACCACTTTCTATTCCATCTGAGATATCAATTCCCATTCATGATCACTTTTAAAATAAAATTATGAATAATAATGCTTTATTTTATTATTTTTAATTTATCGTTCGTAATACTTAAAATTTTTCTAATAAAAACTAAAAATTTGCCGTTAATAAAAAAAAGAATAATTTGAAAATAAAAAATAGTTATTTAGAATTAAACCATAAATGTAGGATCTTTTCTCAATTTCAACCTTAATCTATATTTCCTTAGTTCGTCAACTACAGAAACGCTAAATGCGGCAATAAAGAGAGTTACCCAGTGATACCATTGTGTTAAAGGTACTACATGAAATGCTACGCCTATTGGTGTGTAGAGTATTAAAAGTTGTAAGGCAAGTGAAAGTCCTGTAGCCCAGAATAAATGTTTATTCGGAAATTTGTAGAACGGTTTTATATTGCTTGTACACGTATAGACAAATAGTAGCTCACAGATCACTAAATTCGTAAAAAGAATTGTCTGGGCAAGTTCTATTGCATATATTTGATCTATATGACCACTAACAGCATAATTAGCTAAATTTGGATCTATAAGGCTCCAAGCAGGAATAAGAACTGCCCAAAGAAGTATGTAAAGAGTGATGTCGGTAACTGAAGTATATATTCCTAGTAACAAAGCGGGACCTCTTATTTCTTTTAATAACGTAAATCCTTTTCTTGGGGGTCCTTTCATAACATCGGGATCTGTTGGTGTCAGCCCTAAAACCATCGCTGGGATGCCATCTGTGGCTATATTTAACCAAAGTATTTGAATTGGCTCGATTGGTGTTCCGATAAAAACATTAACAAATAGCTTCATGACAATATACGCAACCAAAATCAGAAAAATTTCGTCAAAATTCGTCGAAAGCATATAACGGAAGAAATTTTTGGTTGTTTCAAAGATTCCTCTACCTTCTTCTATTGCGTTTACTATAGTTGCGTAATTATCATCGATAAGTATCATATCTGAAGCTTCTTGAGTGACTTCAGTTCCTTTTAAACCCATTGCTATTCCTACATGAGCACCTTTTACAGCTGGAGCATCGTTAACCCCATCACCGGTCATGGCAATCACTAAATCGAGTTCCTTCAGTCTCTTTAAAATTCTAAGTTTATGTTCTGAAGTTACCCGCGCGAAAACATCAACGGTTTTAACTTTTTCTCGTAATTCGTCGTCGCTCATTTCTTCCAAATCTAGTCCTGTAATTACTTCATCTGATTCAGTTAGACCAATTTGTTGTGCGATTGCTAAGGCAGTTACCTTATGATCTCCCGTGATCATGATCGTACGGATACCCGCCATTCTAGCTTCTTTGATTGCGTCTTTAACTTCGTCTCTGGCAGGATCAATAATTCCCACTAAACCAATATAAGTATAATCCTTTTCAATATTATTGAGATCGTATCCCGTTTCTAACTCTTTATACGCTACTCCAAGAACCCTCAAAGCACCTTTAGCAAATTCGTTATTTTGGTTTAAAATTTTATCTTTTCCATTCTCAATTGATTTGCTTTCACCATCTAATAATACATGAGAAGCATTTCTCATCATTATATCTGGAGCTCCCTTTATCAAAGCAAATAATTTACCATCTAATTTACCAATTACGCTCATCATCTTCCGATCAGAATCGAAAGGAATTTCGTCTAATTTCTCAAAAGATTCGTTAAGATTCGCTTTCAAAGCTAAAACTTTCATGGAGATTTCAGTAGGATCGCCGACAACACTAACTTCTCCCGTTTTTTGATCGAGAATATTTACATTAGAGTTGTTGCAAAACAAGCAAACTTCTAGAAACCGCTTAAGATCAGGATTCATGGCAATAGGGTTTCCAGATTCTTTGATATCCCCTATTATATTATATCCTACGCCATCTACATCGAGTATTTTATCGTTTAAGTATACTTTTACTACAGTCATTTCGTTTTTTGTCAATGTACCTGTCTTATCGCTACAAATGACGTCAACACGTCCTAGCGTTTCTACAGCCGTTAGTTTCCTGACTAAAGCATTTCTGCCAGCCATTTTTTTCATACCTATACTCAAAACCACCGTAATAACAACAACGAGACCTTCAGGCACTGCTGATACAGCTAAGCTTATCGCAATTTTAAACGCGTCGATCATCTGCTCTATTTCTTCAGGATCGAAAGCTAAACCTTCTGTAAGCATTATAATAATTACTTCGGTAATAAATACGCCAGCACAAATCAATAGAATTGTTATTCCTAATAACTTTCCAAATCGATTTACTTCTACTTGAAAAGGACTAGGTTCTTGTACCTCTTTTTGCAAACTTTCAGCGATTTTTCCTATTTCGGTATTCATCCCCGTCCCAATTACAATTCCTTCTCCATTTCCTCTCGTGATTATCGTATTCATGTATCCTAGGTTAATTCTATCAGCTAAAATCAGCTTTTCATCTACAATGTCTAACTGTTTTTTTACAGGAGCAGATTCTCCGGTTAAAATAGCTTCATCGACATAAAGTGAAAATTCTTTTATTAACCTTAAATCTGCTGGAAATTTATCCCCGTCTTCAAAAAGGATAATATCTCCTAGTGCTACATCTTCTACAGCAATTTCACTGATTTTACCCCCTCTACGAACTTTAGCAAAATGGGGAGCAAGTTTTTTTAAACTTTCCATCGATTTTTCTGCTTGATATTCCTGATAAAACCCCAAAGCGGCATTAGCAATCAATATAGCTGCAATAACTATCGCGTCTGTATATTCCGAAGACCACTCTTCAGCACCAGGCTGAACACCTTCCCACAATCCAATAATAATTGAAATTGCAATTGCAAAAAGGAGTAAGTATACGAGGAAACTTTTAAATTGCCCAATGAAAATTTGGAGAGCCGTTTTTCCTTTTTCTTTAGTTAATTCGTTCTTCCCATATTTTTCAAGTCTAGATTGTGCTTCAGCTTCAGACAAGCCTTTTTCAATTGAAGTCCCTAATGCGTCTATAACTTTTTCAATATTCTCCGAGTGTGCGCTAATCTGTTTTATTTGTGACATTTTTTCTTCAATTTTTTTCAATTTTGTATTAAAATATTAAACTAAGTATTATAGAATAAATAAATTATATTATAATATTATAGAATAAATAAAGGGTCATAAAAAAATTATACTGGTGATGAATGTTTAAAATATCTTTCTCAAAAACAGCATTGGATTATATCATTCATGATCAACAAAATATCGAATCAGAACAATTAGTAGTAGTACTTTTTTATCATTCCGCTGAAACGTGAACAATGTCTCTTTGTGGAAATTTTGTCGAGTTGGTGGAAAAATTTAAACTCTTAGACGATGACGATTTTGTCAAGCTAAAAGATACTGAAATAGAGAACGAACAATTTAAAGCCATGCATATAGATATATATATTGAAAAGCTAATCATTCCTGAGTTAGAAGAAAAACCATTAACAATTGTGGATGTGGCAGTAGGAGAAGTGAAAGGTAAAAAAGTAGGTTTGTTGTTCATAAAAAAAAATTCAAATGTATACGGTTAATAAATAAACTTATCTTGAAAATGTTTGAAGATTAAGTGATTCACGGTTGTGCCCGTGCCGTATTTAAAGAATTCTCTTTTTTGTTAAACTTGACAATACATTTATAAACATGCCCATCTAATTCTTCTTAACTTACTAAATCTAATAAAAAAGTATATGTAAAGATTGGTGAACATAATTAGACCGTCACGAGTGTTTAGATTAATTGTTAGAGTTTTCTTGTTAGTTTTTACGCTATCATTATCAGCTGTATCTATTTTAGGAGGTTGGTCTGCTGTAACGATGTTGAATCCTGGTAGTAACGATATTAATATACCCGATGGAGATATAACAGCAAATATTTACCTTGGCAATAGTTCAGTAGAAGTTATTGTTCCATTCAACATTTCAAATGGAGGAGTATATGAATTATCGAATATATTTATAAGATTCCAAGTGGGTATGACTTTCGGAAATACATCGACACTTAATAATGATACAACAACCGTTCAAATTTTTGATACGCCTCAATCTTATGGTTCTGTTTTACCTGGACAAACTCTCAAAGCGAATTACACTGGTACAGGATCATTACCTCTTTCTGAAGTAGATTGGTTTAGAACTCCTTATGCATTAGAATTCCACGCAAACCTTACATTTAGTGCTTCTTATTCCCTAAATCTATACACCTTTACAGTTAATATAATAAATTTTTCATTGGGGGCAATGTAAATGGAGGGGATTTAAATGGGACGATTATTCAATGTTGTAAAGGGAATCATATTTATGTGCGTTTATATAGCAACCACTATGGTTATACCATTTCTCACTTTTACGTGGGTAAAGGAAGTCCAAATATTAGGCGTTGGAATTGTATTAACACAACACGATTATGATAATATTATTTTTTGGATTTCTGCATTCGGACTACTTATTAGTGCAACAGCATTTTTTAACTATTCATCTCCCAAACAGTCAATAAGAAAAGGAACTTTCGCTATGGTTCAAATAATTTTAAACTGTTTGTATATATGGTCGTATAAGTTTAGTGGAGCCACTGAAATACGTTTCGAAATAGTATTTGAGATAGCAAATATTGGGTTTATTTCTATAAATGTTCAAAATATGGTCATGCTCTATATGGGGGTTTATTTTCTCACTATACTTCTTAAAGGATATGATTTCTTCGATTTCCTTCTCAATCGGAAGACTATTAGAGAG
>JAGXNS010000095.1 GCA_019894855.1 Promethearchaeota archaeon
GTTTAACTTCTAACTTTGGATTAATTTTCCCCGGAATTGGCCCAATAATGATGATTGTTTGTTCAATTTTATTGTTTTTAATTGGTCGAAGAGAAAGAAAAACTAAGATTTCTTTAGGTTTAGTAAAGAAAAAGTCAAATGATAGGAATAGATTTAGAGAAAGCTTAAAGAATAAATTTGAAAAAACTAAGCAGAGAATACGATCTAAGAAAACTTAGGTAAAAAATTTAAGGATGCAAATAAACCGAGACTTTTTCTCCTTTTTTCAATCCTTCTTTATCTTCAGATATTTCTACAATCCCATCAGATTGGGTTAACGAGCTTATGATTCCTGAGCCTTTTAATTTAACTGGGAGAGCAAGAAACTGATTTTCTTTCTTTTCAAGTCTAACTCTCAAGAAATGTCTATATCCCATTCGGGAGACAGGTACATCTTTACTAATTGTTGCTATGATTTCTACCCTTGGATCTATGTTAATGCATCCTAACATTTTCTTGATGGTGGTTCCAACAATTAATAAAAAACAAATATATGCTGCTACAGGAGTACCTGGTAGGCAAAAAACTAACGATTGATTTTTTAATCCAATTAAGACAGGTGAACCGGGTCGCATCGCAATTCCATGAACCAACACCTCACCGTTTTCATGTATGGATTCGGGTAAGAAATCTTTAGTTCCCACAGATGTACCACCGGTAAATATAATAATTTGAGAGTCAACAGAAGATTTATTTAAATTATTTCTAATTTCGTCTTTACTGTCCTTGATGTTTAATTCTCTTACTACACTTCCTCCATATGTTTCTACAAGGCTTGATACCATTGGACTATTAGAATTATAGATTTTATTTGTTGGAAGGGGATTTCCTACTTCAATTAATTCGTCTCCTACAGCAAAAACACTAACTTTTGGTTTTTTTTTTACTTTGACATGTTTAATCCCTAATGAAGACAAAAGAGCGATGTGAGAAGCTTTAATTGTAATACCTGATCTTAATATTTCTGCACCTAGAGGAATATCTTCTCCCTTTTTAGAAATATTTTTTCCCGGAACTATTGATGTATAAAGAGACACTTTATCGCCATCAATATCAGTATCTTCTATTTTAATAACAGAATCAGAGCCTTTTGGTATTGCAGCTCCAGTGGATATTCTAACAGCTTCTCCAAATATGAGAACAAGATCAGTTTGTTCTCCAATCTCAACTGTACCAATTTTTTTTATTACTTTTGGATTGCTAGGAGATGCACCAAATGTATCTTCTGCTTTAACAGCGTATCCATCCATAGCAGACCTATCGAAAGGGGGAATAGCGAGTTCACTGATAATATCAACCGCTAATACTCGATTTAATGCTTTAGATGTTTCTACTTCATCAAGAGAAACTGGTGTGATATAACCTTGTATCTTTTTTAGAGCATCATCCAATAAAGTTAATTTTGAAAAACCAATTTTGTTTAAATTTTTCAGAATGCTCACTCTTTTTTATTTATCATATAAATCATATGCTTGATTTCGGGCAAAATTAATTCATTTAGAGCTAGTTTTACAGCATTAGGAGATCCTGGAAGTAAAAATACGGCTTTATTTTTGATTTTACCCGCTAACGCTCGTGATAGCATCGACGATGGACCAATGTCTTTGTAAGAGAGATATCGGAATAATTCTCCAAAACCATCTATAGTTTTTTCTAATAAAGGTTTAATTGCTTCGTACGTTACATCTTTAGGTGTTAATCCGGTCCCCCCACTAAATACGATGGCATGTAAGGAAGAATCATTTAGTAATCTTTTTAGTTTTTTTACAATTTGAGTTTCGTTATCGGGTACTATTTCTGAAGAAGTTAGAAATACTCCAGGATTTTTGTCTAAAATTTGCCGTACCAAAGGAATCGTCTTATCTGAGATGCTTTTCTTTTCTTGTAATTCATTAAATCTGGATGTGCTTACAATAACTAAAGCAAGGTTAACAGTATCAGGTCCTTTTTTCTTATGTTGTTCATGAACTTTCATTAAAAAAAATACACCCGTTTTTTTTCTCCTTTTTCTATTATCGACTCTAATTCATCGATTTCAACATAACCATCCGCATAAAACATAGTGCTAATAGCTTCAGAACCTGTTTTTATTGGAAAAATCTTTTTCACGCCATCCACATCTTGAATTTTTACGGTTTTGAATTCGTGACGGCCAATTGTACTGTATATTCTTTCTCCAACTTCGAGGAGCTTAGAATAAGTTTCCTTTAAAGGATAACCAGAATTCTTTCTAAGAAAATTATCAATAAAGACATAAAAACAGCTTAATGCTGAAGTTGGATATCCTGGTAATATGAAAATCATCTTATTTCCAAACTTGGTAAAAATTATTGGCTTACCAGGTTTGATTCTTACACCATGCACCAGAATTTCTTTATCATTGTATTGTTCCAAAACTTTAGGCCCCAAATCTCCCTCACCTTTAGATGTTCCGCCAGAAAGAATAATAATATCGCTGAATTTCAATGCATCATCAATAACACACTTCAATTCGTTAAAATCATCCTTTAGAATTCCAAAGAATTCCACTAACGCTCCTGTGTTTTCAATTGCTTTTTTCAAAATTATAGAATTTACATCGTAAATTTTTCCAATATCTAATTCTTTAACATTATCGCTAACGAGCTCGTTTCCAGTACTTATAAGCCCTACCTTTAATTTCTTATAAACAGTCACTTCTTGTATTCCACATGAGGCTAAAATTCCGAGAGTTGCTAAATCTATTAATCGATCTTTTTTAACGATATTGTCTTCTTTTTGTATATCGTGGCCAATTTCTATTATATGCGTTCCAGGAGTTATAGCTTCTGAAATTAGAATCTTTCCTTCAATTTTTTCAGTATATTCAACCATTACTACACCATCTGCGTTTTTGGGAATGGCTGCGCCCGTAGCAACGTACGAACATTGACCCTTGGATATTTTTTTATGAGGTTTTTCTCCCGCGGGAATTTTTTCGATTAATTCAAATTCTATAAGGTTGTCTTCTTCAGCAAGAAAAGTATCCTCGGCAATAACAGCATAACCGTCCATTCTTGATTTACGGAAGTGTGGGACATCGATAGGACTAATAATGTCTCTGAACAATACCCTATTATAAGCTTCTTCAAGAGGAATGATTTCTTCAGCAATCTTTATCTTTGGTATAGCATCTAATAACTTTTTAAATTCTTCTACTTTAATAGTTTGCAAAAATTTCATTTGAAGTTATCCTAATAATAATTGTTTTTAATTTAATGAACCCATTCTGAACTTCCATCCAAAAAAACTTCTTTCTTCCAGACGGCTATTTCTTTTTTATAATTTTCTACAGCGAGTCTTAAAGCTCTGAACCCTTCTTCTCTATGAGAGGACGAGACAATAACATGAACTAATTCATCTTTTATGTCAAAAACTCCTTTGAAATGAATTATGATGATATCAACTATTCCTGGTATTTCTTTTATTTCTTTACATATTTTGTTAATGCTTCTGTTTGCAAGCTCTTCATAAGCGTCAATTTTTAAGTTACGGATTAGTTTACCATCCTTAGAAGTATTTCTTACAATTCCCGTGAATGTGAGAATCGAGCCAGCATCTTTAATTTTGGGATGATTCTTTAGTGAAAATATAATATCACTTAAGTTAATTTCGTCTTTTTTATAGATACCTGATTTAATTTGAGTAAAGTTATTATCATTCACTTTAGCTAACCTCCCGCAAAAGGTAATAGAAAGGCTACTTTATCTCCATCTCTCAACTTCATTTTTCCTTTATTTTTATCCGTACTCAATTTATCGTTTATGACGATAGAGATGTTTTCTTTCAAATTTTTAATTTCATCGTTCCATATTAGATTTTTAATAAGATTATACTTGTTAAGGATCGTTGAAGTAAGTCCTTCTATAGTGTTTTCCTTTAACTCTAAAAACTCCCGATCTTTGCCTGTTATATCCTTAAAATCAGCAAAGTAAAGCATTTCGACTTTCATAATATTGACATCAAATATTGATTAATAATAGGGTTCTCTGGTATCTACGACCTGTTTAACGATTTTTTCATACATAGATAGTGAGTGATTATTCTTCAAGGCTTCTTTAATGTTTGTGCCTAAATCAGACCGAAACAGACAACCAAATAGATTTCCATCGCAGCCAACCCTAATTTTTGTACATCCCATACAAAACTCATGCCCGGGAGTAATAGTTTCAACTTTTGCGGAATTTGGTAGTGTAAACACCTTTCGATTTTGCATATTGCCCCTTACTTCTATATTTGTCGCTTTTCTTTCAAATTCTTCTATTAAAGGCGTTACATCGAAATGATATTTTTTATAAAATCCATTTTCTTGACTTATTGATCTAGAAACTTCATGTAATTCAATTAATTGCAGAATAAACTCATTTTCAGCACAAAAATTAACCATATCATCAATTTCTTGATCATTGATGTCTTTAAGGACGACGAAATTCAATTTAATAGGAGTAAGTCCGATATCTTTTGCTATCATCAATCCTTTTAGTACGGTCTCTAAGGAATTAGAACCATATATCTCCTTATAAATATCTGGTTTTAATGTCCCTAGCGACACATTAACACGGTTTAATCCAGCATTATAAAGATCCTGAGCTTTTTCAATTAAATAAACACCGTTTGTTGTCATAGATATATCTTTATAAAGATGCAGATCAGAAACATTTCTAATAATCTCGACTATTTCTTCTCTGAGTAAAGGCTCTCCGCCGGTAAATTTAATTTTGGTTACTTTTAATATTTCTGCTAATATCCTGCAAAGTTGAGTGATTTCATTAACGCTTAACTCCGTCGTTTTGGGAATGAATCCTTCTCGATCACAGTAAATACAATTATAATTGCAATCAGAAGTGACTGAAAATCTAATGTGCTTTATTTCTCTATTACAGTTGTCTTTCATGTTATTATCTTACATTTTTTTTATTTTTTCATCGACCTTTACTTCAGTTATAACTGTTATAGGATATTGTCCGTCACTATCTTTCTCATACATCTTTACAACATCCCAAATATTTAATAATGCTAGATTAACGCCCATGAGAGCCTCCATTTCTACTCCCGTTTTTGAAATGCTTTTAACGGTACATCTCACTCTAATAATATTATCGCCTTCATGATTAAAATCAAGACTAACATTATTTATAGGAATTGGGTGACATAATGGAATTAAATCAGGAACCTTTTTTACAGCATTAATCGCTGCGATTTTTGCAATAGTAAAAACATCCCCTTTTTTAATGTTTTTATTTTTAATTCGTTCTATCGTCTCTTTCTTTAAGTAAATTTTCCCTGATGCGGTAGCAATTCTTAGAATCGCTTTTTTTTCAGAAATATCAATCATTTTTACATTAGGAACTTTTTTTTTATGCTTTCATCGTTTTCATTTCTTATACATATCGATAAATTTCACTAAATTAAAAAATTTAGGATTATAGAATTATAGGATTATAACATCAGTTGCCTTGAAATTGATATAAAACTCTGTTCCATATTTAATTCCTAAATTTTGCTGAGATAATTTTGTAACGCTTACTAAAAATCTTTCTGAATTAGTTTTAATAATGACGTGGATTAAGTTACCAAGATCTCGAACTTCATCAACTCTACCTTTAAACAAATTCAATGAACTAACACTTTGAGGGGGATTTTTAGCGAGAATAATACTCTGAGGGTGGATACAAACTTTTACTTTTCCCTCTTTTTGATCCGATGTAGTGATAACAATATCGTTTATTTTTACTTGATTAAGATTTGATGTTGGATCTACTTGGGCGTTCCCTGAAAAAATGTTTTCGTAGCCTACAAAATGTGCTGTGAATTCGTCTTTGGGGGAATGAAATATTACGCTTGGAGAATTAATTTGATTTATTTTGCCTTCGTTTAAAACTGCTATTCTATCAGCTAATCTTATTGCTTCGTATCGATCGTGAGTACTTAATATGATTGTTTTTTCTTTATCTTGTTTGATTTTAGAAATAAAGCGATCTAGAATCTTAACATTCATTGGATCTAAATTTGCTGAAACCTCATCAAGTAAGTAAATTTCAGGAGTAATAATAAAATTCATCGCAATTACCACTCTCTGCATTTCCCCTCCTGATAAAGCTCTAGCGTTTTTGTCTTCCATACCAGAGAGTCCCACAGACTCAATCATTTCTTCAACTAGATGTTGGTATTGATTGTATTTCAATCCTCTAACTTTCAACCCATAAGCGATATTTTCAAAAACCGAAGCATCTCTAACTAAGGGTTTTTGCCTTACAAATGATAGTTTTCTTCGATATAGTGTTTTTTCTTTTCGAGATAAGTTTGATATATCTTTTCCTAAATATCTTATTTCCCCTTGCGTTGGAGATTCAAGTAGCCCTAATATTCTCAATAAAGTAGTCTTTCCACTTCCATTTGGGCCGATTATAGCAAAAGTTTCTCCTTTGTTAATTGAAAGGTTAATATTTGAAAGTACTGAGATTACATTACTATCTTTTTTATAAAAATCTTTTGACAGGTTTTTCACTTCTAGCAGGCTCACTCTATTTATCACCCCCTTGTAATCGCGTTAAACCGTAATTTAATATGAATGCTATCGAGATTAGAATGATACCTAACGCTATAGCCATTCCAAATTCACCCATACGTGTTTGCAATACAATTGAGGTAGTAAATGTTCTCGTCGCCCAGCGAATGTTTCCACCTACGATCATTACGGCCCCAACTTCAGATATTGCTTGACCAAAAGCTACGAGAAATCCCGCAATAATCGATTTCTTCGAGTGTTTAATTAATTCCCACCAAAGTTGCCGTTCATTAGCACCCAAGGAAAGTACTGTTTCTTTCAAGGCTGGTTCTACGCTTTCTATTGCTGCTTTTCCAGTTCCAATGATGATTGGTACCGCTAAAAGAAATTGGGCAATAATCATGGCAGTTGTTGAATATAATAATCCTAACGATCCGAATATTCCTCCAGCAGAAAGTAGTAAAAACACAATAAGCCCCATTACTACAGGCGGAAATCCCATAAAAGTATTAATTAAATTACTCAGAAATCGTTTTCCACGGAATTCTCTTAATCCAATAAATGAGCCAATTGGTAAAGAAACGAATGCTGCAAGGAATGTAGAGGTCAGTGATACGCGAAATGACACCTCAATTACACCCCAGATTTCAGGATTTAAAGTAAATATTAAATAAATCGCTTCTAAAATTCCTTCTATAATTTCGTTCGACATCTTTCTTATGTTATCTATTTAATCAAATTCTTGTTGGTAAGTTGTCCAAAAAGAAACTTCTTCTACAGTAGTTGGGCAATTATATGTTGAATTACACATTCCAAAGGCAGCATAGAATAGTTTTTCTCCGTTTTTTGTGTAAGAATTAATTAAATTTTGCCCATAATCAGAAGTGAGAAATCCTACAAATCTCAATACACTACTATATTTAACATGTGAATGTAAGTCTGGATTTACGGGGATTACACCATAAGGATTAAGTAAATGATCCTCCCGTACAACTGATTCAGCTAAAATTTTTAGAGTTGTATAGGTATCGTTAAAAGAGAGCCAAGTACCTCGATCTATTAAAGTATATCCTTGGTTATTTGTATTCTGAAAGGTCATTTGTAAAGTAGTTGCCATTCCTTCTCCAGTTTCTGTGTATTTAACAGGCTGTCCAAACCAGTCCACATCTGGAGTAACACTGATAAGTGACCATAAAGACAATTCTTTGGAATAAGTACCTGAGCCATCTCCTCGAGAGTAAAACGTTGAATTGCCTGCATCTATACCCTCTTTTAATTTTGTCATAACAATTGTAATG
>JAGXNS010000096.1:0-7256 GCA_019894855.1 Promethearchaeota archaeon
GATTTCGTAATGGATTTCGTAGAGGGAGATGGAAAACCATTTGAATGGGGTTGGGATATTACCGAGTGTGGAGTTCAAAAAGCATTCAAAAAGTTGGGTGATGAGAAATATGTTCCGTTTATTTGTTTGGGAGATTATTACGAAGCGGAAGGATTAGGATTTGGTTTTTCTCGAGACCAAACGCTTGGATTTGGCGCTCCGCTCTGCACACATAGATTCGTAAAGAATTACCAAACACCTCGTGCGTGGCCACCGGACGATCTAGAAGAGTTTAATGCCGAATTTTTTCAAGATAAATAACATTACCCTTTTTTCTTTCTATTTCTTCGTGAAAGTGTGCTTTCACGATCTTATTATAAAAGCTTAGTTTGGTTGTTTGTAACAGTATTACATTTATCTTCATAATTAGCAAGGAAATTTTTTATAAATAAAAACTATAAATTATTAGTAATTTTCACTTGGATAACCGTAAAAACTTTAAAATTGAAAAAAAGATGTTGTTTCAGTTAGACCTTTTCACACTTGCGATAACCTTAGTATTGATTGCTACTATAGGCACATCATTTATTTTATTTTTAGCCGGTACTTACATGATGCAAAAGTATGCAAAATCGAAAACTTGGGACGAATCGTATAAATTAGCCTTGAAAATAAATCTAATATGGTTGGTTTCAAGCCTTGTTGTAGGTATTACATTCAGTTTGTTTGCTGGAGATACTATATTAATTGATTTTCTTAGGTTGGGGATTAATATGGTAGTTGGATTTATTTTGGTTAAGAAGCTATATAAGAAGACCCCTATAGAATCGTTATCTTTTGTTTTAGCGCTTCAGATTATTCTATACATAATTGCCATAATATTAGGAAATATATTTAACGGAATAAACTTACTTATCATAGCTGGTTAACCTTTTTTTTTGTTAATTTGTTAATGCGCAAATTGTTTTTTCTGTTAAATGATAAGAATTTTTTTTTAATTTTTTAATAAAAGCTCCGACAAAAAAAGCATTACTCCCTTATTATACATAATTATACATATAGTTATAATTTAGCGCATCACCTTTTTTATTATTAGCGAATCAAAATCCGACTTATTCATCTATTTTTTATGGGAGTTATTTTTCCCTTTTGTCTTAGGACATATTAGAAAACCCGCAGAGATACTTAAGTTTTTAAATAAGTTATATAACTATTATTGTAGTTCAATACAATTTTCTAAAATTAGAACTGAGGAGACGTATGTTTCTTAACTATAATAGTGAAAATCTTCAAAAAGAAGAATTTCAACAACACTTATATTGGTTTGAAACAGAATTTGACGAGATATTTCAAAATACATCTGCAAATCTTACTGAATTTGAAAAAAATCTTGCGAACTCACTTCTCAATAAGTTATCTGAGTCAATAAATCAATGTCAGGACGAAAAACTTCTCTATGATCTCGTGTCGACTCTAAATAATATCGAGAAAAAGCATCCTGAGCTGTTTTAATTTACTTTACTTGATGTGATATTCTAATTGTATACTTTTTTTTTATAAAGATTTAATATTATAACTTTATAAGTTTGTATAAGTAAGTTACAATTAGCATAACAAAACAAAAAGCTTTGAATAGCATGGCACTCGATGAAATTAAAAACAACGAAGCTATTGAGCTCGTTAATAAATATTTGGCTGACCAAGATAACGATAAAGCGTTATCAGCCGTAAATAAGCTGTTAGATAGAGATCCTTCGAGCGATCAAGCTTGGCTTTACTTAGGTATTGTAAATCGTCGTATTGGCAAATTGGATATTGCCATTAAGTGTTTTGAAACAGCTACAGAATTAAACAGCACTATAATAGAAGCGTGGGGCTTACTTACGATTACTTATTTAGATAAAGGTAAACTCAAAATAGCAGAAGAAATCATGAAAACTGCTGCTGAACAAAATCCTAACAATGAAAAAATACAGTTTTATCGCAACAATTTAATTCGCGTCTATAAAAAATTTGGACCCTTTTTCTGAGATTAAATTTAATATCCTTCCAAATTTTCTAAATTTGAACTAATATTATAGTGAAACGAATCAATGACATTTAAGGGAAAAACTACAATTGAAGGAAGAATTGTAGAAGTCAGGGGGGGTGAGAAGCGCATTTCTCGAGCTTACATGTATGGATATATGTCATTAACCGTTCGCGTGGGGATAGAAATGTATTCTGTATTAGTTAGTGCTTCAAAAATAAATTCATATGGATTTTTGCCTCGAGTTGGGCATTATATTCGAGCGGAAGGAATTAAATCGCCTTCTAAAGACGGTTACCACGATTTCTCATTGAGCTATCTCTCGTCCCTCGAGCATATCGATCCTCGAAAGTAATATTAAAAACATCTAAAAATTAAGTTTTTACTTTTAAAATCTTTTTGCCGTTTGAATTTACTAATTCTAAAGTTTCTATCTTGTCGAAATTAGATTTAAAAAAAGATTTTTTAGTTTCTGAACCCAGCAATGACGGACTACGTACTTTCATGAGTTTCTTGAGGAAGAAATACTTATCTATATAAGAACCTATTGCCCAAATAACAAGCATTCGCGATTTCCTGTTTTGAACTTGAAGACACCATTTATCTTTACATTTAGTAGAACAAAATTGATGTCTTCTAGTTTTTTGTGCTATATTCACATGCTCTACTCTTTTTTTTTCAGAGCCCTTGAATGATTCACCACAGTACTCACATATCATCATGGATACGAAGAAAATCCGTTATTGAGAGTATTCTCGTTTTAATTATTCAATAAAATAGCGATATTTAAAAGAAAAATCACTGAATATTATTTCTTAACAACACTTTTTCTTTAAATAACTTCAATTCATCTGGTACTAAAAATGATCTAAACTAGTTAAATTTCTAAAATTACGAGGTGTTAAGAAATCTACAAACGGAAATTCGATCAGAATTTTAATTTAAGCTATATAAATAAAGAAAACCTCCAATCGGACAAAATATTCTCCTCATTGGGCGATTTTCTTATACCTAGCTGCCTTGATTCGGTTAATTGGGATAAAATGGTGAAAAAATACGCCAAAAAGAGGTTAAAAATGTGAAAAAAATTAGAAATATCGAATGGGGGAATTATCGGCACCCGGAATTTTTACAATCGCTAAGTATAAGTGTGAACGAATTAAAATTCATTAGGTTGTTCTTAAAGGGTGGAAGTGCAGCAATGGTAAATGAAATATTAAGAGAACGTAAATGTAAACAATATTCGCCTCAAAAGGAAGATTTCTCAAATCGATTTCACAAACTCAAAAAAATAAAAGTTTAAATCAAGAAACTAGTTTTGAGTTTCTTATTTCTCGATTTGAGCGAGATCAATATTTCAGTCTAAAACTTCTACGAATTCATAATCAACGGTAATTGTACTCTTTGTTTCAATTATCTCTCCAAGTATTACCACTTTTTTATCTATAACCTTATGCAATACAGGATCGTTCTCCCATAAGTGAGTTTTTTTCCTCACAAGAATTTCTGACCATCTATTTGCGTAATCATCCAAAGGTTTAATGTAATATTTAGGTCCTTCAGATAAAGTTCCGACTCCTACGATTTTAGCACTAAGAATTCCCGTAATTTCATCCATCTAATCAAGACACCTATATGAGAAGTATAGCAAGTATAATGAAAATAAATTTGTGCTTAATAAATTTATACCTTTCCTCAGGATTAACAAAATTGAAAAAAACCAAGTCTAACTTCTGAAATTAAATGCAAAATTTTAGGGAATTTTATGAATTTGGAGGATCTTCTACTCATATAATTAGGTTTCATTAATAGAATAGAAAGAAATCATATTTCTTTTACATTAAGTTCCCTTTGATAATTAAAACGTTGAGCAGACACCCCGATTCTCTGAATTTTTCGCGCTTTGCGATTTTTCCTGCGCTTATCCATTGTGTAATCGATGACATATTTCGTGACTCCACCAATAGTGAATCCCGCTTCCCGATCTGCGTTTTGAATTAATTTTATCAATTGTACAACATCTTGATTGGGTATAGGGCGCTTAAAAGTATATGGAATTGTGCTTAACTCTCGTTCAAGATTATTGATCTCATAGCGATTTTGATGTGATACAAAATTACACTTCCAAGGTTTCGTGTCGGAACCTATTTTTTTTTTGTAGTCAAACGAGCCGGGAACAATATACATAGGAGCCGGTCGAAATTGGATGGGAAGTGGAAGTTGATTGTCATCTTCGGTTTTACGCTTCTTATTGGAATAAATCCCTATTGTTTTTACCACATTTTCGCCGTTCTTTAGTTCCGTGTTAAGATCACTAAACCCTACCACCAACATCGCAATTACATTCACACCAGCTTGAGTTAAGTTCTCGATCGTTTCCATGTTTTGGAGTACGCTCGTTCCTTTGTTCATCTCTTTTAAGTCTTCGTCAGAAAATGCTTCGAATCCTACCCAAGCGTCTTCGAATCCCGCTAATTTTGCTTTTTTAGCTAATTCTGGAGTAATATTTGCTCGAAAGTGCGTGCCGAACTTGATATCAAGGTTTTTTTCGATTAAGGCGTCGCATAAATCTTCGAAATAGTCCAAATCGTCGTTTATTAGCGATTCTCCAAACAACATAAAACCCGGTTTGTGGTTTTGGACGATATTTTCTATGTCTCGTACGACTTTTTCGATTGAACGCGTTCTGAATCGAGGGCCAAATAGCTCCCACTCGGCACAGAAGTTACATCGATTAGTACAGCCTCGAGATCGATAAATTGAAGCAATTTGATAATATGTGTCTAACGGAATGTCGGTATAATCTGGTGTCGGTAATAAATCTAAATTTATTTGATCTCCTTTAGAAAACTGAACTAAGCCTTTCTCATTTATGCTCATCACTCCTTTTATCTCTTTTAAATCGTTTCCACGCGCAATTTCTAATAAAGGTTTTTCACCCTCTCCAATAACTAATGATAATTCGGTTAAGCAGGAAAAAAAACATTTAAATGCTTTATCTACATGATAATATTTGAATATCTAATTAAGACAAAAAGGAAATAAGATGAGTTTGAAGATGAAAAAAAGCATACTATATTTGTTCCCCGTAGTTTCGGTTATTTCAATTGTAATAGCGCTTCTCCTACCAGTCGTAAGATTAGATGGTTTATACTCATTCTGGATTTTTGGGTATCCCTTTTTCCCTTGGGAAGTAGTTCATATATTCGATATCCCCCTTAAAATTATATTTTCGATGATTGTTGGCCTACTGCTCTTGTTAACGATTTCAATTTTTCTGCTAAGGAAATATCCCGATCGACTAAACATTATTTCAACTATATGGTTAGGGTCGGGTATTGGGATCATAATTCTAGCTTTTCTCTGGATTACAAGTTGGAATTTAGCGGCAATATCTTTTGCTCCTTTAAGTTCTACTTTTGAGTTTGCTATCTTTATTCCCTTTATTAGCGGGACTGTTTTAATTTTTGGGAAAATATATGCATACATTTTTTCTAGGCAAATTGAAGAATAGAACTATATCAAATTGATATAGATAAAAAAATAATAATAAAATAATTTTTTTTTAATTTTCTTTTACATTAATTTCTTTTAGACCTTTTAACCGTTGTGCCGACACTCCGATTCTCTGTGCTTTTCGCGCATTGCGATTTTTTCTTCGCTCCTCCATGACATAGTCGATGACATATTTCGCAACCCCGCCTATTGTGAACCCTGCGTTTCTATCTGCGTCTTGTATTTGCTGGATCAATTGTACGACTTTCTGATTGAGTATAGGGCGCTTAAAAGTGTATGGAATCGTGCTTAACTCGCATTCGATGTTTTTTATCTCGGCGCGATTTTGCCCTGATATAGATTTACATTTCCATGGTTTCGCATCAGAGTCTATTTTTTCTTTGTAATCAAACGAGCTTGGCACGAGATACATAGGAGCTGGTCGAAATTGTATTGGAAGTGGAATATAATTACCATCTTCAGTTTTGCGTTTCTTGTTGGAGTAATACTTAACTATATTCACTACATTTTCACAGTTGTTTAGTTCCGTGTTAAGATCGCTAAATCCGACTACCAACATCGCAATCACATTCACACCCGCTTGAGTTAAGTTCTCGATAGTTTCCATGTTTTGGTGCACGCTCGTTCCTTTGTTCATTTCTTTTAAATCATCGTCAGAAAACGCTTCGAATCCTACCCATGCGTCTTCGAATCCCGCTAATTTAGCCTTAATGGCAAGCTTGGGGGTAATATTTGCTCTAAAATGCGTACCGAACTTGACACCAAGATTTTTTTCGATTAACGCATCACACAACCTTTCGAAATAGGTTAGATCATCGTTTATTAGCGATTCTCCAAAAAGCATAAATCCCGGTTTACTGCTTTTTACGATTTGTTCAATATCTTGTACAACTTTTTCAACCGAACGTGTTCTAAATCGTGAACCAAACAGCTTCCACTCCGCACAGAAATTACATCTATTAGTACATCCACGCGATCTATACGTCGAAGCGATTTGATAATATGTGTCCAACGGAATATCGGTATAATCTGGTGTTGGTAATAAATCTAAATCGATCTGTTCTCCCTTAGCAAACTGAACTAACCCATTCTCGTTTATGCTCATTACTCCTTTAATCGTCTTTAAATCATTTCCAGATGCAATTTCCAATAATGGCTTTTCACCTTCTCCAATAACTAATCCATCACAAACTTCTCTATAGAGGAATATTTTGTATGCATCAAAAGATTGCGTGATGGTAGGGCCGCCCCAAATTATCTTACACTTAGGATTATGGAGCTTTAAAAAGCAAGACGAGATGACAGTCTCAGAAATGTTTAAGTAATTTAGTGAGAAACCAATAGTATCAAACTCTTTTAACGCCACCAGAACTGTGTTTTTATTGTACTCTACTATATTTTCAAAGCGAGTTTTTGTTGTTTCTGGACTTTCGAACATCCTCGAGGAATAATCTTCTAAGATATCTGGATACACACCATCACTTAATATTGGCTCACGATTATTTAAAATATCGTTTGTAATAGGGATTAAAAGCGGTAAATCTTGATGGTTCACGATAAAATTGGTAAGGTTCAATTGGATGAGAGGATCGAAAACTACTTTAGGTAAGGTGTAATCAGCAGTTCTAAAATTAAATACTTTCACTGGAATTGAATTTTGTTTAAGAAATGATTGTAGACAAGCAAGACCCAACGGTATCAATCGATCATTTATACACGATACTTTTACTCG
>JAGXNS010000096.1:7266-7699 GCA_019894855.1 Promethearchaeota archaeon
TAATGCAATTGACATAATTTTTATTTTCTCTTTATCCTTGATTTTTTATTAGTTTACAGCGAAAATAAGCAGGTATATAAAAAGGAAAAAAAAAGGGGTGGTTACAAAATTCAGTGTTACTTAGATTAATTTTTAAATTTACTACTCAAGTATAATAACATGTCTATGTCCCCTTTTTTTAAAAAAAATAATAACTAACTACCATAATAGTGTGACTATTGTAAAAACAAGTATATTAATGGTAAAACTTCTAAAATACATTCCTAATTTCTCCTTCTTTTCTAACTTATTGATCTCATTGCTCTCAGATTTTTCAATGACCTTGAAAACACCGTTTGAAAGTACGATACTAAAAACCGCCCCTAAAGCAAACATAAAAAGAAAAGAAGAAAAATCAATAATTTTCTTTCATACCAATTCATTTCAATTAATT
>JAGXNS010000097.1 GCA_019894855.1 Promethearchaeota archaeon
GTTATAAAGATTGGATTTCCTTCTTCTTGGAATATCAGTAAGCTATAATGTCCTTTAATATTGGTTTTATTTTTCTGAGAAATGTAATATTTAATTCCTTTAATAACTTCTTTCTTCTTTAAGACATCTTTTGTTAAATCTAAGTAGAAAAAAATATCCTCGTAAGTAGAACTCATAATGATTTTAAATACCGATAAGATTTATAATTTAGAGTAGAAAGTTATTCTTTAAATATTTTTTTTATCTGGATAAACTTTAAAAAATAAATATTTATTGTACATATTATTAAAAAGAAAAAGGAATGAGCTTAAAATGGAAGAATTTTTAAAAAACTTTCAACTTTCAGATAACGCTATTAAATTATATTTTAAATGCATTGGTCAACAACCCTTATCATCCGATGAACTCTATTCTCTTTTACCAAATATATCTAAAGAAGAATTTAATAATATATTAGGAGACCTCATTGAAAATGGCTTATTTATTCCAAATTCCAATCAAAATAAAAGCTTAATTTTGCACTACCTAACAATCCCTCCAATAAAACCTATATTAAATTATTATACAAACATTAACAATAATCTAACTACCATTAAAAGCCAATTACAACTTTTACTCTCAAATTCTTTAGCGAAAATTTTCCAAGATAATCAGATAATTGAATTGAATACTATGTATGACGCGACGCAAGAATTAAGAAAAGATGTAGAAGAGGATGTTATCATCCAGAAACAAGATATTGATGATATTGTAAAAGGAATGGAAAACTTACTCATCATAAAAGATGTATTGGAGAACTTACGTCAAACAATCAAGGGAGTTACTCAGACTCAATTTTCATCTCTAATCAAACTAATTACTAATATTAAAAATGAAATTTTCAGTAAAATCGAGAGTTTAGAATTAAAAAAATCAGAGATTGCAGTAAAAGAAATTGTCGAAGAAGCCTTCAAAGAAAATTTTAATAAATTGCTTGGAGATTTTACTACCAACTTACATGTATTGATTGGAGACGAGTTTAACAATACAATCGAATCGCTTAACAATATACTTAATTCCACGTTTCGATATCGAGACGATTTTCAGATGGTATTACTTAATATGCTGTCTACAAATGAAAAAAGGATTAAACAAATAATTGAACTGATCAAAACTAAGAAAACAGGCTTAGAAAGTGACCTTAAAGAGTTCGAAAAAATAATAATAGATAACTTCGCAGAAATAATAGGAAAAGCTGTCGATTCGGTGGCATCCCTAAACGAACCAATTAATGCTACTTTAGATAGCTATTTTAATTCAATTAATGAATCAATGGAGTTAGAATCCGATAATTTTTGGCAAATCAAAAGCATAGCAAGGGTAAAAGAAGAAATAAGTAATATTGTCTCTCATTCTACTCAAAATCTATTGTTAGTTGTCCCAAAATTGGAAGAAAATCTTTCATTCGATGATATTAAAGATAATCCAAGTACCATTAAAATTCAAATTGCTTCTTCAGAAGCTCATACAAATAGCCTCGTTAAAAAATATAAAATTTTAAAAAATTTCGAATACCGAATCCTTAAAAACGAAAATGTTATCATTTGTAGGGGGGACGATGATAGCCTTGTAATTGGTATTATAGATATGGAATCAAATAACGCTAAAGATAATTTTATTGGTTTTGCTTCAAAAAACAAATCTCTAATAAAGTTGTTTCAATATGTTGTTAAAGCAATATGGGATATTGGTAGCTCAAGTTTGCAGGAAACGCCTAGAACTCTTAATATAACGGTTCCTAAAAGTAGCAGCGTTTCAAAAACCCTTATAGCCACAAAAACATCTAAACCTGTTAGACCATCTCCGATAAAAACACTGCTAAAAACTACTCCTATCCCTATTACTAAAAAACGGGTTAATAATCAAGCTGAAAAACAAAAAACTAAGTCCTCGGAAGGTAAAATTGAACATTTAGCTGAAGAACTCAATAAAAAAATCAAAGAACCTAAAAAATTACGCGAATCCGAAGAGCCAGCCAAAGTTGATGAATCTGGAATTGTAATAAATAACGCCTTTAAAACTTTAATCAATAAGCTACATAAGCTTAAAGGCGATGAATTTAGTAAAGAAATGGCGATCATCTCAGATTTAATTTTAGAAAAGAAAGGATTTAGTGTTACCCTTCACAAGATTAGAAGCAAAATAAACCAATATAAAAATCACCTAAGTCATTTAAACAATGTAGATATTAAGCACATTATTGAGAGCATTGAAGAATGGAAGGAACATATCCTATAACATTAATCTGGTTTTGGGTCTTTCTTTTTTGCTAGAAAATTTAACAAAAAAGAGTGAAAGAGCGTCCAAACAAACAATATAAGAAATAATATCAAAAAAATAATTGCTACTGTCATTGATACTATAAAATTGGGATTTAATATACCAATGATGCCAAAAATCGGAGAGAGTGGAGCTAAAACAATAAAAACATAATATACGATTTTACCTTTTTCACCAAATTTAATGTGCGTAGTTATATTTAACCAGCCAATGAAAATTAATAGAAAGGGTACAATGTAATAAGTTATAGCCAAGAAAGGATATGTTAAGCCACCAATTGCAAACGCGTGAAAATAATTTATATAGAAGAAGCCTATCATTAAAAGACAACTTACCGGAGTAGGAACACCCAAATATCCAGGATTTTCGAGGATATTAAATCTAGCTAACCTTAACACTGCTCCTAAAGCGAAGCATATGCATCCTATTATTAGGATATAATCGTAGATTGTTCCAGTTTTGAATGCTTGAAAGGACAAGATTGCTGGGACAATGCCAAAAGTCAAAGAATCGCTTAGAGAATCTAATTCTCTGCCTATATCGTTTACTGTTCCCGTTTTTCTTGCGATGTAACCATCAATAAGATCAGTTCCTAGAGTAATTGATATTAAAAAGAAACCTAAGGAAATTGCATCTCTGGTTCCATATGAGCCACAAATTAAGGCAATAATTCCTATCGTGGTCCCTATGAGCGTTACATAATCTTTAATTTTTAGTAAACTTGGTATCGTTGATTTTGTTGACAATTTTTTCCCACTTCGTAATTATACTATAATTAAAACCTTAGTTTAATTAAAACATTTCTTTATAATGCAAGTAGAGATTCCAACCTATCCTTACATTTATTAGACTAAATTGATTATTGATGATTAAAATAAAATATTGTTAAATTATAAAAAGGTTGATTTTATGAGCTGTCCTAATTGTGGAGATCCAATAGATGAAAATCAAAAATTCTGTGAAAAATGTGGAGCAGAATTGCGATCGGTTAAAAAACCACCCGAACAGGGAGAAAAAATTAGCTTAACATCTTCCCCAATTCAAACACCTTCGGAAAGTGGTAAATTGTTTGATTTAAATAGAAATTACTATATAATTAAAGAACGTATGTGGGATATGGGCTTTGGAGACATTATGGATCAAGACGGAAAACTTATAGGAAAAATGCATAGAATCCTTCTAAGCATAAGGAGAAGAGTTGAACTCCAAGAACTCGATGGCACGGTTGCTGCCACCATTCATAGTAAAATAGTTTCTGCCCGAGGAGCTCAAGATTTGAAGGATCCTGAAGGTGTCTTAATAGCGAGAATAAAAAAGAAAATATTGACATTTTTTAAGTCGAAATTCTTTTTGGAAGATCCTCTCGGTGTGCGCTGGTTTGAAGCTGAAGGTGACTTTTTTGGCTGGTCGTTTAAAATCTACGATTTAACTACGGGAAAATTAGTAGCAGAAATAGAAAAAGCTGACAGATGGCGAGATGTCTTCTTAGGCGGAATCTTTGACTTTGCTGACAATTACGCTCTGAGAATTTTAGATAACGAGACCGATAGAAGAATTTTATTAGGATTCGTGTTGTCGATTGATAATGTAATGCACGATACAGGGGGAATGGGTGTGGGTATGGGGGGAATGGGTCGTCGCCGTGGTCCTTTTGGAATGCCTCGTCGTAGATTGTGATTCAAGAAGTCATTATGCAAAACTAATTCCTATCTTTTTTTGAATTTTTATAATTCTCTTCCACAATTTTTACAAAATTTCCAACTATAAGAAATCTCTTCGCCACATTTTGTACACTTATTAGAGGGAGGTTTTACCTTATAATCGTCAACATTCTGTGTGTTTTTACTCGTTTTATTCGCGAGTAATGTGGTAGAATTTATTATTTCACTTAAATTGATGCTACCTTGACGACCAATACTTCTTTCATTCGCCGTAGTTAAAGAAAACGAATGACCATCCCTGGTTTCAATTACTACAACATAGATTTTTTGTATTTTGGTACTATACGCTTTTATAATTTGCGTTAAAGGAATTACAAAATCTTCTTTAAAATTATCAACCGAGGAACCTATTTCGGTGAGGTTTATATTTGATTTTTTTACAAGTGATAGTTCCAATTCGGATAAAATTATTCTTCCGAATTCCATTTCGAACTTCCAATCTTTCACTACTTCCCCTTCGCAAAAATAACCCTCGGTACTATATACTAAAGCCATTTTTCAATTTTTCACTTCTTTTATCTTATTCTTACAAAAATTCTTAATTTCTTATTTTATATGTGTACTACTATATTAATAAGTTCTAGTAGTCCAATTGTTTAAAAGAGCATAAATTTTTATATCTATAATTTAATTATACCTTTAAAACCTTAATATAAAGAAAAAGAGAGAAAAATATGTCGCTTCAAAAAACGAGAGAATTTATGCTTAATGAGAAAATGATTTCTTTAACGGATAAAGGTGAAATCAGGAACTTGGAGGGCGAGTTGCTTGGCACATTTCGTGGAAATTTAATTAAGATTGGTAATACTTACCGAATAAAAGATCTTAACGATGTTCCCATATTAACAGTTCAAGAAAAGATAATTTCTCTTCGCTCAACCTATAAATTTTATAAGGGAGGGGAGAAAGAGGAGGATAAGTTCATAGGGAAACTTAAACAAAAGATCGTAGCCTTTCCTGCTAAGTATTGGTTTGAAGATCCTAACGAGAATAAAGTTTTCAAGATGAAAGGAAATGCCATGACACTTAAATTCAAGATTTTAAAAGACGGCCAAGAAGTTGCCGAAATACGAAAAAAATTATGGAAAAGTCTTTTAAAGAATACATTTGGAATTAAAATGTCTCCAGACCTTGACGACGATTCCGCAATGCTTATTCTTGGCATAGTAATTATGCTCCACCACGAAAAAGAGGAAAATAGGAAGAGACATTAAGACTTAAAAGACTAGTTTCTTTAATTTTTTTTCTAATTTTTTTTTATACTTTTTTACTATTCTTAATGAAAACAAGTTGTTTTTAAATAGATTTTAATATCGGAAATTTTATATTTTGGTAAAAAGACTATTACGTTAGAATAAACCGTTTTCAAATCTAATCTTTAAACTTAAACATGTTATAAAAATAACTTATGACCGATATCTACGATGAATTCATAGTGTACGACCTACAAAACACGGGAGACCGCACGAGGTTAAATATTAAGCCAGAAGAGCTTCAAAATCATTTAGATCCTGAACAAGTGTTAATTATTATACGTGAAGACCTTAGGAGGATTTTTATTTGGAAGGGGTCGAAATCTCCTGTGAGAAAAAGGTTCATAAGCTCTCGAGTAGCACAGGATTTGCAAAGAGATTTAATTCAAGACGCTAGATATCATAGATGTAAAATAATCTCCATAGATCAAGGAGATGAACTACAAGAATTTTTAAGCGCGTTCAGGTTGGAATCTATGGAAGTAACAGAACGACTTCCCGATATGCGCTATGTAAGAAACATTGAGCGCGACAGATTGCTTGAGCTAGAACGTGTTGCGAGAGAAACGAAAGAGAAGAAGGTGAAACCTGTTGACGAGTATTATTCTCCAATTTTAGAAGAAACAACTGATGATATAGTAATGTCCTCAATTGGAATAGGACTCCCTTTGAAAAAAGAAAAAGGTCGACCAGGGCAGCCTTCAAGAATTAACGCAACTATTGGATTAGCAGAAGAGGAAAAAGAAAAAATCAAAGAAAAAATATTAAAAATTAGCGTACCAGAAAATATGGAACGTCAAAACCTAATTCTTGGACATGCCTTATATGGTGCCGTTTCGAAAGTAACAGATGTTTTTGGCAAGAATGTCGTAGAAATTGTTTGGGAAGAAATTAAAACTCCGAAAGGCGTACTTGAATTGGACGAGAACATTTTTAGGGTTTATTTTGATGATAAGAAGAGAATAGTCGAAGCAGTGGAAGTTCTAAAGAAAATTGAACCGCCAGCCGAACCTATAGTTGAAAAACCTAAGCCTACTACTAGAAGAGAACTACCAAAAATCCCTAGTAACGAAGATTAAGTATCAAGTGGACTTTTTAATTAATTATTTTAAAATACAGTAAAATATGCGAGATTCTCGCTGATTTTATTGTTCGTACGAATCTTCTTCCTCTACTTCGATCTCTTTGAGGGCATCCTCTTCGGTTTCAACTTCATCATTATCTTCTAAGTCGTCTTGAACAACAATTTCTTGCTCGTTTTCAACTGTTTCTGATGCTTTCTCTTCCTCGTTTTCCGCTTCGATTTTTTTCTCGGGTTTGTTTTTCTTTTTAATTTTCTTTAGACCCTCAATTGCCTCCTTTCTTACTATTGGGCTTGGATCTTTCAATGCCTTCGCTAATACATCAAGAGAGTGGGGATGATGTGCGTCACCTAATTCATCCGCGGCTTCTTTTCGAACTATCTCGTCTCTATCGTTTAATAGGATGTAGGCAAAAATTCCTAGAACCTCATTTTCTCCTAATTCTCCTAAGGTATCTACAGCATCTTTCCTAACGCCGGGATTAGAGTCAGTTAAAGCCGTGTTGGCTAACTCCTTCAATGTTTTATCCGAATATCCAAGCGGTTGTATACCGCTTAAATCTACTCCGCAAAATTTGCAGAAATTATGTTCAATTTTAATAACTTTTCCACACGAAGCGCAAATACGCTGGGTTTCAAAATCAACGCCAGGTTTTGCAAAACTCGAGGGAGTTGGTTCACGTACAGGTTCTCTATTTACCCTATAAGGATTTTTCCCACGATTTTGATTATACTTATCGTTTCCCATTTTATATACTCTTTTTATTATTTCTCTATATTGCTCCTTATAACTTAAGATCATAATAGAATTTAGTTTTAATTAACTTAATGGAGACCAATTTTTGAAAATAAAAAGTAAATAGATTAAAAAAAATGTTTAATTTTAAGCTCTGATCATGAAATTAATAATGTAGTTAACTGGGGGATCTGCCCAGCATCATCGTTAATATAACGTTATGTTTATAAAAGATTTTTAAAATTCCAAAAAGATATTTTGGAATTTTAAAAATCTTTTATAAACATAACGTTATATTAACGATGATGCTGGGC
>JAGXNS010000098.1:0-6966 GCA_019894855.1 Promethearchaeota archaeon
AATGTAGACGTGGAAAATCGGATTCTTGGGGATATCATGATACTTCTTGGGGCATTCGCATACGCTACCTATACTGTTATATCACGGTTTTTTATTAATAAAACTCGCGAAAATCCTGAATCTTTTCAGCCAAGCTCTATTTGGATTATGACATACATTTCCCTGTTTGGATTTTTAATAACCACTCCGATAGCATTAATAATTAGCCCAGAGTTCTTAATTCCAGCAAGTTATTTAACTATTCCCCCTCGAGTATGGATCGGCATTTCGTATCTCGCATTTATATCTACGATCGGAGCATACACATTCTACTTAGAAGGAGTTAAACGTTTAAATGCGAGTAGAGCAGCAATATTTCAGGCTTTAGTTCCATTATTTGGTGTAGTTTTCTCTTCAATATTTTTGCAAGAAGAATTTGATATAGTCGTTTATCCTTTTGCCTTACTATTAGTAATACTTGGAATAATTTTGGTAAATCGTAAAACATCTCAAGATAACGGAAATAAAAATAAGAGAGGAAATTATTAATTGAGAATCCCTATCCAAGTATCAATTTATCCGGTTAGGAAAACTAATAGAGAATGGAAGTATTTAATGCTTAAAAGGGTTAAAAATCGAGGGGGTTTTTGGCAAGGAGTAACTGGAGCCCCTGAAAATGGCGAAACTAATTCTGAAGCCGCAAGAAGAGAATTATATGAGGAGACTGGCTATAGCTCAGTGAATTTAATTAAAACGGAGATATCTTATATTATTCCGATGGAAGATAGATGGAAAGACATCTATCCCGTAGCTACGAAAGAAATCCCTGAATATCTTTTTATTGCTGTAATACAGCAACCTGACTCACCTAAAATAGACCCTATTGAGCACAACGATTGGAAATGGTGTTCATACGAAGAAGCTATGAATCTTCTATCATTAGATGATAATAAAAGAGCTCTCAAATATGTTCTTCAGTTTTTGAAAAAAGAATAGAATTTTTTACAAAATCATAAGTACAAAAAAACAGCGTATTTTTCCTACTTAACCAGTTTAACTCCATTTTTACATTTTTTCTGGATCACAGATTGTCCAACATTAGCTACTCTACGCGAAAGCTCTGAAATCTTCCACTTATCGTATCCTTTTACATATGTCGAAAATGTGTCTTGAAGGGGTTCTTTCCATTTAGCGGGGATATTATCAGCACCTAATCTAGCTCCAAGTATCGCTCCTATATTCCCACAATTACAATCTGTATCGTACCCCATCATAGCAGCAATACAAATAGATTTTCCAAATGGATCTTGTTTATCTTGAGCACCATATAGAAGAGCCAATATGATTAATCCAATGTTTGGTAATACATGCACTCCTCCTAGACGAGTATTTAAAAATATCCTTCTTTCTATAGGAAAAACAGAAGAAGAGTTAAGTACTTTTTCTACCATCTCTTTTTTCCAAAATTCTCTTATTAAAATCTTCCTGGCAACTCTAAAGTCGTTTGGATATAGTTCATATATATTTACTGCTTTTTTGACCATCTGTGTATAAAGACTTTCTTTCTCAGAAGGGAGATATTGAAGAGCTGTATCAATATTATGCCTAATGTCCTCTTCAAAGAACACTTGAGATATTAGAACTGCAATAAACACTTCTCCTTCAATACCAATTCCCGCATGTGAGATTGAACCATCAATTTCAGCATAATTCTTAGCAAGATTTGGGCAACCTGGAGTTATTAATCCCCAAATATCCGCTCTCATCTGAGCACCAATAAAATCAAAATAGAAATTGTTCACAATTCCAGAATGAGGAGGTTGGATACCAGCTTTAAGATTATTTAAAGCTATTTTTTCTGCTGTAAATACATAATCTTCTCTTTTAAGGAGATTAACCCATTCAAGAGCAATTTTCTCGGCTGTTATATCAATACCATATTTTTCTAATGCTATTAAAGCAATAATCTCATACATTTCATCATCATTAACATGATTAAGATCAATTGGTTCTGGAAAATTTGTAATGTTACCATATTTAACCTTAATATTCTTATAAGATTTCAATTCAACAGGGACACCTACGAAATCTCCGGCAACTCTACCTAGCCAAGAGCCATAAACTTTATTGTAATATTCTTCAGAAGTTAATTCTTTCATGTTTATCCCAAACTTTGAAGTTAGGAAAGTATTTTTCTTAAAAAAATGCAGACCAAATGTTAAATCTTTTGTCTCAATTTATTTTTAGATATTCTCTTGTATAGTCTAAAATAATGTTAAGAATCCAATCTAAGTTTTAGATTGAAAACTAATAATAGTGTAAAGTATTTATTATAATTAATTAAATAGAGGTGATTTTATGAAAAAGAAAGGTTATTGGTGTAGTAATTGTCACGGTTTTGTAAGCGTAAGAAAAAAGTATTTTTGGGCTATAGTTGGAAACATATTGCTGCTACCTTTGTTAATATTATTAGATGGACCTCTTATTTCAGCAAAAAAGATATGTAAGAGGTGTGAGGGTAGTGTAAAAAGAAAAAAGATGAATGTAGTTGATACTATTTTACCAGAAATAACCACTAATCCCGTAGCCATAGAGAATAAGATTGAACAAAAATCTTTGCCAATCTATGGTATTATATCTTTAATTTTTGTTTTGATTGGAGTTATAATCGTGTCGATTTATTTCAACAGCACTACTATTTTATTTGCGATACCTATTTTGCTTATTTCGGTAATCGTTGCGGGAGCGGGGATTGATGCTGATAAAGCAAGAGGAGCTGCTATTATTGGACTTATCTTCGGTATTCTGTTTTTACTAATTAGTTTATGGCCCGTATTCCTATTTACAACTTTTATATTTGTCCACTAGTTATAACGAATCTCAGAATAAAAGTTAGTTAACTATTTATTTATTTTTTTTCTGTTTTTATTTCATTTGTTTGATGGTAGTTGGAATATAGTTCTATTCAATAAATTTAGTAGGCAAATTGGCTGCTGCTAGGGATTCTAAAGGTGGTTTGACTATCACGGTCACTGTACCGTGGGCTAGAAGTTTGTCCTCCTCATTTTTAATCGTTACTTCTGCCAAACCAATACTCTTCCCTAAAGATATACAACGAGAGTGAGCTAATAATTTACCACTTTTGACGCTAGATAAATAATTTACTTTCATCTCAATCGTGGCTGCACTATCATCACCCTCGACTCGAGTGTAAACGGCAAAAAATCCGGCACTATCAATCAGAGTAGAGTAAACTCCACCGTGAACATATCCATAACCTTGGAGATGCTTGCGATCAAGTTCTATTTCTACGAAGGACTCACCGTATTTTAAATCTACTATCTTCATATTCTGATTTTTTAAATAACGACTACCGTTTACAACTGATTTTATAAAATCTACCCATTTTGGATTTAATTGCTTCATTCTGGATTACATTTTTCAAATTTTATAGAATTATTTAAAATTAATATAAGATTAGTGTTTTTTCTGATAAGTCCTAAAAATCTAATGTTGCTGCGGGATTATGTCGAATAAGTCTATCTTTGGCTATTAAGGTTGTAACTGGTGCTTTCGAAAGATGGGTGAATGTGATATCATGCCCGATACACAAGCCAATTATCAAGTTTAAATCTGTTTTAGAATTGTTTAATAACAAAGCTTGAGCTACAGGATTGCACGTTACATAGTCTATATGATACCCCTTTTTAGAGGGAAGCGCAAAATCTTCTGGAGCATCAACATCAATTCTTTTATCCCCTCCAGTCTGGCAACATACCGAACTAACTTCAAAACCATGTTGAGTTAGTTTTTCTGCAGTAATTTTCGTTTCTTTCTGTAACGCAGCACAAGAAGCTATACCTATCTTTTTATAACCCATTCCTCTCGCAAACTCTATTGTATCTTTTAAACGAGGCATAGATCTTTGTTCCTTCACAATAGTTGAGATAATGTTAGCTCTCTTGATAAATTCATCAGTCTGGTACAATTCAATTGCTTTCTTTTGAATATCTGGACTTGCTCTAATGGGACAATTTTCTAATTCTTTATTCGGTACTCCTATAGAACAGTGGTTAGAACAATCGCATTTATAACAAGTAGGATCTCTCATATTCTTCTTAGCGGATTAATATTTATTTGCTAGTATAGGTGGTTTCTAAAATCTATCAAATGTAAAAAATTTTCTTAAATTGATTTATTTAGAGAATATTCAACTCTATCTAGCCAATCATTAGTTAAAACATTAAACAATTCTTCTTGCTCAATTTGAAGTATGTGCCCTGCGGTATCTAAAATTGCATAAGTAGCTCTCGGATAGTTTTCAATAATTTTCCATGCATCACGATACCCTACGGTAGAATCTTGTCTCCCCAACAAAAACAAAGTTGGTTTATTAAATTTTTCATTAATTAAATCTATGTTAAAAGAAAATGCATAATTTTCCCCTGCTTTATCCAAGAATTTCATATCGGCAATTGATATTCCTGACATACCTTCCTCACTTCCTCTTTCCCAGACTTTTTGGTTAATAACGGTTGCTATATTTTCAAAGCCTTCCCTTTCAAAGGGACTTAGCTTTGAAACAACATTTTCGTCTTTCATTAGAATAACATGCTCAGGTAAATCTCTTTGTTCTCTGTGGGGTATGATAACGGGCACTAAAAATAAAATACCATCTATTGAATTCTGCTTTTCCTTGATCAATCCCCTTGCCAAATATCCACCGTATGATTCACCTACAACTATGAAACTCTCATTGGGAATAATCTTATTCACAAATTCTATGATAATTTTAAGATAATCATCTGTACCTTTAATCCAATCCTCCCCCTTAGTTTTTCCCATTCCTGGTAAATCAAAGTATATTCTTTTATAGTTTGGCCGAGTTTCGAAAAGAGGTTCCATACACCCTTTCATAATGCGATGATCAACAGTCCATCCATGGAGCATTAAAACTGGATACCCATCACCATAAATTTCATAGTAAATTGTTATTTTCTCAAGTTTACATTCCACACTAATCAACAAGTCTAATTAAAATTAATTTAATGATAAGCCAATATGGATCTTATTGTATTAAAGATTTGACAATTTTTTCAAAAAAACAAAAAAAAAGAAGATTTGATTGTTAATTTTTTTAGGTTTTATTGGATAGTGTATAATATAACGCAAAAACAAGGTAGGCTCCCATTGGGATTAATAGAATCCAAAATTCGCTTGGCAAGAAAACTAAGACTTGAAGAATCATTGAAATAAAGCTTATTATTAAAAACCCTGTCCAGACAGCTAAAATCCTTGTATTTATTGGTTTTTTAATGACAAAATGTAGTATTATAGCAGCGATCGCATAAAGTATTATCACTATAAGTGGTATTGGAACCCAAGAAGTTTGCATCCAGAAGATAAAAAACAAAAAGCATGGAAATAGAATGAAAAAATTGAAGTAATATAATATCCTTCTTGCTAAGTCTTTTTGACGATCGATTTTATACCAGATTATACCAAGCCATACAAATACAAACGACAACAGTGCTAAATCAATTAAATCATATGGATCGAAGGGAACAAACATTCCATAGTGCGTCCCCCAAAAAGCAGTATTTATTCCAAATCCCAATATCTGAGTGAGCAATATATGATAGGTAGATTTTCCAATTAAAGAAATTGTCTTCGAGATTTTCTTTTTTGAAATGTTAGGTAAGAATCTGAGCGCAAGCAAGACTAAGAACGCAGAGTATGGAAAAACCAAGAAATAATAATCTCCTCTTAGAAGTGGCGTGCCATCAAGCGTAAATCGAAAGTCAAAAAATTGATAAGCTATTAAGTATACCAAGCTGATTATAAATAATATCCATATGAAGATATTTCTTTTTTCAGTAAGTTTATGACCAAAGGAGAACCACATACCCAAACCGACGGCAGATAGATAAAATAAAATACTAGTCATGAACACGCTTAAGATATGTGATTCATCCAAAGTTGTTATATCACCGATTACGAAAAATACGATTGCATGAAGAACTATTTCTACGACAAAGGTTAAAATCAAGGTAATTACTGGTTTTTTAGTAAAACCCCAATACAATAATGGTACGACGAGAATTGATCCCATTAAAACGGGAATGAACCAATTACCCGGTCCCCAAAATGGCATTATCAAAGTAAACAAATTGATGATTCCGTGTTCCGGGTAATATTGAGTATCATACATTGCTATGAAATCGAATCCATACATAAACAAACCAATAAATGTTGATGCTGCATACAGAATAAGAAAGGGTACCACATACCGTAGTATCTTCTTCTTGAAATAACTCCAAGAATATAACTGCTTTAACGTTGTTAAACCTTGTCTTTTAAAAGAAAGTCCCATATTCAATCCAAGTACCACTAAAAAGACGGGTATTGAAATTCTCTCCCAGAGAGCGGCCCCAATTTGCCTTTTGATATCCCAATAAACATAGTGATCAAAAATCACTAGAAATATCATTACTGCCTTTAAAAAATCAATCTGGAAGAAAGAGGTTCTTTCTTCAAGTCCTTCTAAAGCTGATGTTTCTTCTTGCTCAATACTTTGAAAATTTTGATCGTTCATTCTTTACATCATTATTTTTTAAATATATTTTTGTTAGAATATTGTTAATGTTATAAAACTTTCGTCAATTATTAACTCTAAAGGAGTCTGATTTTTAGAATATAAGAATGTTGGATTCTTAAAAAAATAAAAAAAAAGATTAGTAATGTATAATTTTCAATTACTCAAAACATCCAGCAGTACTGGCAGGAATTAATAGAATATCGTCACCATTACTTAAATTATAATCTCTTAATTGATCATTATCATCCATAGTGACTCCCCCAGATGACAAGTGAAATTCTTCAGGATCGAGCCCGAATAAATTTCCTAAAGTATTCTTAATGTCACTTACTCTATTGGCGTCATTCACGGTTAATTTTTCCTTTTTTTCACCAGGACCGATGGTGGAC
>JAGXNS010000098.1:6976-7381 GCA_019894855.1 Promethearchaeota archaeon
TTCATCAAAATCTTCTTCATAACTCATTTAAATCACATTTAATTTTTTTGAGATTAATACTCTCATGGTAATTAAGTATTATAAAACCCGTTGGAATGAATTTGAAGTTTTTACTTATTGAAGTTTTAAATTTTATTCCAATCGTTTATATTGAGAGTATCAATCTTCTCAAAGTATTTAACATTTCCAGAGTAGAGGGATTCTTGATGTACTATACAAATGCTAGCAATTAATTCATCCATTATACCAATAGTTTGTCCCCTATTTTTGAGGTCTGAGGATAGTTTAGCAAATTCTTCAGCAGAATCATTATCAAATAGAAAGATTTCATCTAACGCATCAACTAGTAATTTAACTTTCATCAATCCTTTAGCAACATTTTTCATACTAGAACACCCCTTGTAC
>JAGXNS010000099.1 GCA_019894855.1 Promethearchaeota archaeon
GTAGGGGGTCTTGCTCGTTTGCGATGCTCAAAATCTTGTCTTTATTTTTCGCTATTTTTTCTTTCGCTTTATCGATATCTTTCACATTAGTTAGCTGAATTTGAGAAATCATAATGGGTTTTACCTCTTCTGACACAAAACCACCGTGTTCTCTCGCTATCTTTGCAATTTTTGATGCAGCGGCTACAACTGAGGGTTCTTCAATAACCATAGGAATGATATAGTCTTTACTATTTATTTTAAAGTTAAAAGCAATACCCAATGGTAGTTGATAACTTCCCACCACATTCTCTATTAAACGATCAATTTGAGATGGTGAAAAATATCCTAGTGTCCTCATCAATTCAAAATCTTCTTGATTTAAATTTAACAGCTTAACTAATTGGTGCTGCCTCTCCTCTAAGGACAATTTATAGAAACCTGAAATGTCTGAACTAAAATCAGTCAACTCATTGTTCACTTTCTTATTAATTATAATTGTTTCTATTGCTTCTTTTAAGTGTTATATTTTAAATTAAATGTGATTGTTTATTAATAATTGCTCGAGTTTCTATAGGAAAACTATTGAAAGAAAAAACACAATTAGCAGCAAAGATTATTAGATATAAATTAAAAAATGTCCTGAACGGGATAATACAAAGGACTCCAATTTAATAACCCAATCGCGTTAAAGTTTGTTTCATCTTTGTTTACAAGCCGCCGGATCTCGTATTCTAAACAGGCTCCTTCTTTCACGTTACCGGCAATTCGTACTAAACCGTTATATAGATAGTTAAGATTGTTTTCGTTAGGATTTTCAATAGGTTCTGACTTTAACACCGCATACAATGGAAAAAACTTCGTGTGGAATCCCGTATGATCCTTTGGACAATGGTTTAAACCTTCTATATTTGGAAGTATGCATCCTTCGTCGCAGAAATGAAGAGTAAAACCTCTCTTATTATTGCTTTCGTGTTCAACGATTTTGCCTAAAACTGTTTTCGGTGAGAATTCACCAGTTTTTATTTTTTCGTACTCTAGGATTGTTTTTAATTCTTTATTCTTGATAAAATCGTTAATTTGAGGGCTTTTCTCTACAACAGTTTTAAATTTGTTATTAACTTTTAACAAACCAGAAATGCAAGTAGCACCAGAACCATAAGAACCAAAGTAAATTGTATCGTTTATTCGAGCGTAATTTTCAAGTATATAAATAATCTGAGCCCAGATTGAAGCATTATACATATTACCAAAGTGGGAAGGGACTCTTAATTGGGGAAGCACTTTCGAGGTAAAATTACCTATAAGTTTACGTGATATGCTTTCTAATGTTTCTGAAGAATAACCTCTCTCTCTTAGTTTCAAATACAACCATTCTGGCAAAACAGTAATGTCGTGCATAAAAGCGTCAAGTTTTTTAAGAATTGAGGATTTTATGTGGTTTTTCTCAAATTTGGGAAGGTCAGTGATGTGACTTATCCATCGCTTTTGTATTATCTCTTGCATGATTTTAATGGGTAACTTTGAGAATGGTGCGTGAAAAGTATAATAATCTGCGTGGAAGTCTCCAATATTCTTAATTAAATCATCGTAAGCTTTTAGTTGGAAATCGAGATAAGTCTTAACCGAATAATGACCAAAGACTTTAGCTTCTGTTTCGTTAGCTGCGCGGAAAAAATCGTCAACATTTCCCGATATTTTACCGAACTTCTCACTGAAGGACGCAACCCTAGGATTCTTTGAGATTACTAAAGCAACTGCTCCTGAACCTTGAGTTGCCTCGCTTGGAGAACCCAGGTGATAGGATGAAATGTCCGCGCTTATAACAAGCGCTTTTTTTATTATGTCTTTTTCGACTAAAGCAATCGCATTGAGAAGGGCTAGTGTACCGCCAGCACAGGCGTTGTACGTATCTTGAGTTATAGAATTTGGAGATATCTCTAACAGTTCAGCAAATATATTAGAAACACTCTTTACAGCGTAAGTTATCGTTTCGGTCCCTACGAACAATGCGTCTATACTTTTAGGATCTATACCGCCTTTTGTTAAAGCTTGATACCCAGCTTTCAAGCCTAAAGAAATGATATCTTCGTTAACTTCTGGAACTCTCATCTCGTGAGCCATCAAGCCCTTTTTAAATTTATTTGGATCTACTTTCCGCTCTTGTGCTAAGTCATCCAATTTTATATAGTATCTTGGTGCGTGGAAACCTACGCTATCAATACCTATATCGCTAAATAAATACTCGTTGCCAATCATACAAACGCTCTCCTATTCGAATAAGCATTAAACAGTTAACCAATTAAAGTTTAACCGTTGCTATTTATAATTCTTTTTTGGTTAAATGTTTTTCTAGTTAAATGTTATTGATACTAAGCAAGGTGTTTATTTAAAAATTCCTCTTTGTTTACTACTTTCAACGGTTCATACTCGGATTGATATGGTTTAGGTTTTCGAAAAGAACTTCACATCTTCTCTCCTCTTAAAATTTCAAATTATTATTCGTAAAAAACAGATTGTAAGAAAGAGACCTAATATGGTGACTATTCTACATAGAAATCAAAATTATAATATGGGATTCACAATAATTATAATTATAAAAGCAGTCTTCATCGTAAAAATCTCTTTAAGAGTTATGACATCTTGGAAGAATTAAAAGGCGTAGCAGAAGATAAATTGCCCAAACATGTTGGTTTAATATTGGACGGAAATTAGAAGTAGTTTCTACTTTTAAACGGTAACCGCCGTTGGGCAGCAAAAAATCTGCTTGGTATTAATGTTGGTCACCTTATCGGGTACCAAAAATTAAAAGAAAGGCTTTTCGATTTTTTTGAAGCAGGTATACATTATTTAAGCGTCTACGCTTTGTCGCTCGAGAATTTAAGAAAAAGGAGCGAAGAGGAGATTAAGTATATTTTTCGAATTATTTTAGATGCAGTTGACGCCGTCGTAAAGGAAGCGACTGTCAAAGAAGAGAAAGTGAATTTTAACGTAATCGGGCGTATTCATTTATTACCTGAGGAAGTCAGAAACAAGATTAAAGAGTTAATTGATTTTACTAAAGATAACGATCAAAATTTCATTAATTTATGCATAATGTATGATGGACAAGAAGAGATCGTAGACGCAGTAAAAGAGATTATTAAAAATGGCGTAAAAGAAGAAGAAATTAATAAAGAGATAATTAAAAAACACCTCTATACTCGAAATTTTCCTGAAGTAGATTACATCATACGAACGGGAATGGAAGACGGGGCAAGGATTTCAGGATTTTTATTGTGGGACGCATCTTATGCAGAATTCAAGTTTAGATCGGATTTATGGCCTGATTATAGTAAGGAGATGGTTATAGAAGATCTAAAAGACTTTTGTAATAGAGTTAGAAGAAAGGGGAAGTAATCTTTTTTCTTTAGTAAATATTTAAAATCAATAAGTTTTATATTGATGATATTAGTATAATGAAGCACTTCATCATTTCATTGACATCCTAATTAAACCGTAAGAAATATCAATTTTGCAAAATTTAATATAACACTAATACAACATATCCTTTCAATTATGTCTACTCAGGAACCCAATCACGTTATTTCAATAAGCGTGAAAAAATTTCCTCAAAACCTATTAATACCCAATGCTGAAAATCCTATTTCCCTAGAAATAACTAATCAATCTATTAAAGAAGAACACTTCAAATTCGTTTTTGAGGGAGAAAATCTCGATATTGAAGTCAAACCAAGCGAATTTAAAGACGAAGTTAAATTTGCTCCGAGCGAAACAAAAACGATAAATTTAATGTTAACGCCTGTCGTAGACGGTTTTGGTAAACTAACAATCAATGCTTATTGGATGAAACTAATAAAATACACCGAGAAGGTTCAACAGATAAGAAAAACTATCTCTGCGAGCAAAATAAATTCTATATTGAAGAACAAACAATTTCTTCAAAACGGTGAAAATGATATATTTAACATCAACGATTTTATTCTTCCATCTAATAAAAACGGTACTAAAAAAATTGAGAAACAACTTAAAGAGTTAATTAAAACAGCTGTTGAACCACAACCTGAAGCTGAATCCCTAAATAATGAACTAATAAAACCCAATACTCACATAGTTCGGGGGAAAATTGATGATAATCTTAAAATGCTCGCAAAATCTTACATTTCTGATGGTGAATTTGAAAAAGCTCTTAAAACTGCATTACAGATTTCTAACGAGAAGGAAAAGATAGAACTACACAATACTCTAATTAGGGCTAATGCTTCTAAAAATTTAGATGAGAGCTTGAGGAAAGTTGAGGATTTGAAAGATCTGAACAAAAAAAACCAACTAATAAAAAACATAGCCTTAGATTATCTTATTATTAATCCCGATGATATTCCTAAAATTCTCTCACTAATTGAAGAGACAACGGTAAAGGAAAAAATTCTACTCGTGATACTTTATGCATCTCTTAAAAAAGAAGCATCTATAGCTCTTAAACTTATAGAACAAGTTGAAGATGAGATCATTAGAATAAAGGTTTTATTCAATATTATAAAGAAGATTCATGATGAAAAAAAAGACAACTTAATTCTCCCTATATTAAAACAAATTGATCAGATTATCCTAAACTCAGATAAGATAACAATATCAGAACGTAAATATAACAATCCTGCTTACGAATATTTTAAAGAAACCATTTGTATATTGGCTGAATTAGACTGCCCGGAAACAGCGGATAAACTAATCGGAGACATAAGCTCAAAAGAGCTTAGAGAAAACATCGCAAAGGATCTTTTCAACGAACTCTATGAGATGGTTGAAGAAAAAAAATCTAAAGTAGAACCTATTGGACAATTTTCTCAATTCTATGTAATGAATACATATACATCTAAAATATCAAATGAAATAGAAACTTTTTCTCTCATTGGAGGAAATGTAAGTAATAACGCCCTCGCAGGCAATTTAAATTTTAATATCGCCTTAATTTCTTTATTCAGTTATGATTTTAGTATTTTCCCTTTAATCGATAGAGTTTACTCGGAGTTAGCATACAATTCCGATAAATCCATTGCTTATTATATCTATCCTTCTATAAGCGATCACGACGAAGAGGAAGTAAGGATCATTCAGCATACATTAAAAAGATTTGTTCAACCTGAAAGGATAACAAATCAGGTAAGAATTTTTAATTTAGACTTTATACCGTATTTAGGAAAACCCACCGTTATTTTATCGTCCATTTCAGAGGACTTGAATCCTATTAAATCGAAAATAATAAGTAATCTTAAAGATAACGTTAATGTGATAATAGACGATGATCTCTTTAAGGGAGGAAAAACGGTTGATACCTTAACAAGTATTTTTTACGGAAACCACTTTAAAATAGTTAATTTGGTGCTTTCCTATGAATTTATCAACGATTATAATCTATTTAAAAACTTAATTCAATCATTAACTTAATCTAATTATTATAAATGTGAACAATTTATGGCAAAAGATAAGAAAAAGAAGAAGAAGAAAGAATCTAGCGAAGGAAATAATAATTCTTTCTCTCAAATGATGGGACAAGATTCAAGTAAAAAACATAAAACTAAAGCAACAGCAGTTGGTGAACTTCCTTTTGGTGTGAGTCTTGGCAACCCAATAGATAGATCTACTGATCAATTATTTCTTGGAACTGATTATAGAGAAGTATTGATTCCAGAAAGATCTTGGGGAGAAATTTTAGCAGATATAGAACATTGGACTCCTCTTCCATTTACTCATGGTATAGAAATGGAACTCATTATAGCAAATGACGCTGGTGAATATCCACCTGGAGATGAAATGGTTTTTCGAATGAAAGAAATCGTGAAAGACGCAATTAAAATTATGGATCAAATTTTATATGAAGGTAGAGAAGATTTCTTACCCGTTCCTGATTATATAAAGCAAAAAGTCTTAGCTCGTCCTTGGGGTAGAGACGACATAGAAAAAGGATTTGCTATGGATATAAAATATCAATTACCAGATGGAGCTGAAGTAGACATAGATACATTTGCTCGAGACGGTAACGTAACCGCCGTGACATATATATTGGAACTGGTAACTCCTCCATGTGAATACGCTGAAGAACTAGCTTACTGGGCAAGCACGCTATTTTTACTAGCGAAAACAACCTTACCTAACGATTTACATATAATTGCCTCTGCCATAAACCCTGCTGCTAAGGAATATATGCGTGGACTGACTCAAGCGGATCACAGTCACATTGGATCGTTCAAAACAGATTTAGAAAAAGTCCAAGCTTATTGTATGATAAGAAATTTTATACCACACATAATTGCCCTTACTTGTAATTCTCCTATTCTAAATAACCAGCCAACAGATGTTGTGAAAATAGTTAATAATAGAATTACTGCTCCTAACTGTATTCGCTCTTTAAGATTAAAAAATAACACTACAATGTTAAGTAATAACGACCCTAAGCACTATATTCCTTATATAACATCATACGACGAAAAAACAATGAATTATTTCCTTCAAGTTATCCAAAAGGCAAGTCTGGAGGATGGTCGTTTCCAAGACGTGTTTCCCTACACAGAATGGAACACTATAGAGATTCGTATATCAGACGCACAAATATCAATATGCCGGAGAATTGGGATAGCTCTTATTTTACAAGCTATGTGCTATAAGGCTCGAAAGTTATTAGAACAAGAAATTTGGATACCAGATGCGGGAAGTGAGACAATAGCTTATAACAGAAAAACAGCAATTGAACGAGGATTAATCTCCCTATTCCGTCCCCAGAACCTTAAGCGAGAGCATCTCGCACAGTATGATCCTGAATTTGCTGAGCAATATCTGGGGCCCGAAAATCAACCAGTTAGATACATGATGCAAGCTTGCCAAAGAATGTTCTTCTATTTAAAGGATGTCCTGAAGGAACTAGGATTTCTCTACTCTCCGTTTCTGAAACCTATCCTTCAATCAGTTTTTGGAAATGTAAGCTATGCTGAACCTCCAATAACTGAAGCAGAATATCAGTTAAGCCTTTATCAGTATAAGTTAGATAATAACGAAAATCCTAACATCTTAAACGATTTGATTTACTTTACGATTGAATATTGTCAGGATCCCTTAAATAATCCATTAACTGGAATTTTATCACTTCCGAGAGAAATGAGAGAATAAATATTTACCATAAAAATAATAAAAAGTTGATATGGAAAACTATGTTAACTGCGATTATTGAACATGAAGGAAAAACACGTGCAGAGAATATATTTGTAATCGATTCTCATTCACATTTAGGGGAAGATGTCGATGGAGCAACTATGATG
>JAGXNS010000009.1 GCA_019894855.1 Promethearchaeota archaeon
AGAGAATCGTTTAACCAAACGTACACATCGTGAGCGCCATCTGAGGTTACGGAGATTCCCAAAATCGATTCAATATCCGCACCAGGGACATATATTCCGTCGGTATTGGTAGTTGGAGCAGAATCTAATTTATAATACGCACCAACGATGCCAGAAGTATCTGCTGGGTTGGACCACGACAAGTCAAAGCTGTCTGTATTCGTCCACGATAAAGGATCAGAAGTAAATAATATAGGAACTCCCGGATCAACTGTGTCTTTCGTTACTAACACATAATCAGATTTTATGGTACTAACTGAATTATTCGCGTAAAATGTAATATTTACCACTCCGTCATTTAAATACGACCAGCCATCTATAGTTCCATTCAAAGTAAAAATATGTTTTGTTTGATTTGTGTTTAGTGTATACCATGTTGTATTTATGGTAAATGTATCTTCACTTATTTCAACTACAAAAGTTGGCGCTGTGGCGTTAAAATTATCGTTAATTGAGGGTGAGATTATGCTAATTGAAATTGCAGCTGATTTTGGTAATTCATCATCAAAAATGTAGTTTCCTTGAGGAGAGTAATTATTCGCATAGTTTACGGAAATGAACAGTAGTGTAAGTACGCCAAATAAAGCTAGCAATTGAATTTCTTTGGTTTTAATTTTTAATTTTATCATTTGGAAAACACTTATTTTTATAAACGAATTTCTATTTAAAAGAATTTAAGAAAGTTAGCAATAATAATTTTAGCTATCTGATTATCTAAACAACACATTAATTTTGTCTTCTAGTTTTTCTTCCATTGGAATTCAAATTATTTGATAATATCTTTGTGTTAAATTATCTTGTATTTGAAAACCAGGTTTCTTAATAAAATATTGATTTCAAAATATTGACGTTTTAGTGTTTAAAATGAGTAAAAATTATGTGAAATAAGAATTAAGTATTAAGCAGCTATATACAATCTGCCATTCGTTTCTTTCTTAATTGTGTGGTCCCCGCTATATTCGATGAATTTTCCTTTAATCACTTCACCGTTAGGGAGTTGAACTTCTTTAACTTCGCCAACTTTCTTATAAGAAGGTAAGAGCCTTGAAACCTTTCCTTTAATAACAATATTTCCCCATGCTTGGTCAGCGCCCACACATCGGTCGACATCTCCTTCGACTACAATAGTTCCACCATGATTGTGAATCCCTAAGAACGAATCAGCACTTCCACAGTATAGAGTTGGCCACTTGTTTGAGGGTTTGGAACTCTTAGCCCATAACATTGACTCTACTCCTACTTTTCCTTTGACTTTTATCGTACCATTTTTCATGCCTTGCCAGTATCCTCTGTAAGCTGATCCAACATAGTGTCCTGCGTCGCCTGTAATTTCGAGTTCGCCTCCTTGAAGCATAGCGCCAGCCCAATCGTCAGCATTCCCATTAACAGTAATTTTACCACCGGACATATGATTTCCGATATGCATTCCAATATCACTGTTAATAACTATTTCCCCACCAGTCATCTTTTCTCCAATGCGTTTTACGTTGGATACATCGCCATCAATAACTATTTTTGTATCAGCCACATCTGTAGATTTACCAGATACATCAAAGAAATCACCAATAGTTACCTGCTTTGTTGCGTAAAATAAAGGTAATTTTTTAATATCAGCTGCAGTTTTACCAGCAAAATTATCAGGAGTAATACTATCCGCTTCTAATGGAAAATCTAGCTTCTTTTTTATTTTTAATTTAATTTCCGCCATGCTTTACTCACCCATCTTTTCTTTAACTTTTTCGATAAGTCTTTCTAAAATTTCTTTATCCGATAAGGTTTCTCCTGGTGCGTCTTTCACTTTCCTTAATCTTAATGGTACTCCATCCATACGATAAGCAGTTCCTTCGCATTCAATACCAGCGATCGCAGCGGGTAAAATCACGTCTGCAAATGCAGAAGTTGGAGTTTTATGAGGTTCAATTGCTATTAGTGGATGTTTAAATAGATTTTTTACCGATGCTGCTGGAAAATTACTACCTGGATCAGATGCAACTATCAAGGAAGCGTCAACTTCATCTCGTAGTAATAATTCTACGGAAGAGAACTCCCCTGGATTATAACGAGGATAACCTCGGGAAAAATCAATTGAATATGCATATCCCGTATTCCAAGTAAAAACTTGATTAGCCCCAGCAACATTATAATGCCCACGCATAGGAATTAGAAGAAATTTAGTATAATCATTTAATTCCGCTACTAAACGGATTGCTGTGTCTACATTTCGGTGATGAGCGAGGCTTTGTGTCAAACCCATACCAAAAAAGACTACACCAAAATTGCATGATTTTAACTCTTCGACTAATTCTTTAATATCGTCTATAGGAACACCAGATACTTCTTTTACATCTAATTCACTACCTCTTAAGACTGCCCTTATTGCTTGGATCAATTCGTAATCTTCGCTAGGATTAACTTTAATGTATTTATCTGCAATTTGAGCAGTGTGAGTATTTCTTGGGTCAACTACTATAATGTTTCTATCGTTTCTACCGTCAGTTCTAAAATATCCTCTAATAAAATCACTGTAGCGGCTTAAGTGCCTTGGATGAGCATGAACTGGGTTAGACCCCCAAAAAATAATAGTATCTGCTCGGTTTTTGATCTCACCTAATGTTGCTAGTGAAGCACCTACGTCTTGGATTGCTAATAAACTTGGACCGTGACACACAGAAGCTGTATTATCTAAAAGAGCGTTTAACATCTCGGCTAATTCAACGCCTTTACTCTGAGCTTCACATTCAGTGCTAGAAAAACCGTAAAGCAAAGGTCGCTGTGCGTTTACCAATATATCGGCCGCTTTATCTAATGCTTCGTCCCAAGTAACTTCTTTATGTTCCCCATTTACTTTAATTAATGGTTTCGTATAACGATGATCGCTCGGATTCGATGAAAAATATTTTTTGGTACCAATCTGGCAACCGTTTCTTACTTCTACAACAAGATCTGTTTTTATATCGACATCTATTTCGAGATCATCACAAAGAGTTCCACAAAACGGACAACTTACATCTTTTACTGTTCTTATTTTTTCAACCATTTTTATCACTCTATTAAGCTTCCCTTAATCTTCCTATTAATTCTATAGCGCCTAGAACTTTTCCAGTTTTTACAACTTCAACCTTAGCATTCATTCCCTTATATTGTGGAGTCCCACATCCATGGGAACTAGGATTTACGAGTTGATTTGCCCATGGTCCCATCGGTATAAAAATTATACCTTGATGAGGTCCTTCTTCAGTAATTGTTGAATAAACTACTACCTCACCGAAATCTGTTATGACTTTAACTGGAGTTCCAACGAGACAATCAAGTCTTTTAAAATCATCAGCATCAAATGTGCAGATACCTGCAGCTCGAACATTTTCTCTTGATGCTTTTCCCCCTTCAAGTGCCACTCCCTGACTAATGGTTCTTCCTGTTAATAGAATTAAATTATCTAAACTCATTTTACCGCCTCTTCTTTTTTACTCCATCTTAAAGTTTTCAATCTTTCTAATAAAGGTGGCCAATATCGTTCTTCAAATTCACCTGAAGTGTGCACTTCTATTATGTCAAGTACTAAAGCTCCAGTAGGACATGCATTATCGCAAGCTCCACAAGCTACACAAGCGTCTTCGTCAACTACTTCGACATTTTTCGACATTTCCCATCCATGTTCCGGTCTTTTAGCGATCTCAATTGAACCGGAGGGGCAAACTTCGGCGCAAGAACCACAACCCTTAGCACATTCTTCGTCAATAACTTTAACAGTTGCCTTAGCCCATTGCTTTGCGATTCTATCGTTTAATAGTTTCTTCGTTTCAAACTCTAAAGTTGGCATTACTTTTTGAGCAACAAGTGGGATGTCTGTTAAATTAAAAATTTCGCCATCTTTTTTCATAGTTAATGCTCCAAAAGGGCAGCAATAAACGCAAGTTCCACAGAAAACACAAAGTTTGGGATCATAGAGTTCTGGAATAATATCTTCTGTTGTGGGAAACCTTCGTGAGGCTCCAACTGGTCCACGAGAAATAGCATCCTTAGGGCAAACCCGGGCGCAAGTTCCGCATCCAACGCATTTATCTCGATTTAAAATTAGTTCTAAATTTTCAATAAGGAACTGAACTTTGATACTTTCTATCTCCTTTGAGATTTCTCTTGATATTTTTGGAAACGACATTTTTTCACCTATTTTTTCTTCACATTAATAATTCTAATTGCTACTTGAGGGCAAAATTTTACGCATACTCCACACCCATCGCAATTTACTTCTCTCTCGTCGCTATAAATCGGGATAGCTATTCCATTTTTGACTAATATTACGGCATTCGTTTCGTTCAAAAAGCTTTGTTTCCTCAACTGGTTGAAGTTGATCGGACATGAAACGACGCACGCATTACAACCGGTGCAGGTATTTTTATTTATTTTTAATTCATAGATTTGCATAGTAATCTTTCCCCTATTTGTAAGAGTTAAGTCTTGATTTTTTAGATTCGGTAAATGTTATTTGTTATAATAATTTTTAAGATAAATTCAATTCTGTATTAGTATTATTATAAAAATTATGATATAACCTTACTTCCTAAAAGGAATTGTGTTTTAAAAAATTTAGGATAGGGTTTTAAAAGCTCCTCGAACAGAACATATAATGATATGCGTATAACTTAATGAGAAGTGACTAAAATAGGAATATCTAAATCTTAAAATTAGGATTTATAATCCATACGTTTAAATATTTTAGGGCTAATTCAAAAATTAGTTTAAAAAATTGAGGTTTAAAATAAATGGTTCACGACATATTTACGTTTCTTGTTGGAGGTAAAGCTGGAGAAGGTGTAAAGAAAGCAGGGTCAGTAGCAGCTCATATTTTTTCTAGTTTGGGAAGGCAAGTGTTCCAAATGGACGATTACATGAGCTTAATAAGGGGCGGTCATAATTTTTCCGTTGTAAGCACGTCCTCTCGTTGGATTACGAGTCAATATATGAAAGCGAACCTTGTGGTTAATTTTGATAAGAGAAGTTGTGATACTCACATTAACGATGTTGCTGATGGGGGTATTGTCATTTTTAACTCAGACGAACAAAAAAATGCTGATGGTATTGGCATCCCGTTAAGTTCAGAAGCCGAAAAATATCCTATGAAGAAATTAATGTATGGCGTAGGAGCCGTGGCGATATTATCTTCGACAATAGGAATGAGCAAAGATCAAATGAACCAAAATATCAAAAATCAATATCCAAGAGGTATCGAAGATAACATCAAATTTGCCGATACAATATACGATATGGTAAAAGTTGGATGTCAAAATAAATACCCGTTAGAAAAAGGAGAAAAGGAAAGACCCATTATTACGGGAAACGATGCTATAAGCCTCGGTGCAATAGCGGGTGGGTTAGACACGTATTTTGGATATCCAATGACGCCTGCTTCTTCTATTCTGCACTTTTTAGCAAAGCAGGCTGAAAATTTTGGTTTAGCTGTTGTTCATGCTGAAAGCGAACTTGCTGTAATTAACATGGCGATAGGTGCAGCATTTACAGGTGCGAAATCTATGGTCGGAACCAGCGGTGGAGGATTCGCACTTATGACCGAAGGTATATCCTTAGCAGGTATAACAGAAACACCCATTTTATGTGTATTATCTATGCGTCCTGGGCCTGCTACTGGGGTTCCTACTTATACTGAACAGGCTGATTTAAATTTTGCTCTCTCTGCGGGCCATGGTGATTTTTTGCGAATAGTAGCCTCACCTGGAACAATAGAAGAGGCTTATTATTTAACTGCTGAAATGTTAGATCTCGTTTGGAAGTTTCAAACACCAGGCATTCTTCTAACAGAGAAACATTTATCCGAAAGTAGTATGACGATAAACTTAGATATTGATAGCGCTAAATGGGCAGAACCAAAGATGCATAATGGGGGAAGTTATAAGAGATATAAAGACACGGACGATGGAATTTCACCAATGCTCTTTCCACCTTCTAAAGAAATAATTAAATGGAATAGTTACGAACACGATGAGATTGGAATTACAACTGAAAGCGCGGAAATAATCGCAAAAATGCATAATAAAAGGAATAAAAAACTAGGGAAACTTATTGAATATTTAAAAACACAAAAGACAGTTAATATTATTCGAGGAGAGCACCCCACTAATATTTTTGCTTATGGTTCTACTTATATGAGCGTGTTAGAAGCGCTTAAGTATGGTAGATTAAATCCAACGGTTGTTCAACCGATTTATTTGAGCCCATTCCCTGTTTGGGAATTAGAAGAATTTATAAATCAAGACAATATTGTAATTGAACAAAGCGTTACGGGACAATTCGCATCTCTTCTTAAGGAGAAAGCAGATTTGAACATTAGAAGCGTGATTAAGAGATACGACGGTCGTCCCTTTGATCCAATTGAACTTTCGACTAAAATTAAGGAGGAGTTGGAATAATATGGAAAACCTTAAAACCAACGCTGAAATTACTTGGTGTCCTGGTTGTGGGAATTTTGGGATTTTTACTGCTTTAAGAAACGCAATCCCAAAACTAGAAGCAGAAGGAATCAATAGGAAAGATATTGTAATAACAGCTGGAATAGGATGCCACGCAAAAATTTTCGATTATTTGAATTTAAGCGGGCTTTATGGGTTGCATGGACGAAATAGCTCGAATGCCGAAGGAATAAAAATTGCAAATCCCGATTTAAAAGTCATAACTTTTTCTGGAGACGGAAACGGATTAGGTGAAGGATTAGCTCATACAATTTTCGCAGCCAAAAGAAATCAAGATATTACCATGGTTTTGCATAACAACAGCGTGTATGCATTAACCACTGGTCAATATTCGCCGTTGACAGAAAAGGGGTGGAAAGGACCTTCTACTCCAAGAGGAAGTTTTGAAACGCCTTTTAACGCCATATCTTTAATGCTTGAGGTTGGAGCCACATTTATTGCAAGAACATTTGCTGGTGAAATTACACATCTTACAGAAATAATAGTCCAAGCGATCGAGCACAAAGGTTTCTCTTTTATCGAAGTTTTGCAACCAGCCATGCCCTATCATTCTTGGAGTGAGTATCGAGAAAAAGTAGAATTTCTTGAAAAAGAACCTGAAACTTACGAAGAGGCGGTAAAAATTGCTAAAGTTAGACACAAATATACTTTAGGCCTTTTTTATAAAATTAAAAGACCGGTATATCATGAAGGATTATACGGAGATCATAATCCACTAATAAAGCGTTTATCCCGAAGTGACAGAATTACAAAAATTAAGAAAAACCTCAACTAATACTGGATTAATATTAATTCTGCCATAAATTCTATAAAATGATAAGATAAATCAGATTACTCTAACTTGATCCTACCTATCGCTCTATTTTGCTTGGGTTAAATATCCAATTGTTTTTACATTTTTTAGAACAAAAATAGTGGTTTGGTGGTTCTTGAGCGATATTTATAAAGACAAATTTGTGAGCTCTATCACTATTTCGCTGATACACTTTTAATGGTTTTCCACAAAATTCACATAGTTTTTTCAAGACAATGTTACTTCCATTTAACTCGTCTGCGGAATCGTTTAATAGTTTCATTTTTTTGATTTTCTAATATTTTCCATTTTATCTCTTTTACTCTTAATAGTATATTAGCTTACCTATAAAATTATTGTCTCTATATATACTAGAAAAAAAGATAAAATGAAAAAAATACTAAATAAAAGAAAACTTAAAAGTATTTATTTTAAATTTATACGTCCAATAGCTCTAAATGGTAAAGTGCTGTTGAACTTATCGTAGTCGAATAGCCTTCTTCCATCAATTACGTTAGGTGTTTTCATATGTTTCTTGAAATCGTTTGGTGTAAGATTTTTAAACTCGTCCCATTCAGTTATTAAAAAAGCGCATTCCGAATCTTTAAGAGCTTCTTCAATTGAATCGGCATACTTTATCTTGTCTCCAAATTCTACCTCTGCCGTCTCTTTAGCTTTAGGATCGAATCCGTTTATGTTCGTAATTCCTCGTTTCATTAGTTCGTCAACGACCCTTAAGCTAGGGGCTTCTCTCATGTCGTCAGTACATGGTTTGAATGAAAGGCCTAATAATGTAATCTTTTTACCCCCTAGTTTACCAGCAAGTTCTTCCGCCATATCAACGATTTCAATTGCCTGATCGTCGTTGATTCCAAGAACTGCTTCCAATAATCTCGAAGGATATCCTTTTGATTTAGACCACGCTTTAATAGCGTTTACGTCTTTATGAAAACAAGAACCCCCAAATCCTACTCCCGCATTTAAAAATCGATCGTTTATCCTATAATCCAAACCTACACCCTTCATTACTTGGACTATATCGACATTAGGCACTAATTGAGCGAAGTTTGCGAATTCATTTGCGTAACTAATTTTCGTAGACAAAAGGCAATTATTCCCATATTTAACGAGCTCAGCACTTTCTAAATTCATTCTTAGGAGAGGACAATTTTGTAGGTGGTCGCCGTAGAAATATTCGTAAAATTCTTGGAGCATATCGCCGCTTCTATCGTCAAATGCTCCAATAACAATTCTATCCGGTCTCAATGTATCCTCAATCGATCGTCCTTCTGCTAAGAACTCAGGTTGCATACACAAACCAAAATCTTTTCCCGGAATTTTTCCTGAAACTTCTGTGATTATTTTTCCAACGAGGTTTCTGGCAGTACCAGGAACAACAGTAGACCTTACGACGACTAGATGGTAAGAATCTTTTTGGTTAAGAGCTTCTCCTATTTCTCTGGCCGTGCTCTCGATGTAGCCTAAGTTTATGCTTTTATCTTCTCGCATTGGTGTGCCTTGAGTTATCATTGAAATATCCGTTTCCAGAACGGCTTTAACGGGATCAAGTAAACATTGTAATAACTCTGGTTTATTCGCTTTAATTCCGTCCATCATTTCTTGTAAGTCTGCTTCGTAAAAAGGTGCTTTCCCATCATTAATCATTTTAGCTTTCTTCTCATTATGAGTAGAAGCTAACACTTTTATATCCTTATCGGCAAAACAGGCAGCTGAACAAAGCCCAATGAAGCCTGTCCCGAGGATTGATACACTATACTTATACAATTTTTATGCCACTTAAGTTAATTTATCCTTTAAAGAATCAGTTTTGGATATTGTTAAAACTTTTTGGTTATTTACAAATAAATTTATAATATACTGAAACTTGATTAAATTTAGGTCTCTTCCAATGAAAGTTGGAAGAATGGGAATTCTTTGGGTAGAATTCTTAACTTGAAAAAGAAGTATGAATAAAAAAGGTTAAATGATAAAATGAAAGATATTAGAAAAAAATTGAAAATTCCAGACGACGCATTACAAGTAATAAACGATTTTTTATTGGACGAAAAAAATCCACTGATAAACGATCTCTTAACTATCATAGATAAATATGGTGGAATAGAAGAGATTAATAGAAAGGCAGAAGAAAACAGTAAAGTGGAAAGATTACTCGAAAAGTTAAAAAAGAAGAAACCTGAATATGTTAAGGATATAGAGTGGTTGATTTCTCAACGCGATAATAATTCTTTTATTAGCATAGCAGATTATAGAAAAAAGATTTTAGGTGATAGAGCGTCTGAAGTATCTTTTGACGAGGAATTTGCTGTCACATTAGAGTTATCTGCTTGCCAGTATTTTCCGTTTTTCATTGATATCGCGAAGGATGCCTTAGAAAATCAGAAATTAGTCCCTGGAAGGATTATCCGCGTAAGGAATATGAAAGAACAAGAAGAAGATGGCGACTTATTAGCGATAGCTGCAGCTATGCAAATTATTGGCTCAACATGGGTAGAAACTCTTGACACAAAAGGTACCGCACCAGGTCCGGATGGAATGCCAGTGAATGTGCATCTCGGAGGGCCTGATACCATTACGGGATACTTTGGAGGCGTAGGCCAACCAAATGAGTACGCTTTAAAATGGATCGACGAATTCCTTTATTACTACACAAATTACGGTATTAAGCAGGTTTTAAATGTGAATCCTGGAACGGTTTTATTAGGATATTTTATCTATAAGCTGGGAATTAATAACGAGTTTAAAATTTCAGTCTTTATGGGAAATGATAATCCCTACTCAAGCCTTTGGACATTATTGACTGCAAAATTATTTGCTCGGGAAGACGGTACTAGTCCATTAATCGGTTACAACTTGTCGAATGCAGTTAACAACCAAACATTAGAATTATCAGCTTACATAAGAAAACCATTTGGTTTCGAAGATGTTGTAAGGTTAGAGCACCACATTACAGAGTGCTACAAATCGATAGTAAGGCAGCCGTACGACAGAAGAGATGAGTTAGTAGAACTTGCTAAGAAAGTTAAAAATATTAGTGCCAAACATGAAGGTGGAAATGTAGAGGTTGATAAAAATAGAGAACATCCCACAGACATTCTTGAATACTTCGCTGCTAAAAAGGATCTGATAGAAGCGGGACTTTGGGACGCTTTACGAATTAATCATTTAGATCGAAATGATGCAGTTAATTCAACAGCTAAAGCTTTAACTGAGAACGGAATAGCGTTTATAGCCGCTAAAAATCTACACCACTAGTGATAAATAAGGAGGTTATATTAAAATGGGAAAATTTGATTTTAGACCAACGGGAGTTATGCCAGCCTTAGTAACTCCTTTCAATAAAGATGACGAATCAATTAACGAAGAAAACCTTAGAAATTTAGTAAACCATCTCATAGAACAAGGAGTCACGGGACTCGTACCTGTAGGGACGACTGGAGAGTTCGTAAATATGACCTTCGAAGAACGCTTGAGGGTTATAGAAATCGTAGTAGACGAAACAAATGGAAAAGTTCCAGTAATTGCGGGAACAGGGGAGACCGGTACAAAACTGGTTATAGATGCTACCAAAGCTGCGACAGATATTGGGGCTGATGCTGCGATAATAGTAACACCATACTATTTAAAACCTAAAGCAAAGGGCTTATACGATCATTACTTCACGATAGCTGAAAAAACGGATATTCCGTTAGTATTGTATAACATTCCAGCTTGCACCGGTTTAGAATTGCCTTGGACAGTTGTAGAAGATCTTGTTGATATCGAAAATTTTGTTGCGATAAAAGATTCTAGCGGCGATTACAAATATTTTTCTGCGTTACTAGAAAAAGTAAGTGATAAAATCTCGGTTTTGATTGGATGGGACGAAAATGTGTTAGGTGCTTTAGCGGGTGGTGCTGCGGGTTGTATACTTGGGTCTGCTAATGTTATTCCCAAGATATGGCTTGAAATTTACGATCATGTGAACAGCAATCGGTTGAAAGAAGCGCAATCTCTACAAAAAAAAGTTCAAAAGTTAGCTCGCATGTTAATCAATTCTGGCCCTTTAGGCGTTAAGGAGTGCCTAAATATGATGGGAGTTCCAGTAGGCACGACAAGACGACCTATTATTCTTGGAGATGCTCTTTCGTACGAGCTTCGAGACGAATTTAGAGTTGAACTTGAGAAGTTAGGGTTTATAGAAAAGAAAGAATTGAAATTTGAAATAGCTGAAAAAGAGCTAACAAGTAGATTTTATTCAGTGGGTATTACTCCAGAAAAAATAACTAATTTTACTCTAAAAGTTGGAGAATCTCTTGTAGGGAATAGAGCAGAATTAGCACATATTGACTTGTTAATAGGAAGTAAAGATGGACCCGTAGGAGACGCTTACGCTCGAGCTTTAACCCATCCTGCTAAGGGTCGCGAAGGACTACAGGTTATTCTAGAACCAAACATGCAAGTTAAACCAGCAACAATTATGATACCTACAGTAAAGGTTACTTCTCTTCGACACGCGAGCTTAACTTACGGTCCCGCTCAAGCGGCAGTCGCGAAAGCAGTAATGAAGTGCGTAGAAGATGGAATCCTTCCTAAAGAAGCTGCAGAGGATCTTTTAATCGTCGTAAATGTATTTGTGCACCCAAGCGCAAGCGCTCGAAAGCGAGTTTTTATAAACAACTTTAAAGCAACTAGAAATGCAATTCGAAAGGCGATGGAAGGATTACCGACGGTAGATGATGCCCTCCAAAACACTGAGAATGCTCGTCATCCCTTCAGGAACGATCCTTAAGAATTTTACTTTTTCTTTTTTGCGGATTTTTTTTTATCTTCAATTTTTTTAATGATTAAATGGACGCCAAAATACATAAAAATTACTCCAAGTAATAACCAAAAGAACGATAAAATAATTGGCTGTTCGCCTGAGGTTGTAATCAACACAACAAAAGAGATTATATTAACAAGACCTATTGCGATTGAGATTATTCCTAATATTTGGTTTGCTCGTTTTTTCGTTGTATCACTATCTATATAAATGTCAGCGGTTACTAAAAATATTCCGTAAATAAGTATAAATATACCTACAAGGGTCAAGGGTAGTAAAACTAATGTTCTTAAATCGTTGATTGCGTCAAGTCGCGAATCTGCCATAGCGTAAATAGAGCAAATTATAGGGATCATGCCGTCTATTATTAAAATTAATCCTTTAGCTTTAACACCTAATTTAGTTTGAGTGATTAAATAAAACCCGAAAAATATTGTAGTAAAGCTAAATGCTATTAACGGAATTGAAAGGATAATTAATACCCCTTTAGACACATCGTAATCAAAGAACATGCTCCAAATTGTAATTCCTGAAATGCCTAAAAAGATTACGCCCAAAACTGCTAAAAATATTCCTAAACTTCTTTTATCCATATCTTAACTCACATTAATGGTTAATTTATATTTTATTAATATTTGAACTATCTAAGAACATTAATTAATAAAACATTTTCAATCCTTTTATAGTTGATAATCTGAACATTGAAATAATATTCTTAAGATTTTATAATTGGAACACGAATAAAATCCAAAACTTTCAAGGAGAAAATTAAAATGACAGTTAATGAAGTTGAATTAAAGGTTGGAGATAACGCTCCCGAATTTTGTCTACCAGACAAAGACAATAAAAAAGTATGTCTCAAAGATTTTAAAGGTAAGTACGTCATCGTTTACTTTTATCCTAAAGATAATACGCCTGGATGCACAACTGAAGCCATTGGCTTTACGGGTATTTTGCCCGAACTTCAAAAGTTAAACGCGGAAGTAATTGGTATTAGCGCCGATAGTCCTGAATCTCATGCAAAATTCATTGAGAAAAAAAATCTAAAAGTAACTCTTTTAAGCGATCTTGATAAAGATGTTATAAAATCGTATGGGAAATGGGGTAAGAGGACATTCAGAGGTAAGGAATATATGGGCGTGGCGCGTAGTACCTTTTTAATAAATCCGGATGGAAAGATCGCATATATTTGGTCTAAAGTATCTGTGGGACGACATCATAAAGAAGTTAAGAAAGTATTAGTAGAGTTGAAAAATTAAACTGCAATCATGAGCGTTAAAGAGATTATCGGAAAAAGGAGAGCTTATAGATCGTTAGAACCAGTAGAAATTACTCACGATTTAGTTAATGAACTTGCAGAAGTGGTCAAAATAGCGCCTTCTTGCGGCAATAAGCAGCCATGGCGATTTATTTTTGCCTATGATAAACAAGTGTTAAAGCAACTTTTTACAGCGTTATCCGGAGGTAATAAGTGGGTTGAAAAGGCGTCGATGATTATAGGTGTGTTCAGCAAACCTGAAAATGATTGCATGATTGGAGAACGATTATACTATTTATTTGATACTGGCATGGCTACAGCATTTATAATACTACGTGCTACTGAATTAGGATTAGTTGCCCATCCAATCGCAGGTTTTGATGAAACCTCAGCTAAAAAGATTCTTGGGATTCCAAATGCGTTGAGGTTAATTACACTTGTTGTAATTGGAAAACATACAAAAACAGTAAATCCCGTTCTATCTGACTCAATGAGACTAGGAGAAAAGCAGAGACCTCCCAGAAAAGCTATAGAAGATTTTATTTATATTGATAAGTATGAAGAACAGAACAATAAATTTAAATAGGTGAATATTATTAACGATTATAGTACTAAACGAGAGGAATCTGAAGGGGGTATAATTTACAATAAATTAATTACTGAAAAAAGTCCATATTTACTACAACACGCTAAAAATCCCGTAAACTGGTATCCTTGGGGGGATGAAGCCTTTGATAAAGCAAAATCTGAGGATAAACCGATTTTTTTATCCATAGGGTATTCTACATGCCATTGGTGCCATGTTATGGCTCATGAGTCGTTTGAGGACTCCTATGTTGGTAAATTGATGAACGAAACATTCATTTCAATTAAAGTTGATCGAGAAGAACGACCCGACATAGATAAAATCTACATGACAGTTTGCCAACTTATGACTGGTTCTGGAGGCTGGCCGCTAACAATCGTAATGACTCCAGATAAAAAACCATTTTTTGCGGGTACTTATTTTCCTAAGGAAAGTCGTTTTGGAAGGATAGGTATAATAGATTTAATAAAACGAATAGATAGTTTATGGAAGAACGAGAGAAAACAACTATTAGAATCGAGCGAGAAAATAATCTTTGCCTTACAAGATGTAAATGCAGAATCGCTAGGAAGTAGTTTAACAAAAAATGTTTTAAATAGTACCTACTCTCAGCTTTCTACAAGATTTGATAAGAAGAACGGGGGATTCGGAACAGCTCCTAAATTCCCTACTCCGCATAATCTACTGTTTTTATTACGATATTGGAAAAGAACTGGGGACGAGAACGCTCTAACTATGGTCGAAAAAACGCTTAAACAAATGCGAATGGGAGGAATTTATGATCACATTGGATTTGGGTTTCACCGCTACTCTACGGATTCTGACTGGCTTGTTCCTCATTTCGAAAAAATGCTCTACGATCAGTCTTTATTAACTCTTGCGTATCTGGAAGCTTACCAAGCAACAAATAAACAAGAGTACGCTAATACTGCAAAAGAAATAATGACGTATGTTTTGCGCGATATGACATCTCCTGAAGGAGCATTTTATAGCGCAGAAGATGCTGATAGCGAAGGAGAGGAAGGGAAATTTTATGTTTGGTCGAAAAAAGAAATCGTAGAAATCTTAGGAGCAGATAAGGCAGAAAATATTTTAAAACTCTATAATGTTAGTATTGATGGTAATTTTTTGGATGAAGCAACTAAAGTAAAAACAGGAAAAAATATCCTACATCTAAAAGTCGACTCGACGAATAGTTCAAATTTCGATTTGGAATCCGCCAGAAAACAACTATTTGAAGATAGGGAGAAAAGGATTAGACCACATAAAGACGATAAAGTATTAACCGATTGGAATGGATTAATGATTGCAGCATTTGCTAAGGCAGGGTACATTCTAAATGAACCTAAATACATTCGATCAGCCAAAGAAGCAGTGGACTTCATACTTAATCAAATGAAAAATTCTGATGGAAGACTACTACATCGTTATCGTGAGGGTGGAGCGGATATACTTGCTTTCTTAGATGACTATGCATTCTTAATATGGGGTTTTATTAATCTTTATGAAGCCACTTTTGATACCTTTTATCTTAAAAAAGCAGTAGAACTTACTGAGGAGCAGCTAGAATTGTTCTGGGACGATTTGATTGGGGCATTCTTTTTTACAGCTGAAGACGCCGAATCGTTATTAACTAGGCAGAAAGAAACCTATGACGGAGCAATACCATCAGGAAATTCTGTTTCTATGTTAAATTTACTTAGATTAGCCCAATTAACAGGTAACGATAATTATGAGAAGAAAGCAGATTATCTTGGAAGAGTCTTTGCCGAAAATGTACGAGCTAACCCTGTTGCGCATAGTTTAATGATGGTTGCAGTGGATTATGCTGTTGGTCCGACGTACTCATTAGTTATCGCAGGAGATGCTGGACATGAAGACACAAATCATATGTTAGATGAGATTAGAAAACAATTTTTACCTAACAAATCGTTAATTTTTCGTCCTACAGAGAAGTTAAATCCAGAAATTGATAAGTTTTCTAATTTTGTTCAATTTTTTGACAAGTACGAGGGAAAGGCTACTGCATTCGTATGTATTAACAAAACCTGCAAAGCACCTACAAACGATATAAACATAGCTTTAGAAAGCTTAAGCTCTAAAGCATAGAAAATTATTTCCCATTTATTTTCAAAATAAATGAAGAGATTTTATTTTAATTTAGAAGATACGAGATCTTCCATTTCAGTAGTCGTTGTTACTTTATCCATTTCTTCTTGTGAGATAAGTAACCTAAGAACTCCTTCTTCTAATAAATAAGCAGAAGGATATTTTGCGTCTTGAACGTCGTAGCTTTCTAAAAATTCGTCCTTATGAAGAAATTCCGTATCAACTTCTAAGGTGTTAATAAAAGATTTCCATTCTTTTTTCGCTCCGAAAGTTCCAAAGGTTGTTTGACATAAATTGCATTGATACGTGCTAGGTCTAAGAGCTTTATGCCAGAAATCTTTTACGGTGTTTAACAAACCTGAATCCGCATTATATATAAAAATTAATTTATTTTTTTTTTTTTCGCTCATACAAATCACCCATGACAAGAAAAACTTATCTAAATATATAGAGCTTGATTTGAGATTTTAATCTACTGATTATTATCTATAAATATTATGAAATGTGAGAGAAATTAGATAAGTAATTATCAAAAAAAATTGTTAAATTATTAGTTAAATAATAATATACTATTTTAGAATCACTCGTTTAACTAAGCTTGCACCCCTCTCTTAATTAAAATAATTTTGTAATTTCTTCCATTCTTTTTCGGTTTACTCCCATATCGCTATAGCCCATTCTTGCTCGAGAACGAAAATGGATAACTTTTTCTTTATCGTCAAAAAGAAATTCAACATCGTCAACAAACCTGAAAGTAGCTGTTCTAAATTCGACATGAATGTAGTTTTCTTCATTTGTTATGATTTTCGATCTTTTTAACGAGTTTACTATACCAATTATTTTAGCTTTAGCATCTTTTAAATCTCCAGAATAATTAATAGGTTCCATTTTCTGCTTTTCATCAATAGCTTGCGTAGAGACACAGTTTGGAGATTTAGGGCAAGGATATAATTTTCCGTTTACAAATCCAATTGGTTTTTTTGATTTTGCCATAAGATTTTCATTATTTAACTCAATATATTTATTTGGGTTTTAATCTATAAGACACGAGAAAAATGAGTGCTAAGGAAGAGAAAATTAATTCTTCGCCTATTTCTATTTAAACACTAATAATTTCTTTTACAAGTTCGACAATACGAGGTTTGTCGAAAACGGCTGTATTACCTGTTTTGTTAAATTTTACTATTTGATCGTGGTAGTGATCCTCAAATTGATTTAAAAAGTAAGCTAATCTCTCTTTTAAGCTTTGCGGAGCTGGCTTCGATAAAAATAACGCTATTTTTATATATTGTCCATATACGGCATGTATATAAAACCCTTTGTAATTAATTTCATTCATTGAAGTAGTGCCTCCTATTTCTGAAACAAACGAGTCCATAGCTGACAAAAACCCAGATACCAATTCTTGTTCCATAGGCGTATCTTCACTGGAATGTGAAATCATATTTAACCCAGAGTCTTTGTCAATTACCATTAATGTTCTAAATGTATCTTTAAACAGAGGCTTTACAATTACAGCGTGGTCTTCTAGAATTAATGTCTCCTTTGGAAAAAGTTCAAACATAACAAAATTTTTAGGGTTATACGATTCGGATTCTTTAAATTTATATTTCGATATTTTAGCCAATCGTGAAGGTGCCCTTATCGGTTCGTGTGGTAATTTTTGAATATAATCGTCTCTGACTGAAGTTTCGTGATTCTTCGATTTTTTACCTTTAAGAATTCCTAAAACTTTTTGATGAATTGGGTCTATTACATATAACCAAACATTTAAATTTTCCATATCACTCTTAAGTCGTTCATATCCAATATTGCATACACCTCGAGGAGTTGTTACAAATACAGACCAAACTGCTACTTTTGAAGCTTCATTAACAAGGTAGAAAGTGTTCTTGTAGTTTTCTTCTGTCATCTCTGCTCCCGTTCTAACAAAAACAGCTTCTGTTCTCAAGAATGGTTTTTTCTTAATTAAGTATAAGTCTAACGAAAAATCTTTGATATCCACGGTATTATACACAGAAATTCCATAGTCAGCACAATAATCAGCGAAAGCGTCTATTAATTCTTGCTTTGAAATGAAATCAAATCTTGTTAAATAATCGCTTAAAATATCGTCATTTAAAATGAAATTTCCAATGTAATCTATTGGAGTCTTAAATTGTTTATGGAGAGTCGGACTTTTTTGGTATTGTTTATAGAAAAAAATACTTATACAATCGAGAAGTTCCAGTTTTGATAATTTTTGATTTTCTGGGAAAGGAATAGTATGGCTCTCCATAAAAGCATAAATTTCTTTAAACCTACTTCTTACCATTAAACAATTCAGACATAAAATTCCTAATTTCCCTTCACTATCGCTTCTTATAATCTTTAAAATTTCCTCTGCGTCGGATAGATTTTCAGTGCTCATTATTGATATTATTATATCAATAAGTTTAAAATACTTTCATAATATCTTAAAAAAAAAATTTAGGAGGAAAGCTTATTCTTGAAATAATTTATGCGCCTTTATCAACCTTAAAATAGCAGTCGTAAACACCAAGCCAGAAAAAATCCATAATAATATCAAACGCCAAGGAATTAAGATAATCATAGCTAAGAAAAAGAGAAAAGTCTCAGAACGCTCCATTAGCCCATTTTGATACGTAATAACTTTAGATGTGTTTTCTACACCGCTTCTTTTATTTATCCCCCCTACAATTAAAAACATAGAAATACAAAGAATAATAGCAGCTAAAGAAAACATTCCTGCCCATAATAAATTCTGAGAATCTGATGCAACAAGCGAAATTATTATTGCTATCTCAACTAATCGATCGCAAAATATATCCAATATACCCCCAAAGCTAGTAGGACCTTCATATCTTGCTACTGAACCGTCTATGGTATCAATAACAAAAGAAATTGAAACAATACTTACCGAAGCTATCATCATAATTATTAAAAAATCTTCTAAGAGACTGCTAAGATATATTAAAAACGAGCCTACGAGACCAAAAATTAGCCCTATGATTGTGAGTTGATTGGCAGAAACTTTACCGAGAAAAAATTTCCTCACAAATTTCTCATACATATCTTTAAATTTCGTCTTAGAAAGCCAGCTATCAATCATTGTGAGATTTGTAAGATTTACTAAAGCCTATTAATCTTAATGTGTTTGAATTTAAAAAAATTTATGAAAAACCTTTAACAAATCCTTTGGGGTAATAGCAGATTGCTCCTTCATGTTTTTTAAATCGGTTCATCAAATGTTCAAGAGTCCATTCATAGTTTAACATTAAAAACTAATTATGCATCCTTACCTTGTTTTAATTAAGAACAAAAAAAAAACAAGAAAACGAAAAATAATAAAAAGGAGGTAAAAGCTAATGGAAAAATCTGACATCAAAGCGTTAAAAGCTCAATCGAACTACAATTCATTTGAACTTCAATACCTTAAGTTTGCTTGCGAGATAGGCAAGGAATAAATTCTTTTTTTTAATTTTTTTAATTTAAAAGCACCAAAAAAACTCAATAAAAGAGGTTAATAAAAATGGACAAGTATGAAAAAAGAACAATCATAATAAAAACACCTGACGCTTATCTTGAGCGTATAGATTTCTAATTACGATCTCTTTCTTAAATTTAGCTTAAAACAGTATTGTTTCTAGTATTTCATTTTAAACCTTAGTTTTAACTTCACACAATCATCATTTCTGAGGATGAAAATCGATTATATGCAATTTTTACACAAATATTCTTATATATGGTAACAAATCTAATTAATCATTATGTCATTAATTAGCGATTTCTATAAATTAAAAAAAGAAGATATTAAGAAAGCAGTAAAAGTATTCGTGAATGCATATTCTGATGATCCAATGTTTGAAAAATTTATTACAGAAGAAGACAAGAGGCGTGTACAGTTTGAGATTATGCTTAGATTTTGTGTGAAATACGGTAATGTTTTCTCGACATCTGATAATTTCGAAGGAGTAATGGCAATTGTATCACATGATAAAGGCGATATGACAGGATGGAGAGTTTTTCGAAGTGGTGGTTTTTTTCTTGGTTTGAAATTATTAAGCTTACAAAAGATTATGGGGCAAAGCGCTAAAGCATTAGAAGAAGCGAAGAAAGATCTTGATATAGGTCCATATATATTTCTATTTATAATGGCTGTTTCAAAAGAATTTCAAGGAAAAGGTTTTGGAGGAAAATTTTTAAGAGCAATTATAGAAAAATCTGAAACAGAAAGAAAACCTATTTATTTGGAAACTCAAAACGAAAAGAACGTTTCACTCTATGAAAAGTTTGGATTTCATGTTGTTAAAAAAATAAATATGCCAGATCCAGTGAATTTACCAATGTGGTTAATGGTTCGAGATGCGAAATAAATATAAAAAAAATTAATTAATAATCTGAGGAAGTACATCTAGTTTTTTCAATTCTTCTCTTAAATCAGTTTCAGGGCGATTCCATATGGTTTTCATACCGAGTTTTTTTGCTGGCTTCAGGAAAAACAAGATATCATCGATAAAAAGGCTTTCTTCAGGAATTAAATTATACCGTTTTAGGAGAAGTTCGTAAATCGCTTTTTCCGGTTTAATTACATTTTCAACTCCAGAAATTATCTGACCGTCAAATAGAGAAAGGAAACTATACTTAGAACTAATGTAACTAAACGCTTCTTTAATATAATTGGACAAAATATACGATCTGTAACCTAATTCGTTTAATTCTTCTAAAATTTTTATATTTTCTTCAATTGGGGTTAGCATATCCATCCATTGATCAAAGAACAGCTCAATAAAATCTTTTTCTTGAGGATATTTAGATAAAAAAATAGTTCTGGCATTTTCCAAGGAGTTTGTTCCCCGATCTAGCTCTAACCATATCTTGCTCCCAGTGACTTTAGAAACAAATTGGTCGATATATTCTTTATCATTTGTAAATCTTAACAAGAATTCGTAAGGTTTGAACTTTATTAAGACATTTCCTAAATCAAAAATTATGTTTTTTATCATGCTGTAAATTATAATAACAAAAGAAGAAATAAAAGAATTGTAATTTTATCTTGACTAATATTCGTTTGGCATTTTTTTGAGTTCTGCTAGTGAAAAAACAGGCCCATCGATGCAGACAAATTTCTCACCGATATTGCATCTTCCACATTTCCCGATTCCACATTTCATTCGCATTTCTAATGAATTAAGGATCTGCTCGTCTTTCCAACCGATCTTAACTAACTCATCTACGGCAGTTCTTATCATAATAGGTGGTCCGCAAATAATTGCTACTGCATTATCTGGAGAAGGAGCAACTTCCTTGACTATGGCAGCTACAAAACCTACTTTTCGTGTCCAGCCTTCTTCTTCGCGATCTATGGTCAAAACTACCTTAATATCGTCTCGTTTTTCCCATTCTTCAAGAACATCTCGATAGAGAACTTCGCCTGAATCTCGATTTCCATAAATTACCGTTATATCACCGTAATCTTTTCTGTGTTTGTCATCTAACACATATAAGACAAGTGATCTTAGCGTGGAAAACGCAAATCCCCCTCCAATTACGACAATATTCTGCCCTTTTAGCTCTTTCATCGGCCAACCGTTTCCCAACGGACCTCTCACACCAATAGTATCTCCAATATCACTGTTGTGAAAGGAAGAAGTCACGGTTCCCATTTTTTTTATCGTGAATTTGATCGTACCCTCTTCAGTGGGCGAAGAGGCAATACCAATAGGACATTCTCCTTTACCAATAATACTAATTTCTGCAAATTGACCAGGAATATAATCGAAAGCTTTATATTCTTCATCCTTTTGAAATTCTAACTCGAGAGTTTTTATATCTCGTACTTCATTTTCCGAAATTATAGATTTTACTTTCGTCAACATTGGAATATACGGATTAGGCACTTACTTTCTCACCACTTTTTTCTTGAATTTCCAGTATTTTATCAATTATTAATCTGAGCTCGTTATTAACGGGACAGGCAGTAATACATCTCCCGCACCCCACACACCCTAAACAATCGTAGTTCGAGGGATAATAGCTAAACTTGTGCATTATTCGATTTCTACACCTTTGTATTTTAGCTGGGCGAGGGTTATGACCGCTCGTTTCGAGCGTATAAAGACACGACTGACATGTGTCCCAAATCCTAATTCGTCTACCCCGGTTATTGTATTCGTCGTTTTCGTCAATAACATCAAAACATGTACAAGTAGGGCATAGAAAAGTGCACGAACTGCATCCGATACAGCTTTCGCTAATTTCTTGCCAGACGGGATGTTCGAAGTTTTCGTCTAATACTTTTGTGACTAAATCAAAATTAAATTTAGTTGTAATCGATTCTTCCGCTTGGTTTGCTAAATCTTTAGATTTTTCTATATCTGCTTTTTTAGCGTCAGTAAGCCAAGATAACTTCTTCAAGAGGTTCTCTCCTTTTTCGCTTATGGCCTCAACTAAATAAGTATCTCCTAAATCTGAAAGAAATACATCTGTACTCTCTTTTTGGAAGGGATGACCGCCTACAGACGTACAGAAGCACGATTGCCTTGGGCTATTACAACCAATACCGATTATGGTCGCGTTTTCTCGTTTTTTAAGAAAAATATCGTCCTGAAAGTCGCCAGATGCGAAAAAATCTTCTAAAAGCTTAAAACTGTAAGCATCGCAAGGTCTAACCCCAAAAATTAGGAGTTTATCATCGAGATCTTTTCTCTCTTCAATAATTACTTCCTTCCCTTCGTATCTATACTCAAAAATAGTTTCTTTTTGAGGAAATAGCACGTCTTTTGGAGGAACCTTTGAATTCAAGTAGTCTAATTCGATTTCTTCCGCATTTGAAATCTTTTTGAATGCAATATTACCTTTTACTTTAGTAGGAGCGTAAAATTTGTATTCTTTTTCTAGCTCGCTATAGAGTTTACCAAAGTCATCTTTTTTCAATAATTTTTCGGCCATATCTTAACCACTTCTCTTAATCCTCTTCTAACATAAATTCTTGGGCATCTTCCATCTTGAAATCTACCATGGGTGGTAGTACATCTGGATCGAGGCCTGAAGTGAAATCAAATCGTTCTTTAACGATCTTTTCTAATTTTCTATTAATTTTATTTAAATCAATGCCCATTGGGCAAACAAGTGAGCACGCACCGCATGCAACGCATCTTCCTGCCATGTGCATTGCTCGAATCAAGTGATAGACGAATACATCCGGTAAATCGGTTGTCTTCCCGAACCAAACCGGCTTATTTTGATCAACAAAACAAAGATTACAATAGCACATAGGACAGGCTTCACGACAAGCGTAGCACCTGGTACACACGCTTAACTCTTCTGTGATCTGGTTCCATTTTTCTTCGGGAGTTAACGCTTCAAACTCGGCAATGTCGCTAAAATCGTCTACGATGTTCGAGTATTCTTCGCATTCGCCAACACATAAGTCAGGAGCTTTAGAAACGAGAGGTGGCTTTCGTATTTTACATGTCTTGCATAAATCGTTCATGTATTCGTCGTAGGGAAATTCTTTTTCAAAATCTTTTCCTTTCACGATTATATTATTACCCAACACGGAGACCTCAAGAATTTCTTTTTCTCCAATATCCATCTCAATCCGTTGCCTATTAACAACTCCATTGCATGGAATTCCTATAATTTTAATCTCGTCTAATTTAATCTTATTTTCTGACGCTAAGTGAATTAATGCTCTTCCTACACAGCCCTTAGAGACAACTCCTACTATTAAATTACCTTTTTCAGAGTCTACAAATTTAGGCACTCGAGGTACTAAATACTTAGCCAAATTTACGTAGCATAAATTGTTCCAGATCAACTTATCGACATCTTCTTCGCTGTCGATTATGATTGGTTGGGAGAGCATGGGTAAAGTACCTTCCATATAGCCAATAATCACATCGACCTTATTCTCTTTAAGTAGTCCTTTAGCAATTTCTCTTAGATTAGTTTCAATACCCTTATTTTCTGTCTCAAGTCCCATACTCTTCACCATTTCTTTTCAAATTTTTTGTTTGGACCCAATTTTTTTACGATTTCAGTTGCTTTTCGAACTAACACGGCAAAACGCTCGCCTTCTGCGGCAGAAGCCCACATAAAGTTAACTCTACCGGGTTCGATGCCAAAGAATTCTAGAAGTTCTTTTAATATCGCAAATCTTCTTCGGGCAACCAAATTTCCACTAATGTAATGGCAATCGCCAGGGTGACATCCAGAAATAAGAACCCCGTCCCAACCATCAGTTAAACTTTTTATAATAAAATAAGCATTAATCCTTCCAGAGCACGGGACCCTTACAATTCTAATGTTTGGTGGGTATTGGATTCGACTTACGCCCGCTAAATCTGCTCCGGCGTAGGAACACCAATTACACAGAAAAGCGATAATTTTTGGTTCCCATTCTTTATTTTCAGACTGTTTTGTTTCTACAATTGGTTCTGTCATTATTATACCCTCTTAGTTATCATTGAATGTAATTGTTCAGAAGAAAATCCTATTATATCAATTGCGGAGCTTCTACAATTGCCAGAGCAAGCACCACATCCTTTACAGAGTGCTACATTAACTGAAGCTATCGTTCCAAACCTTCTATCATCAACATACTCAATAGCTCCATAAGCGCAATTTTGAATACACATTCCACAACCAGAACATCGATCAGCATGAATTACTGCAAAAAATGGCTCAATTTCTACTTCTCCTTTCGCCATTAACCCAATGGCGCTAGCAGCAGCTCCTTTCGCTTGTGCTACTGAATCCGGTATGTCTTTAGGTCCCTGAGAAACGCCTGCTATGAAAATTCCTTCGGTTAAAGTATCTACAGGTCTTAATTTGGGGTGTGCTTCTAAAAAGAATCCATCGGCTGACTTTTGAATTCTTAAAAGAGTAGTTATAGAATCTGAGTCCGCTCTAGGCTCGATACCAGTCGAAAGGACAAACAATTCAACTTCTAATTCAATAGGTTGCTGGAGTAATGTATCTTCGGATCGTATAATTATATTGTGATTAAGAGGATTTTCTCTTACTTCAGCAATTCGTCCTCTCACATAATTAATACCGTAATCTCTTGCTGCTGATTCGTAAAATTCTTCATATCCTTTCCCAAACGCCCGAATATCCATGTAAAATATGTAGATATCCGCTTCTGGATGTTTTTCTTTATATTGCCTTGCCTGTTTGGTAGCATACATACAGCACACTCGAGAACAATATTTATTCCCTCCTTCTCTAAAATTTCTGCTTCCAACGCACTGTAGGAAAGCAATGCTATGTGGGTCTTTAAGATCTGATGGTTTTACAGGTTTTCCCAGAACTGGACCAAATGAACTAAGTAGTCGTTCCATTTGAAGTCCTGTAATGACATTTGGATATTTTCCGTAGCCATATTGTTTTAGTCCTGACGGATCGTATTCGTCGTATCCCGTTGCTACGATAATTGTGCCTATTTTAACCGTAATATATTCAGGTTTGTCATCGTAATTTATAGCAAGAGGTTCACATACACTTTCTCTGGCGCAAATTCCGCATACAACGCAGGTGTCCATGTCGATAGTATATTCGCTTGGAACTGCTTGAGGGAATGGAACATAAATAGCTTTTCTTGTAGCTAATCCTAACTCAAACTCGTTAGCAACTGTAATAGGACATGAATCGACGCAGATTCCACATCCGGTGCATTTTACTTGATCTACATAATGAGGTTTCTTTTTAATCGTAACTTCAAAATTGCCAACATATCCTGTTACTTCGGTTACTTCCGAATATGTCAACAATTCTATATTTTTATCTCGTGATATTTCAGACATTTTTGGTGTAAGAATACATGAAGAACAATCCATAGTCGGAAAGGTCTTGTCAAGTTGGGCCATGTGCCCTCCAATTGTAGCTGATCTTTCTACTAAGTATACTTTGTATCCTGCAGCGCTGAGATTTAAAGCGGCATTCATTCCAGTAATCCCCGCACCGATAATTAAACTTGTTGGTTCGACTTTTACTTTTTGTACTGCTAATGGCGCTAGTTCTCTTGCTTTCGCAATTGCTAACCTAATGTGATCTTTTGCTACTTCATAAGCACCTTCAGTATCTTTCATGTGAACCCACGTAGAATGTTCTCTTATGTTTGCCATTTCAAACAAAAATTGATTTAAGCCCGCTTCTTTACAAGCTATTCGAAACGTAGGTTCGTGCATTCTAGGAGAACAAGCTGCAACCACAACCCGGTTAATTAACCCCGCTTCGATATCTTCTTTAATCATTTTTTGTCCGACATCTGAACAAAAGAATTTGTATTCGCGACCCACCGTAACATCCGGTAGCGTTTTAGCGTATTCCACTAAATCTGGAACTGAAACTACTCCACCAATATTCACGCCGCAGTGACACACGTAAACTCCTATTCTTGGTTTTTCGTTTCCCATGATACTGATTTTTTTATCTGATTCTGTCAATTTTTCGATCCTCCTAAGTTAACTGGTTTTTTACTTTTTCTAAAAACGGTTTTATAGGAATAAATGGAGTAACTCCTTTTAGGTCGTGATTTTTTACTAATCCTAAAAGATTTGGATCAATTCCAAAAGATAATCCTAATAGCTGAGTAATGTATACTACAGGGATTTTATATGGTTCTCCAATCATATCTTTATAAAGATTATTAGCCTCCATTTGACCTAAATCTAATTGTAAATGGCAAAATGGGCAACAATCGATAATGATATCGGCGCCAGCATCCCTCATGTTCTCTAATTTTTCCCGAGAAAAGTCAGCTGAAACTTCTTTTACAGCCGTTCTTACTGCGCCGCCAGCTCCGCAACACATTAATTTATCTTTATAATCAATGCTTTTAGCACCCGTAATTTCAACAATTTCATCGAGAAATGTCGGGTCTTCGCATTCTCCTCCCCAAGGTCTTTTATCACTTGGTTTAATAATGTGACATCCGTAATGCACTGCCACCTTTAAATCCTTAAATTTATGTTTTACAAAACCTCGTAAGTACTCTAAACCCATATCTTGATACAAAACCTGAACAATGTGCTTAGGTTCAATTGATCCTTTAAATTCTCTGCCAACTTTTGCGAGATGTTCGTTTACCATTTTCTTTAATTCGTGTTCGTGTTCTAATTCAACCCACGCGTCTCGAAGCGTACCATAGCAACCATTACACCCCGTTATAATATCAACTCCCAGCTCTTCTGCTATTGTTATATTTCGAGCAGCGATTACTAACCAAGTAGGAATGTGAAACGCTCGAAAAACACCCGGAGCAGGACAACAAGACGCTCCTTCTAATTCAAGAATTTCAGCACCTAAATGATCAAATACTGCCCTGATAGACGATTCAATCATGGGATAGCGATTAGGAGCCACGCAACCAAGAAAAAAACCATATTTCCATTTATTTTCTTCACTCATTATTATATACCACCTTATTTTTCCTCTGCTTTGTCTTTTTCAGCCTCAGCTTTTTCTTTTTCCTTAATTTTTTCGATTTTATCCAACAAATCTCTAAAACCAACAGATTTCATTAATTCTTGACATTCTTTAACAGCTTCAGGATGCATATGGACAGTTGGTGGTAATGGCGGTAATCCATAGGATTCACGTAAATCTTGCCATTTCTTATTCGCTTCTCCGTTGGCTGGTACTCCATGTCCAGTTTCGTAAAATATTTTATTCGCTAATCCGAAATGAGCGTCTAGAATATGTCCTTCTTCAACAGCGATATTTCTAAGCTTAATAATCATATCAGTTACTGGAATGTCTCGTGGACATCGCTCATAACAAGTATAGCAGGTACTACAAAGCCAAATATCGATATCTTCTAAAACTGTTTCATCACCTGTCAATGCTCGACGAAGAACTGAGCGCGTTCTATATGCCGTACGCCTACCCGATGGACAAGAGCCTGTACATGTTCCACAATTAATACACGCCCTAAGTTTTTCTAAACCAGCGTCAACAAATTTGTTGGCTATCCCAGAACTCGTTGACTTATAGACCTTTCTTTTTATGTATTTCTCTACATTTTCGCTCATAGTAAATTCATATCCCAATTTCCATTTTCAACTAGATTTAATAAAACGTAAAAAACTTAGTCTTCACATAAATGTGTTTGATCAAACAAATCAATTGATAATCTTATAATTGAAAAAGAACTTTTCTTAAAAAAATTTATTATGATAAATAAATAACTAAATTCCTATATTGGCTATATCATATATTGAATATTTTTATAAGGAAAATAATTAGATTTATCAAATTAAGGAACAAATTTTTATTAAAATTAGAGTACAGATATGCAATTTTGAAATGAAAGCATTATTGAAGATGCTTAAACAAAAAAAATAGATTTTTTATTAGGAAACCAATTTGTTGCCACATTCAGGACAAAAATTTAAAGATTCTTCTTCAGATTTAAAGCCACAATTAGTACATAATGTACGAACGGTAATAGTTGGTTGCTCTTTCGTTAGACTTTGATCAATTTTCTCTCCCTTTTGGACCAAAGGAGGGCCATATAAAAAATTACGTTTCGAAACAAGTTTATAAAAAAAGTTGCCTAAAATAATCATTAATCCCCCTACTAATCCCGGCTCGTGGAAAAAAATGAAAGTTCCAAATTCAAATATAGAGAAAATTGACAGACCTAAAGAGACACTAATAGCTAACCATGAAAAAATTAGCAGTTTCTTCTTTTTTTCGGATAAAGTTGCTTTTCCCTTCTTCATCTTTCTTTTCTTCATAATCACCTACTCCTGTAAGCTTATCAAACTCCGTACTTTTTAGAAGAGTTTGAATTTCTTTTTCAGCTTTAGGATATTGGTGTGTAGTAGGTGGGACACTGGACAACTTATGGAACTCGCGCAATTTATTCCATTTTTCTTCGTTAATTGGAACTCCGTGACCCGTGTTGTAAAACATTTTACATAAAGCAATGTGAGGCGCTTGCATGTAACCTTCTTGAACTGCTAAATTTCTGAGGAATATTATCACATCTGTAACTGGTACGCCCCGAGGGCATCTTTCCAAGCACGTATAACACGTACTACAAAACCAGAGTTCTTTATCTGAGAGAACTTCTTCTTTAAGTCCTAACTGCACTTTTTTCATAAGAGATCTAGTGCGATACGCAGTTCTTCTTCCACTAGGACAACTACCAGAACAGGTTCCACATTGAATGCACGCACTTAATTCTAAATAGCCTGCATCTCTTAATAAATTGGACAAATCGTCTGTTATTTCTGTTATCTTATTAGTCTCTAATATTTCCAACATATCCACCTAATTATAAAATTAATAGAAGTTATATCTTGCTTTAAAGCTTGAATGTGAGCTTTTTTTAGTCACTTTTTTCGTTATTCTATAGATATGATAAAGAGGTTTAATAAGGTTTTTTTTTATTAAATATAATTCTCCACAAAAACTACTATTTTCAATCACAAAAAAATGAAAAGTGATTATAAAAGATAATTCAATAGGTTAAAAATAGCAATAAATGTACATTGTCGATAAAAAACGAGCGTTCTAAAATTGTCCAAAATATATTACTCGGCATTTCCCGTTAGTTCTTTTAGAAATTCTATCTGTTTTTCTTCTGGTAAAAAAACTAATTCTTTCTTGATTTCCTTCAGTTCATCCTTTGAAAGGTTTAGTTTCATTAATTCTTCTTTAACTTCTTTTGATAGTACTGTAAAGATTCTATAGAAATATTTTTTCACAACCTCTAATTTCTCGAATCCTCCATTATTTTCATCGCTACTTATCAGGCTCACCAAATGCACTTTCAATGTGATGTTAAAATTTCATCTATTATCTAATAAGGAAATGAAATACGTGTTATTAAAGAATATGGAGTCCATATTTTAGCTTTTTATAATAGGTAATGAAAAGAAAAAAGTACTTCCTTTGTTTCTACCATCTGATTCTACCCAAATTTTACCATCGTGAAGCGTTATTAATTCTTTTGAGATATACAATCCTAGTCCTGTTCCTTCGATGCCTACATCCCAACCTTGGCCATATCTTTCAATTTTGCCAAATTGCGTGAATAATTGTGCAATTTCTTTCTGAGTTAATCCAATACCCGTATCTTTTATTGAAACTATATAGTGTCCGTCTTTTTGTGTGGAATCTATTGTGATTTTTCCTCCTACAGGAGTATATTTTACAGCATTGATTATCAAATTTGTAATAACTTCGTAAATTTTCTCTTTGTCAAATTCTGTAAATAATTTATCTTTTATATTTACCTTGATCTTCTGTTCTCTCAAACTAGCAATTCCTTGGAGTTGTTTAACACAGTAATTAATTAAGAATGTTAGATCCTCTTTTTCTTTTCTTATATTTAGAAGTCCTTGTTCTAATTGCGAACTTTCTACAAGTGAGTTAATATAATCTTCAAGACGCTTACTTCCGTCTTTTATTTCTTCCAAAATTGAAATGACATCATCGTCTAATTTATCAGAATGTAGTTTTAATAATAATTCAGTAAATCCTTTAATGGAAATTAATGGTGTTTTTAATTCGTGGGAAGTTCTTGAGAATAGATCACTCTTTAGCTTATTAATTTCGCTCAACATTTTGTTTCGTTCAACTAAATGTTGCTGAGACTTCCATCTTCTTTGCTCTATTTCAAGAGCATCGCAAATTAAGAAGAGAACCAACTTATTTTGATTAGAAATCATAGGGTTTTCGGTAAACAAGACAACTAACAAATCGTTTAAATCATTCCCAGATAATATTAATTTGCCGTAACAAGCTTTAATTTGTTGGTCCTTAATGAAACGATCTGTTTTGGCATATTCCGTTTTATCGATATCATAAAATTCTTGAGTAAAATCGTGGTTTTCTACAAAAACTTGACTTACAAATAATTTTTTATTAAACTCTTCTGAGCTATATATTTTTACATCCCCTTTATGAGACATTACTCTGTATTGTTCTTCTTCTTCATGAATAATTTTATTGATATACAAAACAACATCGCCATCAAGTAATTTAAGGCAAGTTTTTAGCAATAATTCAATGTTTTGTTGAGTATCCGTCGTGTAGTTTAAAAAGTTTATATTTAGTTCATAGATTAATTCTTCGTAAATTTTCTTCTCAGTTACATCCTCTAACCACAGTCGAAAACTTATTAAATTGCCTTTTTCGTCGTGTTGGTTTAATCTTTTACCCTGTAACCATTTCATTTTACCTTCATTGGTAATAACTCTAAACTCTATTTCCTTTCCTTCTTCAGAATTTAATAATCTTAACAAGTCGTCGGGATGGATAATTTCATCCATTAGTTTTTTATTAACAATTTTGATATCTTGATAGCCAATGAATTCTAACAATCTAGGGTTAAGGTAGGAGATGCTATTTTTTTCTAATTCAATCTCTAAAACTCCAATTGTTGAGGTCTCTAATAGATCCCTAAGTTTTTCCTCTGAATCCTTAATTTTTCGTTCTGTCAACACTTTTTCTGTTATATCTTCTACAGTAAAAATTATATTCTCTATTATCCCGTTGCTTCCAATAAGAGGTGTGCCATTAATTGAAAGGAGTATATTCTCATCCTTAGCTAGGTTAAAGGTTGCGTGATAATCTAATAATGGCTTTTTCGTTTTCATAATAATTTGGAAAGGAAGCTCGTCTTTTGGTATGGGATTGCCTTCTAAGTCTATAAGTTTGAACTTAGACGCTATAAAGGATTTTTTTAATAGTTCTTCTTTAGGAAAATGTAAAACTTTCTCAGCTTGTGAATTTACATAAATAATTTGTCCGCTAGTGTCTATAGATAAAATCCCGGCGGGATTGGTTTCCATGATCCGTTCCAATCTTTCATGTTGCATACGTAAATTTTCTTCAGCGTTCTTTCTTTCGGTGATATCTTCAAATGTTATTAGAAGTCCTGCTACTTTCCCATCAGAATTTAATAAGGGAATCCTATTTACATCTATCCAGATCTTCTGTCCATTTCTACTAATCCAATATTCATCTTTATGAAAAACCGCTTGATTTGATTCTATAACTTTTTTCTCTTGTTGTTTATTATAATTAATCTGATTACTGTCCCAAAGTAATTCTTCGTCCTTTTTTGCTATTATATTTTCGGGGTGGTCAATTCCTATCAAATTTGCATAATTGTCATTACACCCTAAATAACTTAAATCAATATCTTTCCAGATGATATATTGGGGTATATTCTCCATAACCATTTGGAGCATTTCGTATGAACTTTGAAGGGCTTCTTCGTATTTCTTAGGATTGAACAATTTCCAAAATCGTATTTCAGGGATGGTTTCTGTTATTTTTTTAAACCTATCTTCCGTATCTTTTAGGTTTACTTCGATTTTCTTTTGTTTTGAGATATCTTTTAGAATTACTAAAATCTTATTGATCTTGTTCTCATCAGTAAATTTTTTTGCTTTAATTTCTGCCCAAATAATTTCGCCCTTCTTTGAAAGCAACCTTATTTCTTGGAAATGACTAAAAGTTTCAACACCTTTTTTAAAAAATTTAGCGACTTTTTTAACATCATCAGAAAAAAGAATTGTTAGAAAAGGCTTACTTATTAGCTCAGTTTCAGAATACTCAAGCTTGTCTAATAAAGGGCATTGATTAATGAGTTCTATTGCGAAATCTTTATTTTGATTAATAACAACAACCAAATCGTTAACGATTTCCATAAAGATTTGAAATTGAGTTTTGATGTTATCTTGCTTGTTGTCGTCAGAAATCATTTTCTTACATCCTTAGTTAAAACTAATTTTTTTTTTCAAACCTTCGTGTTACTCCTAATTAAACAAGTAAAGAAACTTTTATTTATATATATAGTATAATTTTCCAACGATTTCTGTAATGGGAGATTGTTATGGATCATAGAAAGAATCTTATATCTTAATACCGCTAAAAATTTATTCATACATTAATTATTACATAATAACAGATTATCTAAATTAATTACAATTGGGAAGTTTCCAAAATAATATAGGAACGTGTTAAGAATCTATGGAAGATTTTTTAAGTTGTTTGTCGTGTGGTAAGAAGTTAGGTGCAAAATCTAAGAATAACCATGGACAATGCACAGAATGCCTTTTGAAACTAGAATTTAAAACAGAAGATACCGATTTTGAATTCATTCAAAAATATTTGCAAGGAATATTAGATTTCTTTGTATCTGACGTAAGCGCAGCGTTTAATAAAGATCCTGCCGCGCGTACTTTGATTGAAGTTTTAACGAGTTATCCCGGAATAAAAGCTGTATTGTTGTATCGTATTTCTCACTTTTTTTGGAAATTGAATGTTCCCTATATTCCAAGATATATATCGGATATTGCTAGAGAGTTAACAGCAATAGACATACATCCGGGAGCTGAAATTGGTTCCGAATTTTTTATAGATCACGGAGTGGGAGTTGTAATTGGTGAAACCGCTGAAGTTGGCAATAACGTGACATTTTATGCCGGTGTAGTCTTAGGGGGTACTAATTTAGAACAAATTAAGAGACATCCCACTTTAGGAGATAATATCGTTGTTGGTACCGGAGCCAAAATTTTAGGACCCATCACTATCGGCAATAATGTTAGAGTAGGCGCTAATTCTGTTGTAGTGAACGATGTACCTCCAAATTGCGTTGTCGTTGGGGTTCCTGGAAAAATTGTATCTAAGAAAGGAGATAAAATAGATAAGATAGATCTACGACACGGAGATCTTCCAGATCCTATCTCAATTGCTATTTCACGGTTAGATAAACGACTTAAAGAGATCGAAAACCAATTCCCTAATATCAAAAAACCGAGTAAGGACGAATTAGAAATATTTTACGGCGAATATGGTGAAGGAATCTAAGCTTAAAGTTTTTTTTTAAAATGAATAAAAAGGTGAAAATTATAGTTAATTATTATAATAGTATTTTAGAAACAATAGGAAAGACTCCATTAGTAAAACTTAATCGAATTACTAAAGATGTTAAACCTAATATATTTGTTAAGTTAGAATCTTTTAACCCTGGTGGTAGCGTTAAGGACAGAATTAGTTTGAACATGATCCTTAAAGCTGAAGAGGAAGGTATAATTGATAGCGATACTATTATCGTTGAGCCCACGTCGGGGAACACAGGGATTGGTCTTGCAATTGTTTGTGCTGCAAAAGGCTATAAATTAATCCTTACGATGCCTGAAAATGTGTCTGTCGAAAGAAGGCAAATTCTTCTAGCGTATGGTGCTGAAGTTATTCTCACGCCAAAAGAGGGAGGTATGAAAGGTTCTATAACGAAAGCAGAAGAAATCGCAAAGGAGAGAGGAAAGGTGTATATCCCTCAACAATTTAGGAATTTTGCTAATCCAGATATCCACAGGAAAGCCACGGCTAAAGAAATATTTAACGATTTAGATGGTCAAGTCGATGGATTTATTGCTGGAGTTGGAACAGGGGGAACTATAACTGGTGTAGGCGAAATATTAAAAGATAGAGTAGGAGCAAGATTTAAAGTTTATGCTGTGGAACCTAAAGAGTCTGCTATTTTATCAGGAGGAGAACCTGGACCCCATAAAATTCAAGGTATTGGCGCGGGATTTATACCAGAAGTGTTGAACACCGAAGTATACGATAAAATCATTACTGTAGGCTTCGATGATGCCGTTGCAACAGCAAGAGAATTAGCTAAATTAGAAGGGATTTTTGTTGGAATTTCTGCAGGAGCTTGTGCGTGGGCGACAATTTACGAGGCCTCAAAAGATTTCGTAGAAGGAGAAAATCTTGTAGCTTTACTACCCGATGGTGGAGAAAAATATCTCTCAACAGAATTATTTCGTTGTTAAGTAGCAAGGATCAAGTAAATACTCAAATATCATTAAATTTTATTCGAATTTTATTGTATCTAATAACATTATATCGTAAATTTTCTTCCAATATTTTTCAATGTTCCAATTAGCTTTGTTTTTAATTTTTTCAGATAACTCAAGAAATATCTCCTTTATTTCTAACGTGTGAAAATAGTTAATTGACGGTGCGATAACAGCAATCAAATATTGTTTTTCTCCAAATCTTTCTTTTTTGTCAGGATAAGAATCAAAATAGAGATAACCACGACTTTTTAGATTCTTTATGTCTAATAAAACACCCTCTGCCTTTGTAATTTTATCATGACCATAAATTGAAGTTACAACCGTAAACAATTGATTTACAATGTTATCTAAGGGAATTGGAAATAATTTTTCTTCAGGGAAATATCTATTTAATTCTGGGCCGAATTTATCGTCCCAAAATGCTAAAAATAAGCAGATATAAAATTCTCGTTGACCCTCAATAGGGCTTTTCATTTTTAAATTCGCAGTTGAGAATGATTCATCAATTTTGTTGTTTAATGCGGATATTCTCTTATTTCGAGCAATTCTACCCGATAATATTGCGAGTAAATCTTTCTCGTCAAATGGTTTAGTTAAATAATCGTCCACCCCAAGCAGTTTACCAAATCTTATATCCTTAGGAGTACTGCGAGCTGAAAGAAAAAGGAATGGAATTCTGTTCCAACGCGGCTCGTTTGAAATTTCTTTAAAAAATTCGTATCCATCCATTTTAGGCATCATAATGTCACTTATAATTAAATCGGGAATTTCCTCGAGGGTAGAGAGAATTTCTATAGCTTCTTTTCCATTTTTCGCAATGATAGGTTTATAGTTATTAGATTTTAGTAATAAATTTAAATTATAGAGCAAATCAACATTATCTTCAACTACAAGTATCAGAGGTTTCAAGGGGAATCTAACTGAATTTTATATTAAATTTCTATTACATTAGAATTAGGGTTAGTTAGTATATATTTCTTTTTCAATTCTCGGAAAAAAAACATAAAAAATTGCTCCTTTTCCATATTCACTTTGAACATATACTTCTCCATTATGAAGTTCGATCAATTCTTTCGCAATAGGTAATCCCAGACCCGTTCCGGGGATATCACTTACCTGGTCTGACCTAAAAAATCTCTGAAATAAAAAAGAAATATCTTTTTCTGAAATTCCAATTCCATTATCTTCAAATTGGAATAAAACTCCATCCTGGACATTAGGATTATATTGCCCTTTATAGTGATCAATTGCTTTAATTTCTATAGTATTCTTTTCTTTTGAATACTTTATAGCATTGTCAATAAATATACGAAATATTTGGTCAACTTTCTTATGGTCCCCATATAATTTGATGTCTTCGCTAACATCTGCTTTAAAAGTTATATTTTTCTGGTTTCCAATTAATTCCATTAGTGTTAAGATATCCGTGAGGACTATAGATGGTTGATATTCGTTCCATTGCATTTTAGCTTTTCCTTCATCTATTCTCGAAAGCGTTAAAATATCTTCTATTAAGTCTTTCAGAAGATAGATATTTCTTGAGATTCCTTCTCTCAATTTTTTCTCGATTTCTGGAGTAATTTTATCAGTATGGTTTTCTAAAAATTCAATCGACATAGTTAATACGCTAACTGGTGTTCTCAATTCGTGAGAAACCGTAGAAACAAAACGACCCAAATTATCTTCAGCTTCCTTCCGAGCGGTTATATCCATGCCATATATATTGGCATACCCTTTTTCTTTAATCGGCATAATGAATAGGTTGTAGATACGATCTTGGATTTTTAATTCCATTTCAATATTCTTATCCATAGAAAATGCTTCGTTAACAGATTTTATAAGAACTTCTGGTATTCTACTACCTTCCCCTATTCTGAATAAAGTTTTGCTAGGTTTATTTGCTAGAAGAATATAATTTTTACTTAATCTTAGCACGGGATTAGGATTTTCGGTGTAAAATTTTGCCATATCTGCTATTTTTTCTCGTGCAATTTTTTGCTCCGAAATATCTGTCACAAACGCCATAGCACCGTTGAAATTTCCATTTTCATCGAATATTGGAGAAGCTCTTACACTCGCAAATACCTTTCTTCCAGATTTGTGGATAAATTCAAATTCATGATCTTCTTTTATCCCTTGCTTACGCCTTTCAAAGTATATTTCCGCGATTCTTTTTTCATCTTCGTCCATAAATTTAAAAAGACTTTTTCCCATCATCTCATCTATCTCATAGCCAAACATACTTGCCATGCTTTGATTAACAAATGTAGTGTTAGCATTATCACCAATTACCCATATACCCTCTAGTGAATCTTCAACTAAATTTCTATATTTCTCTTCCGATTCTTTCATCGCGACTTCAAATTTACTACGCTCAGTAATGTTAGTGAAGTTTTGAATTATCCCTACGAATTCTCCTTTAATATTTCTATAAGGGACAGATCGCACAAGATTTACGATTTTAACATTGTCATCTAATTTCGAAGTTAACTCATATTCATAATAATCTTTACCTCCTTCGATTTGTTTTATTGAACACCCATCAGTATCACATTGATACCCAAGATGCCTTAAATCATTATCGTAACATTTCCTACCTATTATTTCCTCCGCAGATAAGCTAAAAAGATCTTTATAAGTCTCGTTAACATGTAAAATCTCACAGTCTTTATTAATTATTCTCAGTGGTAAAGAAGCGTTAAATATTTGGTTAAATTCAGAGTAGGCTTGTCCTAAGTCATCAGCTTTTTGTCTCAACGATTCATCGCTCAACTTTAACTTCCTAAGTAGCAATCCAAAGGGATCCTGTAAACCCTTTTCGATTATTGCCTTATATATGAAAAAAAATGCAATTATTTTTAAAATATGACCAATAAAATTTGAAATGTCAAATACGCTTACATATAAGCTAAATGCCAATTCTGAAATGATCGTAGCGCCAATGGAAGTTATAACTAAAAGAAACATCTTCCTATTAAATTCGCTCCGAAATTTGTATAACATTATTGCTGAAGATAAAAAGATTAGAATAATTATGTATTCACTTATAATTTTAAAAGGTGTAAGCCCAATCCCTTCGATGTAACTCGTTGGAAATATACCGTAAAAAATCGTTACAAAAAGAAGCGAAATGACTACTACTCCACTAATCATTAGGTAACCCGCGTTGATTTTTTTATTTATTGCAAGTAAAGCAATAAGATAAGAAAGGGATTGCCAATATCTTGCAGCAATCCACAATTGTGTTGGAAGATTCGCATCAAATTCAAGAATAATGCCCATTCCAGAGTAAGATAATGTGTGAAGTAAATCTATTACGCTTATAAAAAGAAAGGAAATCCCAATAATTAGAAAAAAGGAACTATTCATGTACTTTCGTGAATTCCATCCAATAAAAAAAATCCCACCTGAAATGACGATGCTAATTACTTCGGCAATAGAATGAAAAAGTAAATAACTATAAGTGCTTAGTAAAAAAGTAAGAAATAATCCTATTCCTAAAACAATATATTCAATTAAGTCACGCTGAAATATCGATGCTTTTGAATTACTTACATTATTAAGCAAACAAATTCACTTCCTTTTCCTATTTTTATATTGCTAATTTCTGAAAAACAGTATAAATTGATGTTTTGTAAATATGATACGCGAAACCGTATGGAATTAATTTTTTAATATTTCTGATCAAATCAGAAATTACGCTTTCATCAAATTTGGAATCTTTGAGATCCAAATCTATATCATATTTATGTAAAAATATAGAAAATTCTATAGTTGTCTTATGTTTCCTTAATCGATCTAGGATTCTACCCAAGAATTCTAATGAAATGTCATACCGCTTCCAATCCTGGATGTCTAAGACATAAATAAATTTCTTAGTTCCTTTTATATGGGTTTGAAAGTCGTTTAAATAGCCATCTCGGAACTGTTCTTGGCCACCGAAATCCCAAATGCTAAATTCTGAGCCTAAAGCTTGGAATTTATTGATCTTAACCCCTCTTGTGGGATTTAGCGAGGAAAACGAAGATAGATTCTTCACACCCATCAAACATAATACGATAGATGTTTTACCGGAATTATCTAAACCCATTAATAATACTTTTTTTAGGTTACTAGCTGTGTCTTCTGTCATTGCTATATTCATTTAATCAAGGGATTTAAAATAACTAATTTATGATAATGTATCAATCACGTCTAAATCTCTTAAATCTTTAAGCTTTTCTTGATTTATTTTTGCAACAAAATCTCTAATTTCTACTAAGAGCTTAAAGATTTCTGCATTCTTGATTTTATAATACTTAATAACGTTAATTCTTTCAAAAATGATGAGGTTTTTATTAACTAAAACCTTTAAGTGTTGAGATATTGTAGATTGAGATTTATTCAGGGTTGATTGAATTTCAGAAGAGGTCCTCTTCTCCTGATATAGTAAATCTAATATATCTAATCGAGTTTGATCTGCTAATATCTTCAAAAACTCGATGATATCTTTTTTAAGTTCACTCATAAATTCTATTCAGCTGTATTTTAGGATTATTGGGTATAATCGCATTTAAACCTATTTTTAATTAATTATTAAGTATTAATATTTAAATATAAGATCACCGTAATATTTATATATCGGCATATCGTTATTAATGAATATAGACAAAATAAATTTTTTCACCAATTCTTATGGAAAGTAAAGTTTTTAAAATCGATGAAATAGACAAAAACATAATCGAAATAATACAAAGAGAGCCAATGCTCACTCATACTGAGATCGCAAAGAAAGTGAATCGAAGCCAGCCTACAATTGGAATGAGAATTCGAAAACTAGAAAAAGCAGGAGTTTTAAAATTTCAAGCTGGTATCAATGTGAAAACTATGGACTTACTGTTAGCAAGGGTTGAAATTCAGACGTTAAAACCGGATGAAACAGTTAATTTAGTAAAAAGTTGTCCTCACATGGTAAACGCTTTCAGATTAAGTGGCACATCGAATCTTAGTATCCTAGTAGTAAGTGATAAACTCGCAGATCTAGACGAGATTGTAAACCATCATTTTAGAAAAGATCCTAATGTAACAAACGTTTATATGGATATTATAACCGATGTGACGAACGATTTTGTCCTCCCTTTTGATTTTAATTTCGAGAACTGTGGTTTAACTTCAAACCGTGATTGTTGTGGAAAATGTTTTTCCTAAAATTCTAATAAAATTTTAGAATTGGATAACATCGATTTATAGAATAGAACAAGCATTTTTATTCCATTAACATCAAATTTTTAGCATATTCTACTTTTTTAGAATTTGATAGTGATCTTTATTCAATCAAAAAATCAAATTAAATAAATAATTGAATCTTATACAATTTAACTATTGAACTAGCCAGCGTATCCGAGTAGTTAAGGAGGCGGCCTGCAGAGCCGTTGCTTTCAGCATCGTGGGTGCAAATCCCACCGCTGGCTCTTAAACCATCTTCTAAATTAATTAATTTGGGTGTATCAACAATCATGAAAGTATACAACAGTCTAACATTCCAAAAGGAAGAATTTGTTCCTATAGAGTCCGGAAAAATCAAGATGTATGTTTGTGGAGTTACAGTTTATGGGAGTCCACATCTAGGTCATGCAAAGTCTGCCGTCGCTTTTGATTTAATTCATAGGTTTTTAAAATATAAAGGATACGAGGTAAACATAGTCAAGAATTACACTGATATAGACGATAAAATTATCAAGAGCTCGCAAGAAAACAATGAAGATTATAGGGTAATAAGCGAACGCCATATAGGTGAATACGAGGAAATCATGGAATTATTGAATGTTGAAAAAGACACTCAAAATCCCCGAGCAACAGAAGTAATTGATCTTATTATCAAATTCGCTCAAGAATTAATTTCCAAAGGTCACGCTTATGAACGAAATGGTTCGGTATATTTTTCAGTTAAGTCGTTCCCCAAATATACTACAATACTTCAAAGAGTAAAGGAACGTGATAGCGAGGGCGAAGAAGAGGATTATATGGTTGATCAAGATACCGCTTTCGGCGAAGATAAGCTCGATAAGCGTGATTTTGCTTTATGGAAAAAAATGAAAGAAGGAGAGCCGTATTGGGAAAGTCCTTGGGGTAAAGGACGTCCTGGATGGCACATCGAATGTTCAGTTATGATTCTGAATTATTTAGGAGAAACGATTGACATCCATGGTGGAGGGCAAGATCTAAAATTTCCTCATCATAGGAATGAGATTGCCCAATCGGAATCTTATTCAGGTAAAGTATTTGCTAAGTATTTTTTGCATAATGGTTATGTGAATGTCAACAACGAAAAGATGTCAAAAAGCCTAAATAACTTTTTCACCGTCGCTGACATTATCAAAGACTACGATCCTATGGTTATACGCTGGTATCTGATATCGAGTCATTATAGAAGTTCAAATAATTACACTCCAGACAGTATGGAACCGGCAAAAAAGACTTACAATCGATTAATTAATACGATCAAGAAGGTTAACGATGCCGAGTTTAGCGAAAAACGGTCTAAACAGCTTGAAGTTTTGATGAATAAAATTTTAGAATCTAAAAATAAAATCATTGAAGCCATGGAAGATGATTTCGACACTCCCGTAGCTTTAGCTGAATTATTAACTCTATTTAGGGAAATAAATAAAGCACTATTGCAAGACGGGTTAAAAATTAATCAATCATTCAAGGACCAATTTTTAAATTATATTGAGTTTATTGAGGAACTTTTCGGGATATTTCCTTTTTTAAATTCTAAAACGGTACCTTTTTGTACGGTTGACGCTGATGAGAAAGATACCCTCATAAAAAATCTCATTAATTTAATTATTGAAACGAGAGCTAAGATAAGAGAAAAGAAGCTTTATGATATAAGTGACTTAATTCGAGATCGATTAAAAGAATTGGGACTCGATATTGAAGATAAAAAGGTAAAATAGCTAATTATTTTTTTCTGATATATAAAATCTCCTTCAATATATAGGTTTAAAGATCTGCGGTACTACTTATTATTTCATTTTGCTCTTCGAGTGTCTTATAATGTTTGTTAAGAATTGGGGCAAGTTTAACATCTTTAGTAGTCGAAACGGTTAAAACTTGATCTTCTCCAGCGTGTAGTATTAAAAGATATCCTTTATTGGCTTGAATATAGGATTGCTCAAACTCCCCTAATCCCATTTCTCCAATTGCTCGTTCGCTTAAAGAGCATAATGCAGCTGTCATTGCCGCTAAGCGCATATCGTCCGCAGTTGAAGGTAAAATTGAGGCCAGAGGTTGACCTGTGTCCGCCGTAAGTTGAGCTGCTTTTACACCCTCGACATTGTCCATGATATCTTTTAACAGTTCCTCTAGAGAAGTTTTAAAAACTCTTCTTTTCCTTAACCCTTTCATTACACAAGAAATTTATAGAAATTATTAAACATATACACTAAATATATATTATACCTTTGTTGCTTAAAAAGGAGACTTTCTAATATAAATTTTAGTACGATTTGATGATATCGAACTAATATACGAGAATACAATAGAATGTAGAATGATAATGTTTAGATTTTTTGTAAGAAAAAATAAATAGTTGGAGTATGATCTGTTATTTAACAACAAATAAAATTTTAAAACTTCAAGTGTAGTGTCTTAACATGAAAAAAAGTAAAATGACTTTTTTTATCTTAATAGGATTCCTTTTAACCATAGGTATAATAAACTCTGCGGTAGCGGTAACATGGGGAGTTTGTAATGGAGACGATTTGGAATATAAAGCAACTAAATACACCGATAATGAATTATTTATTGATCAAACCATTACTATGACCGTAACTTTTAATGTAACTTATGTAGGTGATTATGTCAC